>DATJIA010000280.1:0-48557 GCA_035493675.1 Kofleriaceae bacterium | reverse complement strand
CCGGAAGCCCGGCGGGATCGATCGGCGCCGACGTGCGCATGTAGATGCCCGCGGTGTTCGCGAAGCCATCGCGCTCGGCCGCGAGCGCGCGCGCTTGCTCGATCAGCGTCACCTGTTTCGGATTGGGGAACTTCGAGACATCGACATGTTCGTTTGCGAACAAGTCGTTCGCCGGGAACGGCGCGTCGAACAATCCGTTCGCGCGCGTCCAGTCCATCATCACGTGCGTGCCGCGGTCGTTGCCGCCGCACGCCACGAGCGCCACCGCGATCGCGATCGTCGCCGTTCCCTTCACCCGAGCCAGCATAGCCCCATCCCTCGATAGGTCGGCGCGCGGTCGATCACGCGCTCCCCTTCGATCAGCAAGTACTCGTTGACGTGCTCCGCGAGCTCGCCGGCCTTCGCGTGGCGGAAGAAGATCGGATCACCGAGCGAGATCGACACGCCCGCCGGCACGCGCACCGGAGTCTGCACTTCGCCGGCGCCCTCGACGCCCAGGAGCTCGAGCCCTTGCGGCAGCGCCGGCACCGGCAGGCGATCGGCGCCGACCGCGCCGCTCGCGATCCATCCGCCGCCGTGACACGTCACGATGTCCTTGCTCGCACGTCGCACCACCTGTAGAGCGAAGTACACGGCCGGTGTGAAGTGGATCTCCGCGTAATGATCGAACAGATGACTGCACAGGAATCCGGATCCGGCCGTCACTTCGGTCAGCGCGTCTTCCTCGAGCGATGACGGCAAGCTCCCGCTGCCACCGCCGTTGAACACCGTCGGTGCGAGCCCCCGAGCGCGCAGCGCCTCGACGATCGCCGCACGCGTGTGCGCGACGTCGCCGCGAGATCGACGCTTGATCCATCGCGCGGCAGGTCCGCGCCAACCGACGTCGCGATCGACCAGACCGGCGATCTGCGCCTCGTAGCCCATGAGGCCGTGGAAGCGCAGACCTTTGGTGTCGGCGATCTTCGCGGCGAGGGCGACGACCGCGTCGACGTCGTGCAGCGGGCTCCGGCGCACGCCGAGGTGCAGCACGCTCGCCGGTCGATAGGACATGTCGACGTCGATCACGATCGGCAGCGCGACGTTCGCGGCGCGCGCGCCCTCCGCGAGGACACGCACGTGCTCGTCCGAGTCGACGACCACCGCGGCGGTCGCCCCGCGCCGCGCGCAATCGATCAGGTGCTCGAGGTCCGCGCGTTGCACGGTCGGATACGCGAGCAGCAGATCGCGCGCGCCGCGCGCGGCCCACCATGCGGTCTCCGCCGCCGTGTACGTCATCAAGCCGGCGAACGCGGCACCGCCGCGCGCGATCACGCGCTCGATGAGCGCGGGCGATCGGAGCGACTTCGTCGCCACACGCAAGCGCTTGCCGCGCGCGCGCACGCGCTCGGCGATCTGATCGACGTTCTGCTCGAGCGCCGTGAGGTCGACGATCGCGCACGGCAGCGGCTCCGTCGCGATCGCGCGGCGCAGCCGCTCCCAGGTCCCGCTCATCGGCGCGCATCCTCCCCCGAGCGCACCCTCGGTGCAACGCCGATCGAGGCGGCCGCGCCCGCCGAATCCTCGACCTTCCGCATGCCTTCGGAAGGCGTTCGAGCGTGTCGCAGGCGCGATAGACTGCGCCCGTGCGGAGGCTCCCGATCGCCTGCGTCGCGACGATCGCGATCGCCTCCGCGACCTGCGATCCGGCGACGCGTCACGACGCGGCGCCGGAGACGAACGCGATCCCGCCAGCCGATCCGTACAGCAACATCCTGCCCGCCGATTACGTCGGGCCCGACACCTGCGGCGATTGCCACGAGGACAAGCACGAGCGATGGCAGGCGAGCCTCCACGCCTCGATGAACCGCCGCGCCGACGACGATCGCGCCGTGATCGGCGACTTCCGCGACGTGGGCCTCGACTATGCCGGCGGACACGCGACCTTCGCGCGCGACGGCGCGCGCTACGTCATGGAGCTCGCGCCGGCGCGCGGTCCGAGGCGCACCTTCACGATCACGCGCACGATCGGCTCGCGCTATCTGCAGGAGTACGTCGGCATCCAGCGGACCGGCCCCGAAGCGCCCGCGGATCCGGTCTACACGCGGGAGATCCGCCTCCCGTTCGGCTGGTGGGTGCGCGCGGGACGATGGCTGCCGCGCGCGTACTTCGACTCGTGGTACGGCGGCGAATACGCCGCGGATGGATCGATCGCGACCGATCCGTACACGCCGGATCGCGAGGAATGGGCCACGCGTTGCGCGTGGTGTCACAACACGTATGCGTTCGATATCCGCCTCGTGCGCGCGGCCTCGCGCGACGTCGGTCACGGGCTCGAGCAATGGTTCACCCTCGTGCGCGATTCGCGAACGAGCGCGCAACGCGTCGCGATCGCGCGCGACAACGAGCTGCCGGTAAGCGAGCTCGTGACCGTCGGCATCTCGTGCGAGAGCTGCCACCTCGGCGGGCGCGAGCACGCGGCTCGTCCACGCGAGGCGCTGCCGCGCTTCGTGCCGGCGAGCCCGGATCTGGTCGCGCGCGCGGGCGCGCCGGATCTCCGCGGCGGCCGTCGCAACGCGATCGTGGTCGACGCGATCTGCGCGCAATGCCACTCGACTCCGTCGCCGCGCTATCCGAACGGCGCGGCGGTCCGCAACTCCACCGAGGCGCTCGATCTCCTCGCCGGCTCGTGCGCGCCCGCGATCAAGTGCACCGACTGCCACGACCCTCATACCGCCGGACCGGGGCCTGGCGCGTCCGATCCTCCGCGCGCGCTCGCCGCGTGCACGCACTGCCACCCGGCATATGCAGACGCCGCGCGCGCCGAAACGCACAGCCACCATCCCGCGGGCGCGGCCTCGTGCCTCGACTGCCACATGCCGCGGATCGTGGCCGGCGTGAGCAGCTTCGTGCGGACGCACCGCGTCTCGTCACCGTCGGATCGTTCGATGCTCGGCGCCGGTGCGCCCAACGCGTGCAATCTGTGCCACCTCGACCGATCGATCACATGGACGCTCGACGAGCTCGCGAGCAAGTGGGGCGTACGCATCCCGGCGGGACCCGCACTCCGCGCCGTCTACGGTGATCTCGACCGCCCGCTCGGCCCGCTGTGGCTCTCGAGCGCGAGCGGCCAGGTCCGGATCACCGCCGCGGCCGCATACGCGCGTTCTCCGCTCGGACGTGCCGCGCTACCGCTGCTCGCGATCCTGCTCGAGGATCCCGTCGCCTACGATCGAATGTGGAGCCTCTTCGCGATCGAGGATGTGCTCGGTCGGCGCCTCATGCGCGATGAGTACGATCCGCTCGCCGATCAATCTGCTCGTTCCGCTCAGGTCGACGCGCTCGTCGCGCGCGGCTTTGCGACACCGGCTCACCGATAACGTTCGAGCAGCGCGGCGGCTCTCGCCCGCACCTTCGCGCTCGGATTGGACTCTGCGGTCTCCTGCAAGTACGGAATCGCCGCCTCGCCGATGTCATTGCGCAAGAACCGCGCGAGACCTTCGTCGGTATCGGGCGTCGTGATGAAGCCGCGCAAGACCGTCTTGATGAGGTCAGGATCGGTTCGGTAGCCGGGATCGACACGAATCGCGGCGCGGAACGCCGCCATGCCGTCGCGCCACCAGAGCCGCGCGAAGTACAAGCGACCCACCTCGTACGAGAGCGCCGCGCGGTCCGGAAACGTTCTTCGCGCCGAATCGAGGAGCCTCAGCGCGCCGTCCGAGTCGCCGCTCTCGACCATCGCACGCGCACGCGCGAGCACGTCATCCGACTCCGCCGATGCATCGGGCTTCGCCGCGACGACCACACCCGCATCGATCTCCGCCGCCCCTCCACCCACTCCGCTCGCCACCGCCGCGATGACTCCGATCGCCACCAGCGCACCCGCCGCCACGCTCGCGCCGATGACCAATCTCCGCCGCCGATCGCCGTCTCGCGACGCGTCTCGCGATGCCTCCCGCGCCGTCCCCGACGACGCCGCATCGCCGCGAATGGAACCGCCCGACATCTCCCCTGAGGGCTCGCGCATCCCACGCCGCCCCTCATCCGCTCCCTCGATCGCCCCCTCGCCGCCGCGATCTGTGATGCCCGCTCGACCACGAGCATCATCCGCGCTCTTTGCCCGGCTACTATCGCCGTCCGCAACCCTTTCCCCACCACCATCGCCGTCCGCGATCGTCGCCCGCGCATCACCGCGGTCCGGCATCCCCTCACGGCTGGTGACCGATACGACGCGATCGCGATCGCTCAGTCGCACATCTACGTGGCGACGGGATGCGTCCGCGTCGGCGACCGACACCGCACGCATCGCGGCATCGATCGCCGCGGACAGCTCGGCCGCTGAAGCAAAGCGATCGTCCGGGCGCTTTTCGAGCGTTCGCGCGATCAGGTCGTCGAACGGTCGAACTCGAACACGCAACTCGTCGCTCACGCGCGAGCTCGCGCGCGGCGGTGCGAGCTCGCGATGCATTCGCAGGACCTCGAGCGGCTCGTCGGCGGTGAACGGCTTGTCGCCGGTGAGCATCTCGAAGAGCAGGATCCCGCAGGCGTAGAGATCGGTTCGCGCGTCGACCGCGCCGCCGACGATCTGCTCGGGTGCCATGTACGACGGCGTTCCGATCGCCATGCCGACCGTCAAGCCGGCGCTGCTGCCTCGCAGTCGCGCGAGACCGAAGTCGAGGATCTTGACGGTGTCGCCGAGCCCCGTCTTCTCGCTGATCATGATGTTCGCGGGCTTCACGTCGCGGTGAACGATCTCGAGATCGTGCGCGTGCGCGAGCCCTGAAAGCACCTGCTTCATGATCTCGGCCGCGCGAATGGGCTCGATCGGGCCGTAGTCGATCAGCTCGCGGAGCGTGACGCCACGGATGAAATCCATCACGACGTAGGGCGCGCCTTCGTACTCACCGAAGTCGATCACCGCCGCACAATGCGGGTGCTCGAGACGCGCCATCGCGCGCGCTTCCACCTCGAACCGCTTGCGCGCAGCCGCGTCGTCGGCGTTCCAGACGTGGAGGAACTTGATCGCGACCGCACGGCCGAGCTTGAGGCGCTCGCCGCGATACACGATGCCCATCGCACCTTCCGCGACGCGCTCGACGACCTTGTATCGCCCGTCGAGCACGGCGCCGATGAGGTCTGCAGGCACGTCGCGACGATACCGCGCGTACCGCGGCGACGGGAATCATGCGCCGCCTCCGTGTCATGATCATCCCGTGGGATCCGATCGCGCGCGGCTCGCGCTCCTCGTCCTTGTTGCCGGGTGCTCCAGCAGGGGCACCGGCGCAGGTCCTTCCGCGAGCTCGTCGGGCCCGGGACGGGACGCCGCTGCTCTCACGCCGAGCGCCGGGGGCCCGATCGATGCTTCCGGCACAACCGCCCTCGCCGGATCGGGCAGTGCCGGGACGCCTCCCTGCGCCACGCCCGCAGACGATCAAGACCCAACCGTCTCCGACTCGCTGTCGCTGACACCGGTCGCGTTCACCGACCTGCCCGGCTGGGCCGATGATCACCTCGCCGAAGCTCTCCCCTCGTTCCTCGCTTCGTGCGAGGAGCTCGCGAAGCTAGCGGACGATGCGCCGATCGGTGTCGATGGCTATAGCGGCAAGGCGCGCGCGTGGCGACACGCATGCAACGCAGCCGCGCGCGTCCGTAAAGGTGACGACGACGCCGCACGCACGTTCTTCGAGCACGAGTTCACGCCTTATCAGGCCGCCGGCAAGCAGGGGCCCGTTGGAAAGATGACGAGCTACGACGTCCAGGCGTTGCGTGGCTCGAAGACGCAGCGTGGACCGTATCAAACGCCGATCTACAAACGCCCCCGTGATCTCGTCTCCGTCGACTTGTCTTCGTTCGTCCGCGACGGAAAGGGCCGCCACCTGTGGGGCCGCGTCGACGCGAACGGCGATCTCGTCGCCTACGCGACGCGCTCCGAGATCCGCCAGGGCGCGCTCGCCGGCAAAGATCTCGAGCTGCTCTGGGTCGATGATCCGGTCGACGCACTGTTCGCGCAGATCGAAGGCTCCGGCAAGGTCACGCTCGACGACGGCTCTGTCATCTGGATCGAATTCGATGGAAAGAACGGCCGCGCCTACCGTGGCGTCGGTAAGGTCCTCCGCGACTCCGGCGAGCTCAAGCCCGGAGAGGCGACGATGCAGGGCATTCGCGGTTGGCTCGCCGCGCACCCGGGAAGACGAGACGAAATCATCGATCAAGACGCCTCCTACGTCTTCTTCAAGCTCTCCAAGAAGCCGGGCGCCGTCGGATCACAACACGTGATCCTCACGGCGCTGCGATCGGCAGCGGTCGATCGCGCCTTCGTCGCGCATTCGACGCCGATCTGGATCGACACGCGTGCGCCGCTCGTCGGTGCGACGGGAACCGCGCCATGGCGCCACCTCGTGGTCGCCCAAGATACCGGCGGAGGCATCCTCGGTGCGGTTCGCGCTGACCTCTATTGGGGTGATGACGACAAGGCCGCCGATGTCTCGGGCCGCATGGGTGGTCCGGGCCGCGAGTGGTTCTTGCTGCCTCGCGACCTGTCTCTACCCGCGAAGGTCTTGGCGACGCCGACGCCGACGCCGACCGCGCCCTAGTTACGTTCGGCGGCGACGCAACGGCCATCTCGCGCGAGCGCGAGTCCTCCGATTTTCGAACGCGTCGCGGCATCGACGCCCGAACGCGTCGTCGGAGACGCGCGCAGCGGTGAGGGCATTCGTTTCGGACCGATCCGTTCGTGAGCACGTGGCACGCGAGGTGCTCATGTGGGTGATCGAACCGATAGAAACCCAAGGAGCTCTCGATGCGTCTCAAGTCGCAGATCCCGATCCTCGCTCTCGCGATTCCCCTGGCCGCGTGCAGCGGGAATAGCAACCCGTCGTCGAGCCAGGAGCCCGCGCCGATCAGCCGCGCGGGATTCGGAATGATCGACGCCGGCACACTCGTCACCCCGTCGCCGATGCCGACCACCGTCGAGAAACCAAGCGTCGTCGAGAAGCCGGTGGCGGAGGCGCCCCTGCCCGCGCCGAAGACGTACGCCGAAGCGATGCAGCGCGCGCAGGACCTCGCGGACAAGGGCGACCACGCGGGCGCGATCGACGCTCTCGTCGCTGCGGTCAAGTTCGCGCCGAAGAGCGCAGCTCCCCACGTCGAGCTCGCGCGCCTCTACCTCGCCGACGGCAAGCTCGCTTCGTCGCGGAAGCACGCCGAGAAGGCGACCGTGCTCAACCCGACGTGGTCTGCGGCGTGGAACATGCTCGGCCGCGTGGAGATGGCTGACGGCAAGCTCGGCGAGGCCCGCGCTGCCTTCCAAACCGCGATCGAATCGAACGAAGACAACTCCTACGCGTGGAACAACCTCGGCCTCACCTTCATCTACGCGGAGAAGTGGCAAGACGCCGTCGACGCGCTCGAGCACGCCGTCGCGATCGCTGATGCGAAGCCGTACATGTGGAACAACCTCGGCGTCGCGTACGAGCATCTCGATCGCCTCGACGAGGCACGCCACGCCTACGATCAAGCGGCGACGTCTGGTTCGGACGCGGGCAAGAAGAGCCGCGCTCGGCTCGAGGGCGTGAAGTCGATCGTCGCCACGACGGCCGAGGCGTCGCCCACGGAAGCGTCGCCCCCGACGTCGGATGACACCACCGTTCCGGCTCCGACGCCGGCACCGTCGCCGAACGATGCGCCGGCGCCTTCGGGCGGCGGCACCCAGTAGCTCACCGCGGCCACGGTCGCCTCGCGCAGCGTGGCGGAGACCTCGCGGCGGCGACGCCGGCGTACAATGGCCGGCGTGCTTCCAGGGCGCGCTACCGCAGCGGGTACACGACGGTTCCATGATCGACTCGCCGGGTCGGTCGTGGCGGATCACGCGCGCGCGCTCGGCGAGCTCGCTGCCTCGTCGGTCGGGGTCGGCACCTATCTCGGGCCGATCACCGACGCCGCCGACCACTCGTACGAAGCCGCGATCGCACGCGCACTCGAGCTCGGCGTCAACGTCGTGGACGCCGCGATCAGCTATCGCCATCAACGCAGTGAGAGGGCGATCGGGCGCGCTCTCGCCGCTGCGGTGGACCGCGGGTTCTCCCGCGACGAAGTGATCGTCGCGACGAAGGGTGGCTTCATCCCGCACGGACTCACCCCGCCCGCAGATGTCGATGTCGTCGCCGGCATCCACAGCATCGCCCCTGCATGGCTGGACGATCAGATCGCGCGCAGCCGCGCCAACCTCGGCGTGGCGACGATCGATGTCTACTACCTGCACAACCCGGAGACGCAGCTCGAGGAGGTCGCGCCCGCCGTCTTCATGGCGCGTATGCGAGATGCGTTCGCGACGCTGGAGCAAGCGTGCGACGACGGTCGAATCGCGCGCTACGGGACCGCCACGTGGAACGGGTACCGCACTTCGCCGGGAACCGAAGGGCACCTCGATCTGTTCGCGCTCGAGTCGCTGGCGCGCGAGGTCGGCGGATCGTCGCATCGGTTCCGCGTCATCCAGCTGCCGCTCAACCGGCGCATGAGCGAGGCGGCGGAGGTGGCAACCCAGGAACGTTCGGGTCGACGTTACTCGCTGCTCGAAGCCGCATCCGAGCTCGGCATATACGTCATGTCCTCTGCGAGCATCCTGCAAGGGAAGCTCGCGCCGGACGCCAGCGCCGCGCGCGATGCGATCGATTGGGTGCGCACGAGGCCCGGTCTCGGGACGGCGCTCGTCGGAATGGGTCGACCCGCGCACGTCGACATCGACTGCTCCGCCTTCCGCCGGAGCTGACGATCTGGCACCGGTCCAGCTCGGTCTAGCTCGGTCTAGCTCGGCTGGCTCGGCTTAGCTCTGCGCGACGGCAACGCGCGAAGACCCGTCGCTGTCTTCGCGGTCATCGAAGACTTGGTGCTCGACGAGCCGTCGATAGACTCCGGCATTCGCCATCAGCTGATCGTGCGTCCCTTGCTCGGCCACGCGCCCGCGATCGAGCACCACGATGCGATCGGCGTCGCGCACCGTCGAGAGTCGGTGTGCAACGATCAGCGTCGTGCGGCCCGACATCACGCGCGCCAGTGCTTGCTGGACGAGCGCCTCGCTCTCGGAGTCGAGGCTCGAGGTCGCCTCGTCGAGAACGAGGATCCGCGGATCCAAGAGGAGCGCGCGCGCGACGGCGATTCGCTGCTTCTGCCCACCCGACAGCTTCACGCCGCGTTCGCCGATGACGGTGTCGTAGCCCTTCTGGAATCCGACGATGAAATCGTGAGCATTCGCGTCACGCGCCGCACGCTCCACTTCTTCGTCGGTCGCGCTCTCACGGCCGAACGCGATGTTGTCGCGGATCGTTCCCGAGAACAGGACGGGCTCCTGCGCGACCATCGCCATCGAGCGCCGCAGCTCGGCAAGCGACAGATCCCGGACGTCGACGCCTTCGATCGTGAGACGCCCCGCGCCGACATCGTAGAAGCGGAACAGCAGCGCGAGCACGGTCGACTTACCCGCGCCCGACGGGCCGACGAGCGCGACGACCTCGCCCGGCTCGACCGAGAGGTCGAAGTCGTGGAGCACGGGCTGCTCGGACCGTGCGGGGTAGGCGAAGTTCACGCCATCGAAGCGCAACGCTCCGCGCCCCGAAGGCAGTGACTGCGGATGTTCGGGATCACGGATCGCCGACCGCGTGTCGATCACAGCGTACAGACGTTCGGTCGCGCCCGCCGCGCGCTGGAGCGCGCCCCACAACGACGCGAGGTCCGCGAGCGCGCCCGCGACCATGAACGTGTAGAGGAAGAAGGAGGTCAGATCGCCGGCGGAGAGCTCGCCGCGCAGCAGCGCCCGACCGCCGAGCCAGACGATCGCCGCGACGGCGACGTACCCCGCGGTCATTGCCGTCGCGAAGAAGGAAGCCCGCCAACGCGCGAGCCGCAGCGATTGATAGAAGGCGGACTCGACGCCCTTGCGATAACGCGTTGCCTCGCGGTGCTCGCGTACGAACGCCTGCACGGTCTGGATCGCACCGAGCGACTCCTGCACGTGTCCCGAGACGTTCGCGAGCTCGTCCTGCACCGAGCGGCTCATCTTCCGGATCTCGCGGCCGAACCACACCGTGCCGACGACGACTGGAGGCACGATCGCCAACATCAGCAACGTGAGCTTCCAGCTGATCACCGCGAGGAACACGATCCCTCCGATCAACTGGACGGCGTTCCTGAGGGCGATCGAGAGCTCGCTACCGACGACGCCCTCGACAACGGTGACGTCCGAGGCCAGCCGCCCGACGAGCTCTCCGGTGCGACGCTCGTGGAACCACGCGAGATCGAGGGACAGCAAGCGATCGAACACGAGCGCGCGCAGATCCGCGACGACCCGCTCACCCAACCAACTCATCGAGTAGTGCCTCAGCCAGACGAGCCCGGCGTGCACCGTGAACACGACGATCAACAGGACGACGATCTCGTCGAGGCGTGACTCGGAGCCGCCGCCGAGACCCGAGTCGACCGCGAAGCGTGCGGCCTGCGGGTACACGAGCGAAAGACCACTCGCCAAGAGCAGCGTAACGACCGCGAGCACGAAGCGGCCAGTGTGCGGTCGAAGCAGCGTTACGAGCCGCCACAAGACGCTCAGCTTCTTGCCGCGATCGTCGGCCTCACCCTCGACGGGGTCGCCATTTCGCACAGCTTCGTCTAGCACCTCGCGGTCCGGCACGCTCGCGCCGGACCTCAAGCCCCCGCCCGGCTGACCATCCCCGGTCGTTCGTCCGCCGCCAGCGGGGACGTGAAGAACTTCGCGAGCTCTTCCTCCTTCTTTGCGGCGTCGTGACGCCCGAGCTCGATCAGCTCCGCGGCGTACCCTCCGTCGAACAACAGGTACGAGAGCAAGTCCGTCTCGTGCGCGGACTCGCCGGACGCGAGGCCGGAGATCACGCGCCGCGCGAGCTTTCCGTGGACGTTGACCCTTCCGCGCGCGACGAAGTCCGCGGCGAACGCGCCGATGTCCATCGACGGGCGGATGTGCACCGCTTCGATTCTTCGCAGCGACGCGCCGCGGAGTCGCATCAGCTCCTTGTTCATCACGCGGACGAACTCGGACCCGAACGCGGCCTCGCCGGCCTCGAGGATCGCGTTGAGGCGCTGCATCCGATCGAGGTCGTAATCGGTGTGATCGAGGAGCAGCGCGTTGAGCGCCTTTCCGATCAGGAACAACGGTTTCGGGTACGCCTCGGTTCGTTCGCGCTGCATCTCCTTTGGCTCGGGCGCGACGTGGCGCAACGACACCAGCAGCATTCGATCGGCGCCGAGCCGGATGGCGGGCGACATGGGCGTGTTCTGCCGGAGGCCGCCGTCGGTGAAGAACTCTTCGCCGATCTTCACCGCGGGGAAGAGCAGCGGGATGGCGGCGGACGCGAGCACGTGGCGTGGGCCGATTCGCGCGGCTCGATGGCGGACGAACGGATCGCGGCTCCACTCTTGCGGGACCGGATCGCTGCTCGACAGGAACACCACCGTGTGTCCGGTTCCGACGTGCGTTGCCGACACGGACAGCGCCTTCAGGTGCTTGGAGCGGAGGTTGCGCTCGATTCCGCGCCACGGGATCGCCTTGACGACGAACCGCTCCAGCCCGCTCGTGTCCAGGAGACCGCCGTAGCGATAGCTTCCTGGCGCGGGTGGCGGCGGTGTCCCGCCGAACAGGAGCCTCACCGCGCGGAGCATGTCGACGGCCTTCAGGCTCAACAGCTCCTCGATCTGGAGCGACCGCCACGCGCGCACGAGCCTTTCGGCTTGCGCGGTCGGATCGTCCATCGTCGCCGCGAGGAACGCCGCGTTGATCGCGCCGACGCTCGTCCCCGTCACGATGTCGATCGGAACGTGATGGCCTAGGCGCTTCGGGAGATCGTGGCGGAGATACTGGATGATCCCCGCCTCGTACGCCCCGCGCGATCCTCCGCCCGAGAGGACGAAGCCGATCCTTGCTCGGAGGGATGTACTCGGATCCACCGGACAATTGTCCGAGGATCTCACCCGTGTTGTCCACCTCGGAACGCGACCCTCGCGATCGGCGCAACGACGCGCCATCCTCGCTGTCCATAGTCTCGACATGGGTCGCCTTCTCGCCGTCTCCTTCGCCTTGAGTGCGCTCGTCTCGACGGCCCACGCCGACGCCGTCTTGTCGGCCGCGCACGGGGAAGACGTGAGCGAGGGCGCGTACACGCTCACCATCGATCTGCGCGGCCTCTACGCGACCGTCGAAATCCGGCAGACGTTCGTCGACGCGGACGCGACCGACGCCGAGGCTCTCTACGAGTTCGACCTTCCCAGCGCTGTGGTCGTCGATCGCGTCACCGTCGCGATCCCGGGGAAGCACGAGGAGGTCGCCTTCGGCGCGAACGCGTCTTCGGCGGGCGCGCCGACGCCGGACGACGACGAGACGCGCGACGACGTCCCGGACGCGGCATTGCTCCGCATCATCGATCATCAAGCCGGTGATCCCGCCGCCGGGACGCCCGATCTCACCCGGTACGAGCTCCGCGTCTTTCCGATCCCGTCGAAGAAAGCCGTCACCGTTCGGACCCGCTTCGTCGTCCCGCTCGAGGTCGCTGACGGTCGCGTGATCCTGCGTCTGCCCGCGCGCGGCGATGCGCCCAACCTCAGCCGAGAGACGGGCGAGGTGCGCTTCCATCCCTCCGGCGGCATCACCGGATACGACCACGTCCATGTGGACGAATCCGACGCGACCCTCAGCGGAGGTCGGATCCAATTCGCCCACGGGCGTCGAGGAACGCTCGTCCTCGACGCGACGCCGCGCGCGCGAGGAACCGATCCGCTGGTCTGGTACGATGCGTCCGCGATCGATCGTGCGCGCGGGACGGTCGCGCTTTCCTACTTCGTCCCGCGACCGGCGTCGGCGGATCGCCTTCCGTTCGATCGCATCCTGTTCTTGATCGACGGATCGCGCAGCATGGAAGGTGCGACCGACGCGGCGGCGACGATCGTCGACTCGGTCCTCGCCGCGGCGGCGCCGTCGACCAAGGTCGAGACGATCCTGTTCGATCGTTCGCCTCGTGCGCTCGGCGGATGGCGCGCGATCGACACCGCGGCTCGCTCGGAGATCGGGAAGGCGATCCGTACGGCCGAGCTCGAGAACGGAACCAATCTCCCTGACGCGATGACGGCCGCCGGCGCCGCGCTCGGAGAGGACACGACGGCGAAGACGCTCGTCGTAGTCGTCACCGACGGGCTCGTACCCCTCGACACGACCGGGCTCGAGCTGGCGCAGCGGCTCGGCGCGCCGCGCGCTGGCCTCGTCGCCAGCTTCGTCCTGGTGACTCCCGACCACGCAGCGCTGCCCGACGTCCTCCACGGCGCGCTCGCCGACGTCGCCTACCGCACCGGCGGGATGGTCCTCACCGCGCGCGCGGGCGAGGTCACCACGCGCGTGAAAGGCCTCGTCGCCGAGCTCGGCCACCCGGCGCCCCTCCACGACGTCTCGCTCGAGGGAAACGACACCGCGCCCGACCTCACGCTGCCGGAGCTCCTGCCCGCCGGAAGCGGCGGCATGTTGATCGCCGGCTACCACGGTGCGGCTCCGACCCGCATCGCGCTCGTCGCGACCCGCGTCGATCGCGGTGTGAAGATCAATGGTGTCCGCGGCACGTCGCCGGAGCTCGCCGACCTCGCGCTCGGATCGATCGAATCGATCGCGCTCACGGCGCACGGCCCCGATGCCGAGCCAACGGAGGACGACACCAACACCTCGGAGGAGCAGTTGGTACAGACGCGTCGCCGTCGCGGGTTGGTCACCGACGACACGAGCCTCGTCGCGATCGATTCCCGCTCGCGGTTCGCGGCGGAGCGGCGGAAGCTCGCGCAGGGCGGCGGACCGTTCATGCGCGTGTCGCCTCCCGGCGAGCCGCGCGTCGGGCCGCGCGTTCCGCAGGTTCGCATCGGCACGGTGAAGCTCCGTGGCGATCTCGACGCGCGTCTGATCCACGGAATGATCGAGACTGGCCTCTTGCCCCGTGCGCGCACCTGCTTCCAACCGCTGCTCCTGAAGCAGCGCGAGTCCGAGGGGACCGTACGTCTCGACCTCGAGCTGTCCCGCGGCGAGGTGACGAGCGCGCACGTGGCGCACAGCGACTTCCCGGCGGACATCAGCGCCTGCGTCGTCGACGCGGCCTACAAGCTCGACGTGCCGCGCACGATGCTCGACGACATGCCGGACACCGTCTACCTCGTCCATTACCCGCTGACGTTCCGATCGCTCGCGGCCGGTGAGCTCGTCCTGCCCGGCGACGCCGACTCGAGCGATCCCGTGGACACCGGCGTCCACGCGGACGACGCCGATCAGCCGCTCGGCGGGATCACGCCTCCTTAGCACGACAGCGCTCCGGAACGCGGACGCGGATCCTCGATCGGATCGTCGTCGAACGCGCGATAGCTGGCCGCCTCGAGGATCGCGAAGCCGTCGATATCCGTGCGTCCGCGGAGATCTACGATCGTCTGCGCGACCTTGATCAGGCGATCCACGCTGCGACCCGTCATCCCTCCGCGCACCTTGTGCAGCTGTGCGATCCGATGTTCTGCGGAGTCCAGCACGCGGCACGTCGCCCGCATCACCGCGGGCGTCATCTCCGCGTTGGTGCGCATGCCGTGCGGTCGGAGACGCCGCGCCTGTCGTTCGCGCGCGATCTCCACTCGCACGCGGATGGCCTCCGAGCTCTCGCCTGATTCTTCACCGCGCAGCGCTGCGAGCTCGACGGGCGGGACGCGCACCTGCAGATCGATCCGATCGAGGATGGGACCGCTGAGGCGACTGCGATATCGAACCTTCGATCCGGTCGCACACGCGCAGGTGCGGACCTCCGAGCCGTGCCAGCCGCAGGGGCATGGATTCGCCGAGGCCACGAGCACGAACGACGCTGGAAGGCGAGTCGTCCCTCCGACGCGCCCGATCGTCACGGTTCGATCCTCGAGCGGCTGTCGCAGCGCTTCGATCGAAGCTCGCGAGAACTCGGGGATCTCGTCGAGGAACAAGACGCCGTTGTGCGCGAGCGTGATCTCGCCGGGCCGCGGTGACGAACCGCCGCCGATCAGCGCCGCGGTGCTCACGCTGTGATGCGGAGCGCGAAAGGGTCGCTCGCGCACGAGTCCGCCCTCGACGAGTCCGAGCGCGGAGTAGATCTTCGTCGTCTCGAGCGCTTCGCCGTGCGACATCGGCGGCAAGATCGTCGGGATCCGCCGCGCGAGCATCGTCTTGCCGATCCCGGGCGGACCTGTGAACAGCAGATTGTGGCCGCCGGCGACGGCGACCTCGACCGCGACACGTGCGGTCGCCTGGCCTCGCACGTCGGACATGTCGAGCGCGGGCCGCGGTGCGACGCGCCTCGTCGACGCGCGCGCGACGCGCAGCGGTTCGACGCCGGCGAGCGCGGCGATCACCTCGCCGAGCTTCGACGCGCAGTACACCTCGATGCCCTCGACGACGAGCGCTTCTTCGGCGGAGATCTCGGGAACCAGGACACCGCGGCATCGCTTCTCGCGCGCGAGCATCGCCGCCGCCAGCACACCGCGGACCGCGCGAAGACTGCCGTCGAGCCCGAGCTCGCCGAGCACGATCAGTCCTTCGACCGCATCGAGGCGATAGAGCTCCTCTCCCGCGAGGACACCGAGCGCAATCGGAAGATCGAGCGCACTCCCCGGCTTCCGCATGTCTGCGGGGGCGAGGTTCACCGTGATCTTCTTGTTCGGCAGGTTGTGACCCGCCTGTTCGAGCGCGGATCGAATACGAACTCCGCCCTCTCGCACCGTCTGCGCCGGAAGACCGACGACGTGATATCCGGGGAGGCCGAACGCGACGTCGACTTCGACGTCGATCGGAACGGCGTCGATCCCGATCAAGGTGGACGAGCGAACAGCGGCGAGCACGCCCGCGGGCACAGCAACTCGCGCGCCACGCGCAACTCGGCGAATGATCGTGATCGAATGTCCGGTTTCGTCCGCCGGCTGGACGAGCGTCCCGAATTCGGCCGGACGCGCATCGTCACACCGCTCAGTGTAACCCCGCGCCACTACACGAGTGGCACGGCCTCCCGCAGCGCGCCATGCTCGCCGCGCAGCCGATCGCGCGTGCGCACGTCAACCGCGCACCCCGGTAGCGGCTCCTTTGGGGCAGAGTGCAGGCGCAAGGACCCATTCCCTTGACGACCGGAGTCCGGGTGAACACCGTCTCGGCCGCCGACGCGCGCAGCCGGCTCCTCGGCGAGCTGGCACAGGGGCCCGCGCGGCGCGGCTACGCGATCGCGTATGACTTGCTCGGCAACCGTGCCGAAGCGGAGGAGTCCGTGCAGGAAGCGCTCGCTCGCGCATGCGAGTCGATCGGCGACCTGCGCGATCCCCTCGCGGCGCCGGCGTGGTTCCTCCGCATCGTCACCACGATCTGTCTACGACATCTTCGTCGCCGTCGCTTGCGACGGGCGCTGTTCGGCCGGTTCGGCTGGACACCGAAGCGCGATGACGACGACTCGGGACTCGAGGAAGAGCCGCCCGACGCGCTGACGGGCATGACGCAAGGCGCGCCGTCGCCGCTCCCGACCGACGCACTCTCGTCACGGGAGGAGCTCACCGCGCTGCTCCGCAATCTCGACGGCCTCGCCGCGCAGCAGCGCGCGGCGTTGGTGCTCCGGTACGGACACGACCTGCCCGTTCCGGAAGTCGCTCAGCTCTTGGGCGTCGAGCTCGCTACCGCGAAGACCCACCTGGTCCGCGGCCTCGCCAGGCTGCGCGATCTGATGGAGGACCACCGATGAAGTACCTCTGTGATGAAATCGCCGAACGACTCGCCGACGGGGCTCCGCTCGGCGAAGACGGCGAGACCCACATCGCGGCTTGCCCCGCGTGCGCCCGGCTCGTCCGGTTGCCGCAGCTGGTGGCCGCGACCGCGCGCGAGCCCGAGCCGGGTCCCGGCTTCGCCGCGCGCATGCAGGTCGGTGCGCGCGCCGAGATCACGGCTCGTCGTCGGACTCGCGTCGCGTCGCTCACGCTCGCGACGGCCGCCGCGGTGCTCGTCGGCGGCGTGTTCCTCACGCGCCGTCACGACAAGGACGAGCACGCGTCCGCGATGTCGCGCTACAGCGAGCCGCAGCCGATCAGCTTGCCCGGCGAGCACCGCGCCGACACCCACGACCGCAACCGCGCGCCGAACCCGACGGCGTCGATCACCGATGACGAGCTCGCCGCTCGCCTCGCCCGCGTCGCGGACGTCGACGGCGCGCTCCAACCCACCCGCGCGTGGCATCGCATCGAAGCGCCGCTCGCGCCCTACCAACAGCTTCTCGTCCACGTCTCGGAAGGAGTCCACTGATGAGCCGCATCCACACGATCTTCGCCGCTGTCGCTCCCGTCCTGCTCGCCGGTGCGCTCCTCGGCGGATCCGCTCGCTCGACCCGAGCGGACGACGGCAACGACGTCACCCAGGACGTCTCCGACGACGACCAGGACGACGCCGATGACAACGACGTCAATGTCAATGTCGACGTCGACAGCGCCAGCGCGCAACGCGACGCCATGCGCGCCGCGCGCGATGCTCAGCACGCTGCGCGCGATGCGCAGCGCGCCGCCCGCGACCAAGCGCGTGCGGCGGTTCGCCAAGCGCGCGACGAAGCGCGCACCGAGCTGCGTCGTGCGCGCGAGCAGGTGATGCACGACAACAGCATCCCGCCGGCGATCAAGGAGATGGTGCTCAAGCGCCTCGACCAGGCGCAGCGCATCGTCGATCAGCACCTCGATCGCGCGGCGAACGCCGACGATCTCGACCAGCTCGGCGCCGAGATGTCCGCGATGGGTCAGGAGCTCGGTCAGGCGATGGGCGGGATCTCCGTCGACGTGCAGCAGATCCAGAAGGACATGGCCAAGGACATGGCCAGGGCCGGCAAGGACTGGGCGAAGAGCTGGGGTAAGGGCTGGAAGTTCCGCTTCGACGGCGACAGCGCGAGCGCCGACAGCGGCGATCCGGACGTCGATGTCGACGTCCACGTGATCCCGATGCCGCCCACGCCACCCACGCCGCCCACTCCGCCGATGCCGCCGATGCCGCCGATGCCGCCGATGGCGGGCATGCATGGCGACTTCGATGTCGACATGAGCGATCTCGACGTGAACGTGAACCTCGACGATCTGCAGCTCTCGCAGCAGCAGCGCGATCAGCTCGGGCAGATCCTCGCGCAGGAGCAGCAAGCGTCCGACCGCGCGGAGCAGCAGATCAACGGCCTGTCCGACGGACTGCGCGCGTTGCTGCAGGATCCCAACGCGAGCGAGAGCGACATCGCGCGCATGGTCGATCAGATCAGCAGCGCCGAAGGCGAGTACCGCAAGGAGCGCATCCTCGCGTGGGCGCGCGCGCGCAAGGTGCTCGATCAGCACCAGCGCGACGCGCTGATGTCGGCGAGCCATCACGGTCACCATCACTCGCACTGATCGCGCACTGGTCCGGCGCGCGCGCGTGTTGTAGGTTCCGCGCGTGCGTTCCGGCCTTGGCTTCGTCGCGCTGAGCGCGCTCGCTGGTGCGGCGGGCGTCTGGATCTCGGCGTGTAAGGGCGATGCCGAGCCCGCGGCCGCGCCACCACCGGCGCCGCCGACCGCCATCACGATCGACGCCGCGCCGCCGCCCGACGGCATCACGGCGATCGGCGCGTTCGATCCGTCGAGCGGCATGCACCTCGACGACGACACGCCGGGCGCGCGCCGCGGCGCCACCAATGTCGTGCACACGAAGCGGACGCTCGAGATCCTGTTGCGCTCTTCCCCGACCGGGGCAACCGTGGCGGTCGACGGCGTGATCGTCGGCCAGACGCCCAACTACTGGGAGGGCGACTTCACCGGCCGCGAGCGCGAGTTCACGTTCGTGATGCCCGGCTACGCGATGGCGCGTTATCGCTTCGTGCCGACCACCAACGGCATCGTGCACGGACGCCTCACGAAGATCGTCGCCGATCAAGACGCGGGCGTGCCGGCGATCCCGCGCCCGACGGATCTCGCCGCGCCGGCGGTGAGCGGCGCCCCGGACGCGGGCACGCGCGTCATCGTCCCGCCGCCGATCCCACCGCCGGTCATCCCGACTTCGTCCGTGGTCGACGCCGGCGCGCTGCCGGCGCCCGGGATCGTCGACGGCGGCCCCCCGCCCCCGTAAGACGGAACAGTCCGTATCACGGGAGCGGAGGTTCCCTTCGCGACGGATCGTGCCCATGCTTCGGCGTCATGATCACGATTCGCAAGGCAAGCGAGCGCGGCCACGCCGATCACGGGTGGCTGGACTCCCATCACACCTTCTCGTTTGCGGACTACCAGGACCCGGAGCACATGGGCTTCCGTAACCTGCGCGTGATCAACGACGATCGCGTGTCCGGGGGCCAAGGCTTCGGCGCACATCCGCATCGCGACATGGAGATCATCTCGTACGTCCTCGAGGGCGGGCTCGCACACCGCGACTCGACCGGCACGGACGGCGTGATCCGGCCCGGCGACGTCCAGCGCATGAGCGCCGGCACCGGAGTCGTCCACAGCGAGTTCAACGCGTCGAGGACCGAGACCGTGCACTTCCTGCAGATCTGGCTCATCCCGTCCGCGAAGGGGATCAAGCCCGGGTACGAGCAGAAGACGTTCACCGACGCGGACAAGCGCGGGCAGCTCCGGCTGGTTGCCTCGCGCGAAGGCCGCGACGGGAGCCTCACGATCCACACGGACGCGTCCTTGTACGCGGGCCTGTTCGACAAGGGCGAGAAGAGCGAGCTCGCCATCGCGAAGGGACGACACGCGTGGGTCCACGTCGCGCGCGGCACCGCGAAGATCAACGACCGCGAGCTCGGCGAAGGCGATGGCGCCGCGCTCACCGACGAAACAACCGTGAAGATCGAAGGGCTCGGCGACAGCGAAGTGCTCGTCTTCGATCTGGCGTGAGGGAGTCATGACGACGGTGGATCTGGATCGCATCCGCGACGTCCGACATCAGCTGTTGCACCTGCACAAGGAGCTGCTCGATCTCGAGCGCGTCGAGCGCGAGCGCACGCACGGACGGATCGCGCCGGCGGATTTCCTGCGCCTCCTGATCGAGGACTCGTCGCTCGCGTGGCTCCGGCCGATGACGGAGCTGATCGTGCGCATCGACGAGTGGCTCGACGAGGACGAACGGGATCCGGACGTCGCGACGACCTGGCTCCGCGAGGTGTCCCATCTGCTCACGCCGGACCCGGCGCAGCACGACTTCCATCACCGATATGCGCAGCTCTTGCAAGCGAGCCCGGAGCTCGTGATCGCGCAGGGCGCGGTCATGCGCGCGCTCACAGGCCGAAGATCGTGACGCCCGCGACGCGCTCGACGATCCAGATCGCGCCGAGCGCGAAGATCATCGCGGCGATCGCGGGCATGAACACGCGGCGATAGCGTTCGGCGCCGAGCGCGCGGCAGATCAGCGCGAAGATCGGGAGCGCGATGGACACGATCACGAGCTGACCGAGCTCGACGCCGACGTTGAACGCGAGCAACGGGACGACGACGTCGTGCGGCGGCAACAGGTGCGCGAGCGCGCTCGCGAACCCGAGCCCGTGGATCAGCCCGAAGCCGAAGGTGAGCGCGAACCGCCATCGAACGTCGGGCTTCACGACGTCCTCGACCGCGGTATACGCGATCGACAACGCGATCATGCTCTCCACGAAGCGCGACGGCAGGTGCACCCAGCCGAGCGAAGCGCTGATCAAGGTCAGCGAGTGCGCGATCGTGAACGCCGTGACGATGCCCGCGGTCGACCGCAGCGACGCGACGATCGGCTTCTGCCGCCACCGACCGTCAGGCCCGCGCGCGAGCAGGACCACCAACAAGAGCGCGAGGATGAAGGCGATGTGATCACGCCCGCTGAAGATGTGATCCATCCCGACGCGCGCGTACGCGAGCAGCGTCGACGGCGGCGGTTCACCGACCGCGACGCGAAGGATCGGATCGCCCGCGCCGAGCAGCGGTGTGTAGTCGGCGTCGAGGCCCTTGACCGCGACCAGGGCCTGGAGCGTCCGATCGATCGCGAACAAGCCGCGGAAGTCGAGGACGAGCGTCTCGATCTGCGATGCGCAGCGCGCGGTCCAGCGGATCTCGGCGAAGCGCGGATCGTCCGAGGTTGCCACCGTCGCGGGGCCGACCGCGCACGCGCCGTGCGCGTCACCTGCGACGATCCATCGCATCACGGTCGACGATGCGGCGTCGTGCGCGGCGATCACGTCGGCCGGGGTGAGCGCGCGCCCGTTCGCGTCGAGCACGTCGCTCGGATATGCCAACACGCGGACGTCGATCGAATCGCCGCGGACCTCGACCTCGAAGTTCTGGATCGACTGTTGGTGCGCATGCGCGCGCGCAGCCGTGGCGAGCACGAGCCCGAGCACCATCCATGCGCAGCGCATCGCGCGAGCGTAGACGATCACGGTCCGACGCGCCGTCCGCGCAGCCAGACCTCGCGCGGGTGCGCGATCGCCTGTGGATGCACGCGCGGATCATCGTCGAGCACGAGAAACGACGCGTCGCTGCCGGACGCGAGCGTGCCCAGCCCCGCCAGACCGAAGACGCGCGCGGGCGTCGCGGTCATCGCGTCCAGGATCGCGGCGCCGTCGAGCCCGGCCTGTTGCAGGAGCTCGATCTCCGGCTCGCTCGGCCCGGCGTCGCGCTCGTTCCCGAGATCCGTGCCGTAGATGACCGTCACGCCTGCCGCGCGCAGGCGTCGCAGGTTGTCGACCGCAGCATCTCCGCCGCCGAACGCCGCGAGCGTGGAGATCACGACGCGCCCGCGCCACGCGGCGATCGTGTCGTCCCCGAGTCGCTCCGTCGGCGTGTGCGCGAGCACGTCGACGCCCGCGTCCGCCGCGATCCGCGCGTCGCGTTCGCGCAGCGCGTGGGCCGCGACGATCAAGTGCCTGGCGTGCGCCGCCTGGACGGCGATCGCAACCAGCGACGGATCGAGCCCATCGTCGGCGACCGCGACCTTGATCACGCGCGCGCCCCGCCGCGCGAGGTCGTCGATCGTCGCGCGCACCGACGCGGCGTCGGCGCACCCGATGCCGTAGCCGTCGGAGCCCCACGAGTCGAGCGGATATCCGTCCGGCTTGGTCAGCATCGGTCCGGAGAACACGATGCGCAGCGGCGCGTCGCGCAGATCGTCGAGAGCTCGCAGCGGCGCCGCGAGATCGACCGCCGCCACGACGCCATGGCGCGCGACGTCCTTCGCGACCGGCCAGAACGCGAGGTGAACGTGGGCGTCGATCACGGCGGGCACGATCCACGCGCTCGCCGTCGCGCCAGCGCGCGCGCGTGTGATCGATGCGATCGACGTGCCCTCGATCCGGATCTCCACGTCATCGGCACCGAGGCGCCCGCGGACGACGTGATCGTCGGACGCGCTGCGCGTCGCGCCCGCACCGGCGCACGCACCGACGAGCACGAGGAACACCGCGACGCGCCCGATTCGCATCACGTTCCATGTACGCACGAACACGCCTCCTGGATCGAGCGATGGTACCTTCGCGACATGAGCAGCAGTGAGTCACCGCTCGTCCTGATCATGGCCGCCGGCCTCGGGACGCGGATGAAGTCCGACCGCGCCAAGGTGCTCCACGACGTGGCCGGCCGCCCGATGATCGGATGGGTGGTCACCGCCGCGCGCGAGGCGGGCGCGGATCGCATCGTCGCGATCCTCGGTCATCAGCACGAGCAGGTGAAGGCCGCGCTCGACGCGCGCTTCGGCGCGGGCGTGGTCGAGGTCGCGCTGCAACAGGAGCAGAAGGGCACCGGACACGCGGTGCTGTGCGCGCTGCCGTCGATCGACCGCGAGCCCGACGATCGGATCGTGGTGATCCTCACCGGTGACGCACCGCTCCTGCGCGCGGAGCGCATCGCGCAGCTCACCGATGCGTGCGCCCAGTCACCGGCGGGTATGGCGCTCCTCTCGACGCGCCCGGATCGCGAGATGCCGTATGGGCGACTGGTACGCGAAGGCGGCAAGCTCGTGCGCATCGTCGAGTATCCGGACGCGACGCCGGACGAACGCAAGATCCCGGACACGAACGCAGGCTTCTACGCCGTGCGGCTCGGTCATCTCCGCAAGGATCTCGGCACGCTCACCGCGAACAACGCAAAAGGTGAGCTCTACTTGACCGATCTCGTCGCGCGCGCGGCCGAGCGCGGCGGCGCGCACGCGATCGACACGCCGTTCGACGAGACGTCCGGCATCAACGACCGCGTCGATCTCGCGACGGTCGATCGCGCGGCGCGCCGGCGCATCAACGAAGCGCTGATGCGCAGCGGCGTGACGTTCGCAGATCCCGATCACACGTACGTCGATGCGGACGTCGGCGCGATCGGGCGCGACACGTGGCTCGGGCCGGGCGTGGTCCTGCGCGGCAAGACGACGATCGGCGAACGCGCGCGGATCGATGTCGGCTGCGTGTTGGTGGACACGCAGGTCGCCGACGACGTGTACATGAAGCCGTACAGCATGTTCACCGAGTCCGTGATCGGTCCACGCGGACAGATCGGACCATTCTCGCACGGGCGACCGGGCACGCGCCTCGACGAGGACGTGCACATGGGCAACTTCGTCGAGACCAAGAAGGCGCACCTGATGGCCGGCGCGAAGGCGAACCACCTCGCGTACCTCGGCGACGCCTCGGTCGGTTCGAAGGCGAACGTCGGCGCCGGCACGATCACGTGCAACTACGACGGCTTCGCGAAGCACACGACGGTGATCGAAGCCGGCGCGTTCATCGGCAGCGACACGCAGCTGGTCGCGCCGGTGACCGTCGGTCGCGACGCGTACGTCGCCGCGGGCACGACGGTCACGCGCGATGTACCGCGCAGCGCGCTCGCGCTCACGCGCGTCAAGCAGGTCAACGTCGAAGGTTGGGCCGATCGCTACCGCGAAGCGCAACAGAAGCGGAAGGGACCGAAGTCCACCGGCGGTTGAGCGGTCATGCGGACCGCTCCTTCGATCGCAAGCGCATGCTCGATCGCGCTCGCCGGCGTGGCCGCGATGGCTGCGTGCGGGCACAAGCGCTCGAGCGAGCAGCAAGAGACCGGCGAAGCGCGGGAGAGCAGCGATCAGGCGGCGCGCGATCGCGACGCACGACCGGAGGACGCCGCGCGCGACACGGCGTCTTCCGATCGCGGCGCGCACGACGCAGGCGTCGACGACACCGCCGTGCCGCCGCTCTGGCCGGAGCTCGCCGATCTGCCCTCGGCCTCGCCGTGGCGGATCGCGGAGCTCCCGATCAGCGCGCCGACGGCGGCGCCGGTCGCGTCGTATGGGCCGCTCGTCATCGATCAGATCGCGATCGTCGCGACCTCGCGCGCCGGCTTCGTCGCGATCGATCTCACGACCGCGAACGTCATGTGGTCCCGGCCCGCGGGGCCGCGCGTCGCACCACCGGCGGCGGACGGCGTGCGCGCGGTGCTCGCCGGCGATTGTGCGACGCAGCCGCGTCCGGTCGCCGCGGGCGAGATCGCGCTCGGCTGCTATGACGTCGTCGATCCGGCGAACGTCGCGGACGAGCGCGGCGGCTTCGTGCACGGCGCGAAAAAAGTGGTCGCGGCGTTCGACGAGGCGAGCGGCGTCGAGCGCACGACGATCACCGGCGACGGCGCATTCCTGTGGCGCCGCGGCGATCGAGCGATCCGCGTCGATCTCGCGACCGGCGCCGCGACGCCCGCGAACATCACCGACGTGACCGATCACGTCGATCTCACGTACGGCGGCGCGCACTGGACGTACACGCTCGAAGGCGAGACGTTGCTCGGCGCCGTCGATGGCGCGATCAAATGGAAGACGCCGACGGCCGGCGCCGTGTTGGTCGGCGCGTTCAACGACACGCCGCCGCGCATCCCGCTCGTGCGCCTCGCAGGGCGCGGGCGCCCGCGCACGGATCCGCCGCGCAACGGCGGACGCCACGGAGGGAACCCGCCGCGACCGACGCGCTTGCTCCTCCTCGACATCGCCGGCACCGACGGCCAGCTCGGCCAGGTCTCGCACTCGTTCCCGGGCGCGAGCGCGATGTCGAGCGCGTTCGGCGCGGGCGGAGCGACGATCGTCGCGATCCGGCTCGACGACAGCGCGATGCGCGACTACATCGCGACCTTCGATGGCAATGGCTTGATGACGTGGACGTGGCCGCTTCCCGAACCGCCGGGCGCGGCACCGCGCGCGAGCCCTCCGCAGCTCGCGATCACGAACGACGGTTGGGTCGTGGCGCTTTTCGACGATCGCGTCGCGATCCTCCCGCTCGTGTCGACGAGCCCTACGCCCGAGCCGGCGCCGTCGCGAAACCCTACACCGTAAGCCCGCGGGATCGCTGGTTCGGGTGGCGGCACGAGCCGTGCTCTAGGGACAGCCAACCTTAGGGAGGCTTCGATGATGTCCCGCTTCGTTCCCACCGCCCTCGCCGCAACGCTGTTCGCCGGCTGCATCCAGAAGACGAACGATCTGCACCCCGCCGCAAAGGCGATCCCGACCTCCGATCAGGTCTCGATCCACCTGCCCGACTCGGCGACGCGCACGATCGGTCAGCTCGCGCCGTGGTACGTAGCCACGCGCGACGTTACGCGCACGTTCAACGGCGGCACCGCGTGGGTGCTGATCGTCGTGCACGCGATCGTGCAGCTGCCTCCGACCAGCGAGAGCGGTGAAACCGCGACGTGGGGACCGTGGGACGACGGCCCGCTGGCGCCCGCCGAGTACAAGCTCGTCGTCACCGCGCTCGCGGACGGCAGCTACGACTGGTCGCTCGACGGCCATCGCAAGAGCGACACCAGTGGTCACTTCATCTCGGTCATCAACGGCAACGCGGTGCCGAGCGTGCCGGAAGGCCAGGGCAGCGGCCGCTTCACGATCGACTTCGACAACGCGAAGATCGTGAACCCGGTCGACGGCGCGAACGACAAGGGCGTCATCGACGTCGCCTACGACCTCGCCGCGCGCACGCTCGACATGCAGATCTCGACGACCAACGATCAGGGTCAGCCCGTCGATGCGCACTACACGTACCAAGAGGAAGCGGACCGCTCGGGCAACATGACGTTCTCGATGCACGGTGACACCAACGATCCGGGTCCCGCGGCGGAGGACGGCGTCATCCGCTCGCGTTGGCTCAACGACGGCTCGGGCCGCGCGGACATCCGCCTCTCGGGCGGCGACCTCGGCTCGGCGAACGTGACCGCGTCGGAGTGCTGGGACGTGAACTTCCTCGAGAGCTATTACACCGACTCGGCGAACTTCCTCCCGACCGCCGGCGACGTCGCGACCTGCTCGTTCGCGGATCAGGACCTGCCGCCGCAGAGCTGACGCTCTATTCCGAACCGAACACGCTTTCGGTAGCAAACAAGCGTTCGGTTCGGAACAACGTGTTCGGCAACGGCGAGTCCCTTTCCGCCCCCTGACTCCTCGCCGCTGCCAGGGCCGCGCCCAATGTTGGGCGCGGTTCGTTTTTCGGCGGTCCGTATTCGGCGGTCCGTTTTTCGGCCACTGTGCGCGGGTGCCACGACACACGCGCGGGCAAGCGCGCGGATCGCGCGACCTTGCGCGCGGTACGTCGGTTGCACGATGAGGGTGCGTGTCGAACCACCACCCGACCCCCGACGAACGCCGCCGCCACCTCCGCCAGATCCTCGACCACTTCGACACCGCGATGCTCGTCAGTCGCGACGCCGAAGACGCGATGCTGGTCGCGCGCCCGATGAAGATCGCGGGCATCGACGACGACGGCACGATGTATTTCGTCGCCAATGCGCAGACGCACGGCACGCGCGACATCGAAGTGGATCCGCGCGTCGCCGTCACCGTGCAGAACAAGACCGCGTGGGCGACGCTGACCGGCACCTGCCACGTCAGCGGCGATCGCGATCTGATCGATCTGCTGTGGCAGGAGGAGTGGCGCATCTTCCACCCCGGCGGCCCGGACGATCCGGCGCTGTGTGTGCTGGTCTTCGAGCCGGATCGCGCGGAGTACTGGGACGGCGCAGGCACGCGCGGCTTGTCGTTCCTCGTGCGCGCGGCGAAGGCTTACGTCACCGGCAATCCGGTGGTCGAGCCGCCGGAGCACGCCGAGATCCAGCTCGGCCGCTGAGCGCGTCAGCGGTACGCGCGCCAGAAGAAGTAGGCGCTCATCGACCAGCCGACGAGCATCACGAACGCGCGCACGACCCGCACCGGCACGCGCCGCGCGAACCTCGCGCCGAACCAACCGCCCGCGATCGCCGCGGCGAGCATGATCGACGCCGGCGTCCACGCGATCGCGCGATCGATCAAGAACGCCGCGATCGCGACGCCGTTGATGATCACGGCGAGCAACGACTTCAGGCCGTTCATCGCGTGGATGTTGGTCATCCCGATCGCGGCCAGGTACGCGAGCATCATGATGCCCATGCCGCCGCCGAAGTAGCCGCCGTACGTCGCGATCGCGAGCTGCAGCACACACGCGACGATGATCGACGTGCGGGTCGGCTCCGCGCCGGCCGGCGCGTGCGCGCCCAGCCGCTTCGCGATCGCGCCGCCGAAGGTGAAGGTGACGGCCGCGATCAACATCAGCCACGGCAACAGGCGCAGGAACGCGTCGTTCGACGTGCGGAGCAGGAGCAGCGCGCCCGCGAGCCCGCCGATCACGCTCGTGATCGAGAGCGCGATCGCGAGCGTGCGCGACGGATCGAAGTCCTTGCGGTACGCGAGCGTCGACGCGACCGACGCCGGCCACAGCGCGAGCGCGCTGGTCGCGTTCGCCGCGACCGCGGGCACGCCCGCCGCGATCAGCGCCGGCAGCGTGAGG
Source organism: Kofleriaceae bacterium (assembly GCA_035493675.1). GTDB lineage: Bacteria > Myxococcota_A > Polyangia > Haliangiales > Haliangiaceae > JAIOQA01. Next base: position 20,775 of record DATJIA010000280.1, on the reverse strand, counting down.
AAGCTGCCGCCGCCCGCGACCGCGTTCAGCGCACCGCCCGCCGCCGCGGCGACCAAGATCAGCGCGACATCTGCGGCGGTCACGCGTTCGTGCGTACCACGGCGAGCCGTCCGAGCCGAAATGTCTCCACGCGTTACCTACTGCGCGCTTGACGCCGTTCGACGCGCCGCGGTAAGACCGCCCGGCTCGACGGGACTCGACGCATGAGGCGCGATCACCCGGCAGCGCGAGCAGCATCAGCGACGTAGACGGAGGATCCCCATGGCTGTGAATCTCCCCAAGGACGCGACCGAGCTCTTCGACGTCCTCGTCCCGCAGGGCCTCAAGCAATTCCCCGACAAGGCGCGCGAGGTGAACGCGATCTACGCGTTCAAGATCAGCGGCGAGGGCGGTGGCGAGTGGACCGCCGACCTCACGTCGGACCCGCCGACCATCGTCAAGGGCGACACCGGCAAGGCGCAGTGCACGATCGAAGTCGCGCACGACGACTTCAAGACGATGCTGAGCGATCCGAACGCCGGCATGCAGCTCTACTTCCAGGGCAAGCTGCGCGTGTCGGGCGATCCGATGCTCGCGATGAAGCTGCAGCAGTTCTTCGATCTCGCCCGCCAGGGTTGATCGATCCGACTCGGTTCGACGCGGCGGTGCGGTGACGTACCGCCGCGCGTGTTTTCGGAACGGCACTCGACGGAGGGAACATGTCGCTCGCGCACGCGCTCGATGGCATCCGCGTCCTCGATCTCTCGCGGCTCCTGCCGGGACCGTTCCTCACGATGATCCTCGCCGACATGGGCGCGGACGTCGTGAAGGTCGAAGATCCGCGCGTCGGCGACTACCTACGCGCGTTCCCGCCCGGCAAGGGCGGCTTGAGCGGCCGCTTCCTCGCCGTCAATCGCGGCAAGCGATCGCTCGCGCTCGATCTGAAGGATGCGAAGGGGCGCGACGCGTTCCTGCGCATGGCCGAGCAGGCGGACGTCATCGTCGAGAGCTTTCGCCCCGGCGTGATGGACCGACTCGGCGTCGGGTACGACGCGCTGGCCGCGCGCAACCCGAAGATCGTCGTGTGCTCGATCAGCGGCTACGGCGCGAGCGGGCCGTACGTCGAGAAGGCCGGCCACGATCTCAATTACATCGCACTCGCCGGCGTGCTCGCGATGACCGCGGAGTCGCGGGGCCGCATGCCGGCGATGCCCGGCGTGCAGATCGCCGACATGGCGGGCGGCGGGTTGTGGGGCGCGACGTCGGTGCTGGCGGCGCTCGTGCAGCGCGATCGCACCGGTCGCGGCGCGCACCTCGACGTGTCGATGACCGAGGGCGCGCTCGCCCTGATCCTCGCCGAGCTCGGCAACCTCGACTGCGGCGCGCGCCCGACGCGCGGCGCGGAGACGTTGAACGGCGCGCTCGCGTGCTACGGCGTGTACCGCTGCAAGGACGATCGCTACCTGAGCGTCGGCGCGCTCGAGCCGAAGTTCTATCTCGCGTTCAACGAAGCGATCGGCCGCAAGGGATCGATCGCGGAGATCGCGGGGGACGCGCACGTGCAAGAGAAGGTGCGCGGCGAGATCGCGGCGATCCTCGCGAGCAAGACGCGCGAAGAATGGCTGCCGATCCTCGCGAAGCACGACTGCTGCTGCGAGCCGGTGCTCGAGCTCGAAGAGGTCGTGTCGCATCCGCAGCACGTCGCCCGTAATGTCTTCTTCACGATCGACGGCGGCGCGCTCGGATCGATCACGCAGGTGCGCACGCCGGTCGGGACGCCCGCGAATCCAACGATTCCGCCGCGGCTCGGCGAGCAGAGCCGCGCGGTGCTCGCGGAATATGGGTTCGATTCCGACGAGATCGCCGCGCTTGTCTCCGGCTGATCGACTGGCACAATCGTAGGATGCGTCGCGCGATCGTGCTGGCAGCCGCGGTGTGCGCGGGCGCCGCGTACGCGGAGAGCACGACGACGACGACGAGCACGCACAGGTCTTCGAAGTCGAAGTCGAAGTCGAAGTCGAGGTCGAGGTCGAGGTCGAGGTCGAAGTCGCACAAGACGAAGCACAAGCACGCGCACGCGCGCATGTCGGTGCACGCGAGCGCCACGATCGATCACGGTCACGACGACAAACCGGATCACGTCGACCCACTCGCCAAGACGCGCTTCACGACGCCGCCCGATGCGACCGACTCGCCCGCGTATCACTACGGGTCATTGAGCTCGGAGAAGTGCCTCGCCGAGCTCGACGCGCGGAAGATCTCGTACAAGCGCGAGACCGCGCGCGGCGTCGCGACGCCGGTGCGGCTCACCGGTCCGCTGCACGGCGTCGTGTTCCACGGCGACATGGCGGAGAAGGACCGCGCGAATTCACCGCACGAGATCGCCGATTGCGCGCTCGTGCTCGCGCTCGACGACTTCGCGGCGGAGATCCTCGTGCCGCACGACATCGTCGAGGTGAAGCACTACTCGATGTGGCGTCCGCCGCCCGAGTCGTGGCCGGCCGATCAGATCGCGAAGCGTCACCCGGGCGCCGTCGCGATCGACGCCGCGCACTTCGTGAAGAAGGACGGCACCGTCTTGAAGGTGCTCGACGACTTCCACGGCGCGATCGACGATCCGACCTGCGGCCCCGACGCGGCGCCGCATCCGGTGACGCCGGAAGCGACCGAGCTGCGCGCGATCGTGTGCGAGACCGCGGCGAAGCGGATCTTCAACGTGATCCTCACGCCCGACTACAACTACGAGCATCGCAACCACTTCCACATGGAGGTCACCTCCGGCGTGAAGTGGTTCCTGCTGCACTAACGACGCCGACGCCGCGCGCGCGGGCGCGTGCGGGCGTCATGCCGAAGCGCTCGCGGAAGCGATTCGTCAGGTGTGACTGCGATGCGAAGCCGGTCGACAACGCGACGTCGGCGATCGGCGCGCGGCCGTCGACGAGCAGCGCGAGCGCGTGGCGCAGGCGCAGCTCGCGGCGGAACTCGTGCAGGCCGACGCCGGTCGCGCGCCGGAACACGCGGCACGCGTGGAACATCGAGACCCCGGCGCGATCGGCCAGCGACGCGAGCGACATCGTCTCGGCGAAGTGCACGCGCACGTCGTACGCGAGCTCGTCGGCGAGCGCGCGCTCGCGCCGCGTCGCGGTGCGCGTCGATGCATCGGGCGCCGCCGCGGCGCACAACGCCTCGGCGAGCGCGAGCTCGTCGCCCTCGCCGCGACGCCACGCTGCGACTTCGATCAACAACCGCGCGTGATCGTGCGCGTCGGGCACGCGCGGACCGAGGCCGCGCGCCGCGATCGCTCCCGGAAGCGCGCCGCTGAACGACAGGCACGTGTCCGATCCGCATGGATGCCGGATCGTGAACGCATGTCCGGTACCGAACACGAACATCGTCGCCGGATCGACGACATGCCGGCCAGCGCGATCGCGCAGCTCGAACGCCCCCGCGGTGAGCAGCCACACGCGACCGCTGCCGATGTGCTCCTCCTCGAGCCGCGGCCCGTCGCACCCGTCGCAGACCGCGCGGATCGCGCGGAGATCGCGCGTCACGGCCACGGGCTCGATCGCGAAGTGCGGCACGATCCGAGTATGCCGAGATCGCGCACACGCGGAAGCGCAAAGACGTGCAAGACCGATCCCGCCCGCGGCGGTACGGTCGCCCCATGCAACGCCGACCCGCCGTCGTGATCCGCAAGGACCAGATCCGCGCCACCGAGAAGACGTTCATCCAACGTCTGCAACCGAACGCCGTGCCATTTCCCGCCGCGCGCATGGGGCGCGACGCAGGGTTGCGCAACGTGGGCGTTAGTCAAGGGCGCTTGACCAAAGGCCAGACGTCGTTCGCGTACCACGCGCACACGCTCGACGAGGAGTGGATCTTCATCGTCGAAGGGCGCGGGGTGTGCCGGATCGACGGCGCCGAGGTCGCGCTCGAGACCGGCGACTTCGTCGCGTTCCCGGTGCCGTCGGTCGCGCACCAGCTGCGCAACGACGACGATCGAGAGCTCGTGTATCTCTTTGGCGGCGACGATCACGCGGTCGACATCCTCGACTACCCGGATCTCGACAAGCGGTACGTCGTCGAGTTCGACGGCAAACGCGCCGCGTTCCACGCGCTCGGCCCCGCGGAGCATCCCTTCGAGCGCCTGAGCGCGGGCGCCGCGCCGTGGACGGTCTTCGGCGCGAAGGGCTGGGGCTCCGCGATCACCGAAGCCGCGCTCGCGCTCGCAGGCATGCCGTTCGTGCGCGAGGAGGTGAACCCGCGCGAGCCGGGGCCGTCGCTCGGTCGTCTGCGCGCGGTCAATCCGCTGTGCGAGCTGCCGACCGTCGTGCTGCCGGATCGAACGGTGTTGACCGAGAGCGCCGCGATCATGCTGCTGCTTGCCGAGCGCGCGCCGCAGGCCGGGCTCGCGCCGCCGCCCGGCGATCCGCAGCGCGCCGCCTTCCTGCGCTGGCTCGTCTGGTTCGTCGCGGCGCTGTACCCGACGTTCACGTACGGTGACGTGCCGTCGCGCTACGTTTCGAACGACGGCGACGAGCTGCGCCGCGCGACCGACGCGCGCGCGCAGCAGCTGTGGAAGCAGCTCGAGGCGCACGCGGGCGCGCCGTGGTTCCTCGGCGAGCGCACGAGCGCGCTCGATCTCTACATCGGTGTGATGACGCGCTGGCGCCCGCAGCGCGCGTGGTTCGCGGAGCACTGCCCGCGCGTGCATGCGATCGCGCGCGCGTGTGACGAGCACGCTGCGCTCGCCGACGTGTGGAAGCACAACTTCTCGTAGGCCTTGACGCCGACGCGCGGCGGCGCCACCGTTCGCACGTGATCGATCACATCGGCATCGAAATCACCGATCTCGCGCGCAGCAAGGCGTTCTACCTGAAGGCGCTCGCGCCGCTCGGCTACGAGTGTTTGATGGAGTGGCAGACGTTCGCCGGCTTCGGCGTGAAGCCCAAGCCGGACTTCTGGATCGGGCTCGGCGCCGCCGACAAGAAGATCCACGTCGCGTTCCGCGCGTCGTCGCGATCGATCGTGAAGGCGTTCTACGACGCGGCGATCGCGGCCGGCGGCAAGGACAACGGTCCGCCCGGCGTGCGCCCGCACTATCACGAGCACTACTACGGCGCGTTCGTGCTCGATCCCGACGGCCACAACATCGAGGCCGTCTGCCACGAGCCGTACCTGGGATGAAGATCGTCTTCCGTCGTCCGTCTCCCGTCGTCCGTAAAGACAGCAGAGTCCGGATCCGAAATCTGGGATCCGGACGACGGGAGACGGACGACGGACGACGGCTAGTATCCGAACAGCGCGGCGAGCGCGGCGGGGACGTTCGGGCGCGGGCCGATGTGCTGCGAGAGCGGCGCGCCGCGCGCGGCGACCTGCGGCGAGCCGGTCGAGCGGAGCACGTCGCGCAGCTGCGACGGTGACAGCGCGTGCGCGGTGCGCGCGCGATAGATGCCCTCGATCTGCACCGCTGCGCCGGCGACGATCGGCGACGCCGACGACGTGCCGCTGAACTCGCCCGTGTAGAAGCGATCGATCGTCGCGCAGCGCTGCAGATCGCCGTAGTCGAACGTCGCGACCTTGCGGCCCCAGCCCTGCACGTCGACGCGCTTGCCGTAGTTGGAGAAGTCGAGCCGCGCGCGATCGACGAAGCCCGCGCGCGGCGGCCCGCCGGCGCCGACCATGATCGCGCCCGAGTCCTTCTTGGCCGGATCGAACGCGCCGCGATACGCGCGATCGTCGAGGTTCGCGGCGCCGTTGCCCGCGGCCTCGATCACGACGACGCCGCGCGACGTCGCGACCTGGATCGCTTCGTACACGTCGCCCCAGTACTCGACGGGGATCCAGCGCTGCTGCGGCCCCATGCCCTGCAGCTCGATCAACAGGACGTCGCCGGGAGCGAGCTGCTGCTGCGCGCGATCGATCGCGTCCGCGACCTCGCCGACGCCGATCGACGCGACCACGATCTTGTCGACGTCCGGCGCGATGCCCGTCATGCCGATGCCGTTGTCGCGTCCCGCGACCTCGCCGACGACCGCGGTGCCGTGCGCTTCCCAATCACGGCCGTTGATCATCGGACCCGCGGCGAGCTGCATGCGATCACCGGGCAGATCCTCGTGCTTGAAGTTCCACGCGCCTTCGATGTCCGCGAACCGGACACCCTGCCCGCGCCCGCCGCGCTCGCGCCACACCGCGGTCGCGTCGATGCCCTCGGGCGCCGGCGCGAGATAGCCCTGCAGCTCGCTGTACGACGGGGTCTTGGTCGGGCACGACGGCGCGGCCGGCGTGACGTCGACCGCGCCCGATCCGGGATCGATCGTCGCGAGCCCGATCTCCGGTTCGACGAACGCCTCGCGCGCGACGCCGCTCGCGACCAGCGCGTTCGCGATCGCGTCCGCGTCGCCGGTGACGATCACGCGCTCCCAATCGGCGAGCGCGGGTTCCGGATGCGTGAACAGCGGATCGACGTGCGCGCGCGAGCCGAGCACCGCGAGCTCCGCGCGCAGCGCCGCGGCATCTCGCGACGGCGCGAGCTCGACGTGCAACGCGCGCCCGCGTCCGTGATGATGATGATGACCGCGCCCGTGCCACAGCGCGCCCACGATCACCGCGCCGCTCAGGATCAGCCACGGCGCGCGCGGGACGATCCTCGTGCTCGCGAACCGATCGATCGACATGATCAGAAGCGTAGCGCGAGTGCGAGCGAGAAGCCGCCGCCGCCTGTCGTCGAGCTCTCGGCGTCGCCCTTACCGCCGTACCGGAACCAGCGCCCGTCGATGCTCGCGCGCAGGCGCACCATGTCGCCGCCCATGTCGACGCCGAGGCGCGGCACCGCCACGACCCCCTTGAGCGCGTCCTCGTCCTTGTCGCCGCGGCGCCGTTGCATCTCGCCGCCGACGTCGATCGCGAAGAAGCCGCACATGATGCGCCGGGTTCCGCACGACACCTCGAAGCCGCCGCGCGCCTCGAGGAAATCGCCCTGCCCGTGCACCTGCGTCTCCGCGCCGGTCCCGATCAAGCCGTGCACCCAGATCGGCGTGGTCGACACGCGCATGCCGCCTTCGAGGAACAGATCCATGTTCGTGTACGCGTCGGTCGTCAGCGACGTGCCGAACGCGAGATATGCGGCCTGGCGATCGCGCTGCCAGCCTTGATCGTCCGAGACCACCGGCACGATCGAGTCCGAGCCCTTCTTCGGGAGATCTGCGCGTGCCGCGCCGGCGAGACCGGCGAGCGCGACGACGATCCCCACGAACCGCATGGAACGAGCATGCCCGCTCGTTCCGAGCCGATCGAGCAAATTCACAGGAACGTCGACGGTCTCCGCCTGTCAGAGATTCAACAGGTGCGCGGCCGCAGCTTCGCGAGCAACAACCCGTGGAACTGCTCGTGTTCGCAAACGAACAACCAGCCCATATGTGTTCGGCAACGTGCGCATTCCGCGATCTGCCACGTCCACCCCGGGAACCACGAGAACGCGGTCTCCCGCCCGCCGACATGCACGCATCCCGACGCCGCCGCGAAGCAGCCGAGGTGGTGCACGAAGCCGCCGGGGTTGACGAACGTGTGCTCGTGCGCGCCCGCCCGCTCCTCGCGCAGGTCGCGCGACGTGATCCGGTGCTCGCACGCGGTGCACACGAGCGCGTCATCGTCGTCCGACCCGTCTTCGTCACGCGGCTTGGTGTCGCGCCCCGCGCGCGGACCTTGCGCGGGTCCGGGCCTTGCCTCCAGCACGTATCCCAGGATAGCAACGATGGATGCGCATGATCCTGGTTGGCCCGCCGGGTGCCGGTAAGGGCACGCAAGCGGCGCGCTTGGTCGAGAAGCTCCGCATCCCGCACATCTCGAGCGGCGACATGTTGCGCGCCGCCGTGAAGGAAGGGACCGCGCTCGGCAAGCAGGCCGAGGTCCTCATGAAGGAGGGCAAGCTCGTCCCGGACGACGTCGTGATCGGGATGATCCTCGATCGGATCGCGAAGCCCGACTGCGCGAACGGCTTCATGCTCGACGGCTTCCCGCGCACGGTGCCCCAGGCCGAGGCGCTCGACGTCGCGCTGACCGCCGCGGGCGTCGCGCTCGACGCGGTCGTGTTGATCGAGGTCGAGGACGCGCTGATCGTCGAGCGCGTCACCGGTCGCCGCAACGACCCGAAGACCGGCACGATCTATCACATGAAGTACGACCCGCCGCCGGCGGGGCTCGCGGTCGTGCAGCGCGCCGACGACACCGAGGAGGCCGTGACCAAGCGGCTCTCGAAGTACCACGGCGAGACCGAGCCCGTGCTCCCGTTCTACGAGGGCAAGGGCATCCTCCGTCGCGTCGACGGCGTCGGATCGCTGGACGAAGTGACCGCACGCCTGCAAGCTGCTCTTTCCTGATGCCGGGCTTCGACCACAAGACGATCGACACGAAGTGGCAGTCGCGGTGGGAACGCGATCGCACGTTCGCGACGCCCACCGATCGCACGCGGCCCAAGTACTACGTGCTCGACATGTTCCCGTACCCGTCGGGTGCGGGCCTGCACGTCGGTCACCCGAAGGGCTACGTCGCGACCGACGTGGTCGCGCGCGCGAAGCGGATGATGGGCTTCAACGTCCTGCGCGTGATGGGCTGGGACTCGTTCGGCTTGCCGGCCGAGCGCCAGGCCGAGCGCGAGAACCGTCACCCGCGCGAGATCACCGAGCGCAACATCGCGACCTTCAAGTCGCAGCTGTCGAAGCTGGGGCTCTCGTACGACTGGAGCCGCGAGCTCGCGACCAGCGATCCTCGCTACTACAAGTGGACGCAGTGGATCTTCGAGAAGCTGTACGAGCGCGGCCTCGCGTATCAGGCCGAGGTGCCCGTCAACTTCTGTCCCGCGCTCGGCACCGTGCTCGCCAATGAAGAGGTGAAGGACGGCAAGTACATCGAGACCGGCGATCCCGTCGAGCGCCGGATGATGAAGCAGTGGATGCTGAAGATCACCGAGTACGCCGAGCCGCTGACCGCGGATCTCGACGGGCTCGACTGGCCGAACGGCACGCTGACGATGCAGCGCGAATGGATCGGGCGATCCACCGGTGCCGACGTCTTGTTCAAGGTCGTCGGTCACGACGCGTCGATCGAGGTCTTCACGACGCGACCGGACACGCTGTTCGGCGGCACGTTCCTCGTGCTCGCGCCCGAGCACGCGCTGGTCGACGTGATCACGACGGCGGACCAGAAGGGCGCGGTCGAGAAGTATCGCGCGGAGACGTCGCGCCGCAGCGAGCGCGATCGCACGAGCGCCGCCGCCGACGCGCCGAAGACGGGCGTGTTCACCGGCGCGACGTGCGTGAACCCGGTCAACGGCGAGCACATCCCCGTGTGGATCGCGGACTACGTGCTCGCGAGCTACGGCACCGGCGCGGTGTTCGCGTGCCCCGCCGGCGACGAGCGCGACTGGGCGTTCGCGACGAAGTTCGGCCTCCCGATCATCGAGGTCGTCGCGGGCGGCGATCCGAAAGTCGGCGCGTACACCGGCGACGGCGCGCACCTGAACAGCGGCTTCCTCGACGGGCTGCGCAACGAAGAAGCCAAGACGCGCGTGATCGAGTGGCTCGAGACGCAGGGGCTCGGCAAGCGGCGCGTGCGCTACAAGCTGCGCGACTGGCTGTTCTCGCGCCAGCGCTACTGGGGCGAGCCGTTCCCGGTCTTGCACGTCGAAGGCGACGGCATCTCGCTGGTGCCGGTCGACGATCTCCCGGTCGCGCTGCCCGCGATCGACGAGTACAAGCCGACCGCCGACGGCCAGCCGCCGCTGGCGCGCGCGCAGGATTGGCTGCACGCGAAGGATCCGGCGACCGGTCGTCCCGCGCGTCGCGAGACCAACACGATGCCGCAGTGGGCGGGCTCGTGCTGGTACTACCTGCGCTTCCTCTCGCCGGATCGCGACGACGTCGCGTGGGATCCGGCCGAGGAGAAGTACTGGATGCCCGTCGATCTGTACGTCGGCGGTTCCGAACACGCTGTTCTACATCTCTTGTACGCGCGCTTCTGGCACAAGGTCCTGTACGACGCGGGCTACGTGTCGACGCGCGAGCCGTTCCAGCGGCTGTTCCACCAAGGGATGATCCACAAGACGTCGTTCCAGGATCCGGACGGCAAGTACTACTTCGACGACGAGGTCGAGCAGCGCGACGGCGCGTGGTTCGCGCGGAATGGTCAAGCGGCCTTGACCACTCGCTTCGAGAAGATGTCGAAGTCGAAGAAGAACGTCGTCAACCCGGACGACATGGCCGACGAGTACGGCGCCGACGCGATGCGCATGTACGAGCTGTTCATGGGACCGCTGGAAGACGGCGTCGAGTGGGAGACCGCGGGCGTCGCCGGCACGCGCCGCTTCCTCGATCGCATCTGGCGCGTCGCGGTCGACACCGAGACCGGGGGGCCGTCGGGCAAGCTGTCGCCCGACGCGGGCACCGACAACAAGGAGCTCGAGCGCGCGCTGCACGCGGCGATCAAGAAGGTCACCGAGTCGGTCGAGAACCTCCGGTTCAACACGGCGATCGCCGAGATGATGATCTTCGGCAACGAGGCGACCAAGGCGCCGGTCGTCCCGACCGCGTGGTTCGAGCAGTTCGTCGTGGTCCTCGCGCCGTTCGCGCCGCACGTCGCCGAAGAGCTGTGGGAGCGGCTCGGCCACACCGACTCGCTCACGTTCGCGCCGTGGCCGAAGTTCGACGAGGCCAAGCTCGCGCGCGACGTCATGACGATCGCGGTGCAGGTCACCGGCAAGCTGCGCGCGACGATCGACGTCCCGGTCGACGCGACCGAACAGGACATCGTCGCGGCGGCGAAGGCGCAGCCCAAGGTCGTCGAATTCCTGGCCGGAAAGCCGATCAAGCGCGAGATCTACGTCAAAGGTCGACTGGTCAATCTCGTCGTCTGAAAGCGAGCTACGCTTCCCTCATGGCGGAGCGAGAGTTCATCCCGGTCAAGGTCGGCGTCTTGACGGTGTCCGATACCCGGACCGAAGTCGACGACGCCTCCGGCGACGTCGTCACGAAGAGCCTCGAGCAGGACGGCCACCGCGTCGTCACGCGCGCGATCGTCAAGGACAACCGCGACGCGATCCGCGGCAAGCTCGAGATGTGGATCGATGATCCAGAGGTCGAGGTGATCATCGCGACCGGCGGCACCGGCGTGACGCCCCGCGACGTGACACCGGAAGCGCTCGCGCCGCTCGTCACCAAGCCCATCCCCGGCTTCGGCGAGCTGTTCCGGATGCTGTCGTACCAGGACATCGGCGCCGCGACGATCCAGAGCCGCGCCGAGGCCGCCCTGTGTCGCAAGACCTACGTGTTCCTGCTCCCGGGCTCGCCGAACGCCTGCCGCTTCGCGATGGAGAAGATCCTCCTCCCGCAGCTCGACCACCGAACGCGCCCCTGCAACTTCGTCATGCTCTTGCCTCGGATCCGCGGCGAGCGCGAAGATTGAGGGGATGGCCAACCCGCTCGACACGGCGCTGCAGCGTGCGCTCTCGATCCGTCTGAACCTGCAGATCACGCTGTCGTCGTTGCCGGTGGTCGAGGAGTGGATGGACATCCACCTCGATCGATGGCTCGAGCACGTGCCGATGCCGCCGGAGATGCCGAACGGCGAGCGCGTCGAGTACCTCGCGATGATCGGCAGCGATCTGCGCCGCATGTGGTGGGGCGCGTGGGGCGATCCGGCGGGGTTCGTGCCGAAGATGGCGGACTACTTCAAGCTCTGCAACATCGCGAAGAGCGACGAGCGCGTGCTCGACGAGCTCGGCGGCGCGCTCGAGCCGAAGCGCGTCGGCAGCTGGGTCGGCGTGTGGGGCGGGAAGGTCACGACCGGCTGGCTGTTCGCCGATCCGCAGCCGTGGGAGAAGATCGAGCCGCTGTTCGGCACGCACGAGGCGAAGTTCCTGCTCAAGAAGTGGGTCGTCGACAACGGCGTCACGAACATCACGCGGTTCATGCAGTCGATCGGCGACACCGCGTTCAGCGAGCTCGAGCTCGCGGTGCCGGGCGACACGCTCGACGAGCAGATCGGACGCACGGTGCGCGCGTTCCTGCACTTCACCGGCGCGCCGCCGCCCGACGGCGTGATCGATGCGTGGCAGCACGCGACGCCGGGGTTCAAGATCTCCGCGCGCATCCGCGGCGGCGCGATCGTGCGGTTCGCGGGGATCGCGCCGGGGCTGCCGATCGCGGAGGTCGCGGCGATGTGCGCGTCGGCGAAGGTCGCGCACGAGGCGCGGCTCGAGAAGCTCGTCGGCGCGATGTCGCAGGACGGGGTCGCCAAGGTCGAATACGGACGCGCGGGCGATCGCGCGGGCGTCGATGTCTACGTCGAGCCGACCGAGGCGGCGCCGAAGCCGGAGCGCATGGGCTCGGAGGCGCCGGAGCCGTCGATGCCGCCGCGCGCGCCCGAAGATGTCAACTGAGCCCGCGCTCGTCGACGCCGCGGTCCGCGCGGGTTGGATCCTCGCGACCGACGACGCGCTCGCCGCGCAGTGCGAGATCGATCGCTATCGCGCGTCGGGGCCGGGCGGGCAGCACCGCAACAAGACCGAGAGCGCGGTGCGCGTGCGGCACAAGGCCTCGGGGCTCTCGGCGATCGCGGAAGAGAGCCGCGCGCAGCACGAGAACAAGGCGCGCGCGTTGAAGCGATTGCGCGAGCACGTCGCGATCGATCTGCGCGCGCTCGTTGCGGCGCCGTCGGCGCGCTTGACCGCGCTGGTCGCCGGCGGCACCGCGCCGCTCGGCGAGCGCACGCGCGAGAAGCCCGAATATCTGATCGCGATCGCGGAGCTGCTCGACGTCTTCGCCGACGCGGGCGCCGAGGTCGCGGCGTGCGCGCAGCGCCTGGGCGTGACGACCGGCGCGATGTCGAAGCTGCTCATGCACGACGAGCGCGTCGCTCGCGCGGTCAATCGCATGCGCCACGCGCGCGGGTTGCGACCGCTCCGCTAAGGGCGCGCGAGCGCGTCGTGCACCGGGCGTCGCGACGCGCGCCACGCCGGGACGCCGCTCGCGATCGCGGCGCCGGCGAGCACGATCGCGAGCCACGCGACGGTCGCGCCGACCGACGGCGACAGCGGCAGCGGGATGCCGAACGAGAGCGCGCCGACGACGCGTCCGACGACGAGCGCGAGCGGGATCGCGAGCGCGAGCGCGACGAGCCACGACAGCGCGCCGATCACGACGCCCTCGCCGACGACCAGGCCGAGCACGGTGCGCGGCGGCGCGCCGATCGCGCGCAGGACGCCGAGCTCGCGGCCGCGCTCGATCACGTTCGCGCTCATCGCCGACGCGAGCCCGAACACGCCGACCAGCGCGAACAAGAGCGCCATCGCCTGCAGCATGCGCACGAGGATCACGACGTGCTCGCCCATCGCGGTCTTCAGCTCCGCGAGCGGGAGACCTTGCGCGACCGCGATGCCATCGCGGGCGAGCTGATCATCGATCGCGCGGATGATCGCGATGCGCGCGTCCGGATCGCTCGCGTTCGTCGCGACGCGGAACAAGCGCGCGCGGTCGGGGCGCGCGAACGCCGATGCGTCGACGTACGCGGCCGCGGCGGCGCCGACCTCTTGCACGATCCCGACGACGCGGAACGTGCGCTGCCGTCCTTCGATCGAGATCGTGACGGCGTCGCCGACGGCCGCGCCGCCGTGCTGCGCCCGCGCGTTGTGGTTGAGCACGACCGCGTCGGCGTCACCGGCCCCGAGCCAGCGGCCGGCGAGCAGCGGATAGTCGACCATGCGCGAGTCGCGCGGCACACCGTAGATCGTGAAGCTGCCGTGACCGCCGTCGGGGTACGTGCGCACGACGTCGATCGCGCCGGGCTGCGCGAACGCCGCGGGCGACCAGCCCCACGCCTCGACGGTGCGCACGCCCGGAAGCTTCGCGAGCGCGTTCGCGATCTGCGCCGCGGGCTGATCGTCGACGGTGCGCAGCTCGACGTCGTAGTGGCGGGTCGTGTAGACCGAGCCGACCATGCGATGCCATCCGAGCTCGACGTTCTTCGCGGTCAAGAACATCGCGCCGCCGGCGGCGAGGAGGCCGAGCACGAGCGCGAGCCTCGCGGGGCGGCGGAACGCGTTGCGCACGGCGAGCGCGAAGCGCGCGCTGCGCCTGGTCGTGCGATCGCGCGAGTCTTTCCCGGCGGTGAGCGCGCCGTCGTCGTCGAGCGCCTTGCGCACGGTGATGCGCGCGGCGCGGAGCACCGGGATCTTCGCCGCGATCACCGGCACCAGCAGGCCGGCTCCGATCTGCACCGCGAGCACCCACGCCGGCACGCGCGTGCTGGCGAGCTCGAAGTTGAGCAGCCCCGCGATCATCGTCGCGAGCGCGCGCGCGCCGACGAGCCCGAGCGGGACGGCGATCACGGTCGAGCTCACCGCGATCACGACCGCGATCGCGACGTACATGCGCGCGACCTGCGACGTGCGCGCGCCGATCGCCTTGAGCACCCCGATCTCGCGCGTCTGGCGCGCGAGCAGCGCGGCGAGCGTCGCCGCGACGAGGATCGCGCCGAGCAGGAGCCCGGTGACGGCGAAGATCGCCATCATCATCATCAGGCCGCGCATCTGACCGGCGTGCGGGTGCGCGCCCGACGGTGGCACGCGGATCTCGCGCACTGGATGACCCGTGGTCATCAACCACGCCGCGACGTCGCGCGCGGTGCGCGTGATCGTCTCGCGATCGGTCGCGGCGACCGCGATGCGCAGCTCGTCGGCGATCGGCGGCTCGCCGAGCGATGCGAGGGTCGCGCGCGTCACGTAGCCGTAGCCGGTGCGCTCCTGCCACGCGGGTGCCAGCCCCGGATCGTGCACGAGGCCGGCGATCGCGATCTCGTGCGCGCGGCCGTGCGGCATCTCGAGCGTGAGCCGATCGCCGATCGTCGCTCCGAGCAGCGGCGCCGCGCTGCGCTCGATCAGGATCGTGCCGTCGGGCGGCGGCCACGCGCCGGCCTCGCGGGTGAACGTGTTGAGCCGCAGCGCGCGGAAGTCGTCGACGACGAACAAGAGGAAGCGCATGCGATCGGCGCCGACGCGCACGCGCGCGAGCACGGTGCCGCGCGGCTCGGCGTCGGTCACGCCGGGACGCGCGCGCGCCGCGGCGGCGAGCTCGGCGGTGACGTCGCCGTCGAGCTCGAGCGTCGCGCTGGCGGGGTGCGTCTCGGTGTAGTTGCGATCGAGCTCCCGCCCGGCGACGCCGTACGCGCCGAGGACCGCCCCGACGGCGGCGAGGCTCGCGGTGATCGCGATGATCATGAGGATCACGCGCCCGCGCGCGGCGCGTAGATCGCCGACGAGCTTCGCCCACCGCGCCTCACGCATGGAGCAACTCCTCGCGCGCGCGGCGCGCGTCGGGCAACGGGTCGCGGCGCGTGTCGATGCGCGCGATCGCGCCGTCCGCGAGCGTGATCGTGCGATCCGCGATCGCCGCGACGTCGCGCTCGTGGCTGACCAGCACGACCGCCCGCCCGCCGCGCGCGAGCTCCACGAACAGCGCGAGCACCGCCTCCGACGTGCGCGAGTCGAGGTTGCCGGTCGGCTCGTCGGCGACGATCAACCGCGGGTCGTTGGAGAGCGCACGCGCGATCGCGGCGCGCTGCTGCTGTCCGCCCGACAAGGCCGACGGCAGCTTGTCCGCCTGGTCGGCGATCTCGACCTTCGCGAGCAGCTCGAGCGCGCGCGCCCGGCGCGAGGCGCGCGTCCCGATCCGCGCCAGCTCCATCGGCAGGATCACGTTCTCGGCGATCGTCAGGGTCGGGAGCAGCTGGAAGAACTGGAAGACGATGCCGAGCTGCGCGCCGCGCCAGACCGCGAGCGCGCCCTCGTCGAGCTCGTCGAGGCGCGCGCCGGCGACCGACGCGGTCCCGCCGGTGGGACGATCGATCCCTGCGATCACGTTGAGCAACGTGGACTTACCGCTGCCCGAGCGACCAACGATCGCGACCAGCTCGCCGGCGTCGACCCGCAGGTCGATCCCGCGCAGCGCCGTGAAGGGGCGCGCGCCCGCGTAGGTCTTGGTGACGCCGCGCAACTCGACGATCGGTCCGGACGATACCGGCGCCGACCCAGATGGAGACTTCGACATGACGACTTGCTCCTTGCGCCGGCCCGCGGCGCTGACGATTATGAACACCGTGTTCGGTATCGAACTGTCTGTTCGGAATCGAGGCGACACCAGGCACGTTCCCGAGCGCGATGTTCGGTTCCGAACAGATCACGCGCGAATGTTCGGGAGGCTCCGATGACCGAGATCGATCGGCGCGTGCGTCGGACGCGCGGCAACCTCAGCTACGCGCTGCTCGAGCTGATGGTCGAGAAGGGCTACGACGCGATCACCATCCAGGACCTGCTCGACCGCGCGAACGTCGGGCGCACGACCTTCTACGACCACTACCGCGACAAGGACGACCTGCTCGTCGAGGGCCTCAAGAACCTGCGCTCGTTCCTGCGCGAGCACCAGCGCGCCGCGATCGCGCGGACCGGCCCGCTCCGCGATCGCGCGCTCGGCTTCAGCCTCGCGATGTTCGAGCACGCGGGCGAGCAGCGCGCGCTGTTCCGCGCGATCGTCGGGCGGCGCGCGGGCACGATCGTCATGCAGCACGTGCGCCGCATGTTCCAGGAGCTCGTGCGCGACGACCTCGCGGCGCTCGGCGTGCGTGGCACCGAGGTGCCCGTCGAGGCGATCGTCGAGTTCGCGGTCGGCTCGCTGATGTCGATCCTGATGTGGTGGGCCGACCTGCGCTCGAACGTCCCCGACGCCGCTCACGCGGACGCGATGTTCCGCCGGCTCACGATCCCCGGGATCCTCGCGGCCGTCGGTCGCTGATCGGACGCGGATCAGTCGTCGGTCGCGGCGGCGCGCAAGACCTTGGGCGGCAACAGCGCGCGCAGCACCATGCCGCCGGGCGCGGCGGTGCCGTCGAGCCACGCGACGCCGCCCTTGCGCAGCGGCACCTGCTCGCCGCGGCGCGCGTCGGCGAAGCACAGGGTCGCGATCAGCTCGCCGAGCCACGGCTCGTGACCGATCACCGCGACCGCGCCGTCGACGCTCGCGCCCGAGATCTCGGTGAACAGCTCGGCGCGCGGCGGCGCGATCAGCAGATCGGTCGCGACCAGCGCCCCGTCGAGATCGCCGTGCACGATCGGCCCCATCAGCTGCGCGGTCTCGACCGCGCGGCGCCACGGGCTGTGCAACACGCGGCACAGCTCGACGCCGAGCGCGTCGAGCCCGCGGACGACGCGCTTGAAGCGCTTCACGCCCTTCGCGGTCAGCGGCCGCGCGGCGTCTTCGGGGTAGTCCTCGCGCGGCGCCGCGATCGCGTGTCGGATGACGAGCAGGTCCACGCCTCAGATTGACACGAAGGCCGCGCCCGTGGGACACGGCGGCCATGCGCATCTGGATCGCCTCACTCTTGTTCGCGGCCGCGTGCGGCGGCAAGACCACCGTCGAGCAGCCGTACGACACGCACAGCCACGGCGTAGGCGAGCATCACGACATGGAGATGGAGCATCACGGCGTCGGCGTCGCCGAGATCGATACGTTCCACGAGACGCTCGCGCCGGTGTGGCATGCGCCCGAGGGCGATCAGCGCCACAAGGACGCGTGCGCCGCGGTGCCCAAGATGAAGGAGCAGGCCGCGGCCATCGTCGGCCGCGCGCGCGCCGATCACGCGGGCTGGGAGGGCAACGCGAACGCGCTCGTCACCGCGGTCGACAAGCTCGGCGAGAGCTGCGCCGGTACAGGCGACGGCTTCGACGAGAAGTTCAGCGCCGTCCACGACGCGTATCACGCGCTGATGGAGTCGGCGATGGGCAAGGAAGGCGAGACCGACCACGCCCAGATGGGCCATTGATGCCGCCGCGACGAGGGGCAGGGTCGAGGCCCGTAGGGCCGAGCCGAATGCACCCCGCGTTGCGGGGGCATGAGGTCCCGGGGGAGCGCCCCGAGCGGCGGCTGGGATCGACACGCCGGCGTTAGCCGGCGTGGTAGACGATCGTCATGGCGAAAGACCTGTTGTGGCGCCATGGCGAGCAGTACGAGGGCGCGCGGCTCGACGTCGCGAGCGCGCTCGCGAATCCGCTCGAGCAGTTCCGCGCGTGGTTCGCGGACGCCGAGGCGACCGGGCTGAAGAACGTCAACGCGATGACGCTCGCGACCGCGACGCGTGACGGGCGGCCGTCGGCGCGCACGGTGCTCCTGAAGGAGATCGACGAGCGCGGCTTCGTCTTCTACACGAACTACACGAGCCGCAAGTCGCTCGAGCTCGACGCGAACCCGCGCGCGGCCCTGCTCTTCTACTGGCTCGCGCTCGACCGGCAGGTGCGCATCGACGGCGTGGTCGAGCGCGTCTCGGCGGAGGAGTCGGACGCGTACTTCGCGACGCGTCCGCTCGAGAGTCGGCTCGGCGCGATCGCGTCGCCGCAGTCGCAGGTGATCGCGTCGCGCGAAGAGCTCGAGGCGTGGGTCGAGAACGCGCGCGCGGTCGCCGGCGACGCGCCGCCGCGGCCGCCGCACTGGGGCGGGTATCGCGTGATCCCGGAGGAGCTCGAGTTCTGGCAGGGCCAGCCGAGCCGCTTGCACGATCGCGTGCGCTACCGGCGCGATGGCGCCGGCGCGGGCGCGGGCGCCGGCTGGGTCCGCGAGCGCCTCGCTCCCTGAACGCGTTCGCGGGGTTGCGATGGGCCGGCTGCGGCCTGCTTGACATAGTGTTTATTTGACACCATGTTGGTGTCCTATGAACACGATCTCGATCGCCGCGGGGACCGTCACCGGTGGGGCGCACCGGCGCCTCGGGCGCGGCTCGCAGGACGCGCACGCGTGGTCGCGCGCGGGCGACGCGGCGATCGCGGTCGTGTGCGACGGGTGCAGCGGCGGCGCGCGCAGCGAGGTCGGCGCGGCGATCGGCGCGCGACTTTGGATTTCGGCGATCGCGGCGCAGGTCGAGACCGGCGTGGGAGTCGATCTCGATCGGGCGCGCGACCGCGTGCTCGCGGAGCTCGGCGCGCTGGTCGGCGCGATGGGCGGCGATCGCGACGAGATCGTGCGCGAGCACCTCTTGTTCACCAGCGTGATCGCGGTGTGGACGCCGGCGCGCCTCGAGGTCCGCTCGATCGGCGACGGCGTGATCGCGATCGACGGCGACGTGCACGCGATCGCGTTCGAGGACAACGCGCCGCCGTACCTCGCGTACGGACTGGCCGGGCCGACCCCGCGATGGACCGCGGCGATCGTGCGCGACGACGCGCGCCGCGTGATGATCGCGACCGACGGCGCCGCGGCGATCGAATCGCTCGACTCGTTCGCCGCCGATGACCGCTGGTTCGCGAACCCGGACGCGCTCCGCCGCGCGCTCGCGGTGCAGAACCGCGAGGAGCTGTCGATCGACCACGCGCGCGGCGCGATCGTGCGCCGTCCACTGCCGCTCGACGACGACACGACGATCGTCGTGATGCGTCGGGAAGGAGGTGGCGCGTGAAGGTCTGGCTCGACGACACGCGCGTCGAGATCGATCCGCGCACGCCGTTCGCGCAAGGCGGCGAGGCGGACCTCCACGATCTCGGCGACGGCCGCGTGCTGAAGCTGTTCAAGCCGGCCTCGCACCCGGACTTCGACGGACTCCCCGACGCGCAGTGCGCCGCCGACGCGCGGATCGCGGAGCATCAAGCGAAGCTGCCCGCGTTCCCGACCGCGCTGCCGCCGCGCGTGGTCGCGCCGATCGCGCTCGCGCGCCGGTCGAAGAAGGGCGAGATCTGCGGCTACGCGATGCCGAGAGTAGCGGGCGACGCGCTCTATCACGTCGGTGAGATCGGCTGGCGGCGCGCGAAGCAGATCGACCTGGCGCGCGTGACCGCGGCGCTCGTCGAGCTCGGCCGCACCGTCGAGCGGCTGCACGCGCGCGGCATCGTGATCGGCGACTTCAACGACTTGAACGTGCTCGTCGACGGCGAGCGCGCGTGGCTGATCGACGCCGACAGCTTCCAGTTCGGCGCGTGGCGCTGCGGCGTGTTCAGCGAGCGTTTCGTCGATCCGCGGTTGTGCGATCCAGCCACGCTCGCGTGGATCCGTCCGCACGATCGCGACAGCGACTGGTACGCGTTCGCGTCGATGGCGATGCGATCGCTGCTCGGCGTCGGACCGTACGGCGGCGTGCACGCGCCTGCGGATCCTGCGCGCCGCGTCGTGCCCGCGCGTCGCGCGCACGCGCGCGTTTCGATCTACGACGCCGAGGTGCGCGCGCCGAAAGCCGCGCTCCCGACGAGCGTCCTGCCCGACGAGCTGAACGCGGCGTTCCACGACGTCTTCGCGCGCGGCGTGCGCGGCGCGTTCCCGATCGCGCGGCTCGTCGAGCAGCGCTGGCGCACGTGCGCGTGCGGCGCCGAGCACGCGCGCGCGAGCTGTCCGGTGTGCCGGACGGCGGTCGCGATCCCGGCGACGATCGTGCGCGGCGGGTTGCGCGCGACCAAGATCGATCCGACCTCGCTCGCGCCGCGCGAGATCGCCGAGGTGTGGATCACCGGCGACCTGCTCTACCGCCGCGGCGCGCTCGGCCCCGAGGTGATCGGCCAGGTCCTCGGCGGCCGCACGCGGGTGTGGACGAGCGCGACGTTCGGCGTCGGGTTCTACCGCGCCGGCGCGTGGACGGTCGGCTTCGTGTTCCGGCCCGATCGGCGCGGCCTCGACGATCGCATCACGCTGCCGAAGATCCGCGGCCAGCTCGTCGACGCGCATGCCGTCGTGGGCGCCGATCGCGCATGGCTGTTCGTGCGCGAGGCGTTCGCCGGGC
>DATJIA010000279.1:0-7683 GCA_035493675.1 Kofleriaceae bacterium | reverse complement strand
GACGGCGAGCACCGCGCCTTCGCCGGCGGCGCGCCCCGCGAACAGATCCACGTGCGCGAGCGCGGCGTGCGCGTCGCGGACGAGCTGGCCGACCCGCACGGTCGAGACCCGAGCGCCGAAATGCTCGGTCGCCACGTCCTCGAGCTGGTGCGCCTCGTCGAAGATCACGGCGTCGTGATCGGGCAAGACCTTCGCGCCCGGATGGTTCGCGCGCAGCGAGAGATCCGAGAAGTACAGGTGATGGTTGACGAGGATCAGATCCGCCTCGGCGGCCGCGCGGCGCGCGCCGGTGACGAAGCACCGCTCGAAGTACGGACAGCGCGGGCCGATGCGCGTGTCGGGCGTCGTCGTGATCTCGGCCCACACCGGATCGTCCTCGGTGAGCCAGTCGACCTCGGCGCGATCTCCCGTCGGAGATTCGTCGGCCCAGAGCGCGAGGCTCTTGATCGTCTTCGACGGCTCGCGGCTCTTCGCCTCGTCGAGCCGGCGGCGACACGCGTAGTTCGCGACGCCCTTCAAGACCACCGCGCTGAACGGACGAGCGATCAACGTGCGCAAGAGCGGGAGGTCGTGGCGCGCGATCTGATCCTGCAGCGTGCGCGTGCCGGTCGAGACGATCACGCGCTTGCCGCTCGCGAGCGCGGGCACGAGGTACGCGAGCGTCTTGCCGGTGCCGGTGCCGGCCTCGACGAGCAGCGGCCGATCGTCGGCGAGCGCGCGCGCGACCGCCGCGGACATCACGCGCTGCTCGGGGCGATCCTCGTAGTGCGGGATCGCCGCCGCCAGAGATCCGCCCGGCGCGAGGACGATCTCAGCCGGCGCTCGCGGGTGCTCCCCCGGGTCCTCGCGCCGCGCTTCGCGCGGTTCGCTCGGCTCGGCCTGCGGCCTCGGCCCTGCCCCGCGTCGCGCCGGCATGCTCATTTCTTACGTTGCGCTTTTTCGACGTGACCGCCGACGCCGAAGCGACGCGCGAGCTCCGCTTCGACCCGTGCGATCGGGATCCGCCGCGCGCCGAGCGCGACCATGACGTGGAAGATCAGATCCGCGGTCTCGGAGATCACGCGCTCGTCGGTGCCGCTCGGCAATTCCGCCGCGAGCTCGCCCTGCTCCTCGGCGATCTTCTCGAGGATTTTCGGCCAGCCCTTGTCGAGCAGCGAGCGCGTGTAGCTCTTCTCCGCGGTGGAGCTGTCGCGCCGCTCCGCGATCACCTGCTCGAGCCGATCGAAGATCGTCGGCGCGGACGTGGGGAGCTGCGTCTCGTCGAAATCTCGGAAGAAACAGGTCGGCTCCCCCGTGTGGCACGCCGGGCCCGCCGGCTGCGCGCGCACCAGGATCGTATCGGCGTCGCAATCGATCCGCACGTCGACGACCGCGAGCGTGTTGCCCGACTCCTCGCCCTTCTTCCAGATCTTCGATCGCGATCGCGACCAGAAGTGCGCGAAGCCGCTCTCGCGCGTGAGCGTGAGCGCCTCGGTGTTCATCCACGCCATCATCAGGACCGCGCCGGTGGTGGCGTCCTGCACGATCGCAGGCACCAGGCCGTGCTCGTCCCACTTCGGATCCATGACGCTCACTGTACAGGGTCGGGCGGACGCACCGGCAAGCCGCGCGCGGCGAGGAACCTCTTCGCCTCGGCGATCGTGTGCTGGCCGTAGTGGAAGATCGACGCGGCGAGCACCGCGTCGGCGCCGGCGGTGAGGCCGTCGGCGAGGTGCGCGAGCTCTCCGACGCCGCCCGAGGCGATCACCGGGATCGGCACCGCGTCGGCGACCGCGCGCACCAGCTCGAGGTCGTATCCGCTGCGCGTGCCGTCGCGATCCATCGACGTGAGCAAGATCTCGCCGGCGCCGAGCGACGCGACGCGCGCGCACCACTCGATCACGTCGAGGCCTTCGGGCGTGCGGCCGCCGTGCGAGTAGACCTCCCAGCCGCCGGCGCGGCGCTTGGCGTCGACCGCGACGACGATCGCCTGCACGCCGAACCGCTCCGCGCACGCGGCGACCAGCGCGGGGTCGCGGATCGCGGCGGTGTTCATCGAGACCTTGTCGGCGCCCGCGAGCAAGAGCTTCTCGGCGTCGGCGACCGCGCGCACGCCGCCGCCGACGGTGAGCGGCGCGAAGACGCAGTCCGCGGTGCGCGCGACCACGTCGACGAGGGTCGATCGCCCTTCGGGCGCGGCGGAGATGTCGAGGAAGCAGATCTCGTCGGCGCCTTGCGCGTCGTACGCGGCCGCTTGCTCGACGGGATCCCCGGCGTCGCGCAGCTGCAGGAAGTTGGTGCCCTTGACGACGCGGCCGTCCTTGACGTCGAGGCACGGGATGATCCGGCGCGTCAGCACGAGGCCTCCACGGCTTCGCGCAGCGTGAACGCGCCGTCGTAGAGCGCGCGACCGACGACGACGCTCTCGATCGCGGCGTCGCGGAGCGCGCGCAGGTGATCGAGCGACGCGACGCCGCCCGACGCGATGACCTCGATCGACACCGCGCGCGCGAGCGCCGCGGTCGCCTCGACGTTGGGGCCGGCGCCGGTGCCGTCGCGCGAGACATCGGTGTAGAGCAGCGCGGCCGCGCCCCACGACGCGGCGCGCGTGCCGAGCTCGATCGCCGTCACGGTCGAGGCCTCGGTCCAGCCGCTGATCGCGACCATGCCGTCCTTCGCGTCGACCGCGACGACCACGCGCCGCGGATACGCGCGACAGACCTCTTCGACGAGCGCGGGCGACTTCACCGCGGCGGTGCCGAGCACGACGCGGGTCGCGCCCGCGGCGATCACCGCGTCGACCGCGGCGCGATCGCGGATGCCGCCGCCGACCTGCACCGGGAGATCGCCCGCGGCGTCGATCAAGCGCCTGACGAGCTCGTGTTGGACCGGCGCGCCCGCGAACGCGCCGTCGAGATCGACGACGTGCAGGCCCTGCGCGCCGTCGGCGGCGAAGCGCGCGGGCAGCTCCCACGGCGCGTCGCTGAAGATCGTCGCGCGATCGCGCTTGCCCTCGTGCAGGCGCACCGCGCGGCCTTCGAGCAGATCGATCGCGGGCCAGACCCGCATCACGCCTTCTCCACGCCGGAACGAACAAAATTCCGCAAGATCGTCAGGCCGACGCGCTGGCTCTTCTCCGGGTGGAACTGACACGCGAACAGGTTGTCCTTGCGCACCGCCGCGCAGAACGTGCCGCCGTAGTCGCACGCGAGCGCGATCACGCTCGGATCCGACGGCACCGCGTAGTACGAGTGATCGAAGTACGCGTACGGCTCGTCGCCGAGCCCCTCGAGCAAGGGCTCCCGATCATGCGATCGCGTGATCGAGTTCCAGCCGATGTGCGGCACTTTCAGCTTCGGATCGTTCACGCGGAACTTCACGACGTGCCCGGCGATGAAGCCGAGCCCCGCGATCGGCCCTTGCTCCTCGCTGTCGTCGAAGAGGACCTGCATGCCGAGGCAGATGCCGAAGAACGGCGTGCCGCGCGCGATCACCTCGCGCAGAGCCTCGCCGAGCCCGCGCGCGTCGCGCGCACCCGCCGCGAACGTGCCGAACGCGCCTTGCCCGGGCACGACCACCTTGTCCGCTTTCCGGACAACCTCGGGATCGCTCGTCACGACGACGGAGCCGCCCGCCGCCTCCAGCGCGCGTACGACCGACCGCAGGTTCCCGCCGCAGACGTCGACGAGCGCGATCGATCCGCTCATTCGGTCAATGTGCCCTTGGTCGACGGGACCGCGCCGCCCAACCGCGGGTCGATCTTCGTCGCCGCGTCGCACGCGCGCGCGATCGCCTTCCACGCGCACTCGATCACGTGGTGCGCGTTGCCGCCGTAGTGCAGGTTCACGTGCAGGTTGCACTCGGCGCGGATCGCGAACGCCTGCCAGAACTCCTTCGCGAGCTCGCAGTCGAACGTGCCGATCCACTTGCCCTCGAGCCCGGGCACGTTCCAGACGAACGCGGGCCGCCCGCTGAAGTCGACCGCGGCGGTCACCATCGTCTCGTCCATCGGCAAGGTCGCCCAGCCGTAGCGCACGAGGCCCGCGCGATCGCCGAGCGCGTCCTTGAACGCCGCGCCGAGCACGAGCCCGACGTCCTCGACGGTGTGGTGGGCGTCGATCTCGATGTCGCCCTTGGCGTGGACCTTCAGATCGAAGACGCCGTGCTTCGCGAACGCGTCGAGCATGTGCGAGAGGAACGGGACCGGCGTGTCGATCTCGCGCGCGCCGCTGCCGTCGAGACGCAGCTCGACCTTGATCTGCGTCTCCTTCGTGTTGCGCTCGATCGTGCTCGCGCGCGCGCTCACGTCCCATTGGTAGCACGGCCGATTCGCCGTGCGGAATTCATGATCTCTAGCGGCGCAGCTGGGCGATGCGGCCGGCGGCGGCGGCGACCTCGTCGGCGGACTGACGGCCCATCACCTCGAGGCTCGCGCGCTGCTCCTGGCCGGTGCGCGCGTCGCGGGCGCGCACCTGCAGGATGCCCGACGCGTCGATCGTGAAGGTCACCTCGATCTTGGTCTCGCCGCGCGGCCGCGCCTCGAGGTTGTCGAGCACGAGGTCGCCGAGCACGACGTTCTCGTCGAGCCGGCGCGACTCGCCCTGGCACACCCGGATGCGCACGAGCGACTGGCGATCGCGCGAGGTCACGAACAGCTTCTTCATCTCGGTCGGCACGCGCGAGTTGCGGCGGATCAGCTCCTCGCAGTAGCCGCCGACGGTCGAGATGCCGAACGAGGCCGGCGTGACGTCGAGGATCTGCGGCGCGATCGGCGCGGGGCGCGGGGCGATCGGCGGCGCCGGCGCGATCATCGTCGGCTGCTGCGACGGCGCCGGCTGCATCATGACCGTGCGCGCTTGTGGCGGCGCGGTGACGGTCGGAGCGTTCCGGAACGCCTCGGCCGGCGGCGGCTCGAGGTTCGGCGTCGTCACCGGCAGCTCGAAGTTGGGCGTCGTCGTCGGGAGATCGAAGTTCGCGAGCTGCGCGGCGTGCGCGCTGCCGGCGCCGGTCGTGAGCTCGTCGAAGTCGGCGGGCGGCTCGTTGGTCGGCGGCGCGGGCGTGGTCGCGGGCGCCGGCGCCGCGGGCACGCCGAACATCGTCTTCGCCGTCGGCGCCGCGGTCGGGATCGGCGGCGGCGCCGCGCCCGGCTTGGTGATGCGCCCGATCGCCTTCGGCGTACCCGTGCCGGGCGCGCCGCTCTCGGTGCCCGGGCGCGTGCCCGATCCGGTTCCGCCGCCGTCGAAGCGATCGACCTGCGCGCCGCGCGTGACGTTGCGCTCGGTCATCGTGCGCGACACCGGCACGCCCATCGGCGCGGTGCTGCGCTTGATCTGCGATCCGGGGCGCACGCCGGTCGGCTCCTCGCCGGTCCCTGTCCCGGTCGGATCCACCGTCGTCGGCTCGGAGCTGAAGCGCGGCGCGGTCGTGCGGGGCGCATTGGTCGACACCACCGGCGGCACCGTCGCCGGCCGGCGCTCCATCGGCGTGCCGGGCGGCGGCGTCGACGTCTTCGCGGTCTGTCGCTTCGACGACAAGATCCGCTCGAGCGCCGCGGCCTGCAGCGCCGCGCCGACCGCGACCGCCTCTTCCGGGTTGACGTCGGTGCGCGGCACCTTGTTGAAGAAGCGCGTCACCCGATCGCGGACGTGCGGGATCTTGGTCGTGCCGCCGACCAGCACGACGTCCTCGATGTCGTCGAGGGTCGCGCCCGCGACGCGCAGCGCCTCCTCGCAGACGGGGAACGTGCGCTCGATGATGTCGCCGACGCGCGAGACCAGCTCGTCACGCGTGATCTCGAGCTGCAGATCGATCGGCGCGCCGCCGGGGCCGTACGCGATCTCGTCGACCTTCACGATCGCGCGCGTGCGGCGCGACAGCTCGATCTTGGTCTGCTCCGCGACCGCGCGCAGGCGCATGATCGACAGCTCGTTCTGGCGCAGATCGATCCGGTGCTGCGCGAGGAACTGCGCGACCATGTGATCGACGAGCCGCTCGTCGAGATCGTCGCCGCCGAGGAACGAGTCGCCGGCGGTGCCGAGCACCTCGTAGACCTGATCGTCCAAGCGCAGGACGGTGACGTCGAACGTGCCGCCGCCGAAGTCGTAGACCGCGATCGTCCTCGACAGCTGCTTCTGGTAGCCGTACGCGAGCGCGGCCGCGGTCGGCTCGTTCAAGACGCGCACGATCGTCAGGCCCGCGATCGCGCCGGCGGTCGCGGTCGCCGAGCGCTGCGCGTCGTTGAAGCTCGCGGGCACGGTCACGACCGCGCGCGTGACGTCGGTGCCGAGCGCCTTGCGCGCGATGTTGCGCGCGTGATCGAGGACGATCGCCGAGATCTCCGGCACGGCGAACTCGCCGCCGCGGGTCTGGATCACCGGCGCCTGGTTGACGCCTTCCTTGATCACGTACGGCATGCGCGCCTGCGCCGCCTGGATCTCGCGCGATCGGAAGCTGCGGCCGATCAGGCGCTTCACCGAGTAGACGGTGTTGCGCGGATCGATCACCTTGCGCTGCTTCGCCTCCGCGCCGACGACGACCGTGCCGTTCGGGTGGAACGACACGACCGACGGATGGATCTTGTAGCCATTGTCGTCGGCGAGGACGCGCGGGTTGCCGCCCTCGTCGCAATTGGCGACCACCGTGTTCGTGGTCCCCAGGTCGATGCCTACGATTGGATCCGTCACGAGACTTACGCCCCGTTACCCTAGGACAACCGGGCCCGGTCTTCCAGTTCTGAGCGGGTAGCTACGCGTGTCCCCGGACCGCCACGGCGCGGGCGACGATGGTCAGCGGCCCTTTCGGCAGGCGGTCGCGCGTCTCCTCGCGGAGCGCCTCGCGCACCTCCTCGGGTAGCGCCATCAGGTACGTGCCCGCCGGCCCGATCCCGTAGGTGAACGGCTCCCAGTAGTCGTCGAAGCCGGCGTACTCCGACGAGCATTCGATCGTCGCCACCTCGACGTCGCGCACGCCGGCGCCGCGCCACAGCTCCTCGAGCTCGCCGGCGGTGCGGAACCGCATGCGCGATTCGTCGGGGGCGTTGGCGTCGAGCGCGCGGGCCGCGGCCCAGAACGGCGTGACGAGCCCGAGCCCGTCGGCTTCCCACATGCACGCGGCGACCACGCCGCCCGGGCGCACGACGCGGCGGCTCTCGGCGGCGAACGTGTCCGGATCTCGGACGAACGACAAGACCAGCTGCGACATCGAGGCGCCGAACGAGCCGTCGGCGAACGGCAGGGTCTCGCCGGGCGCGACCCGCACGTCGGCGTTCGGCACGCGGGCCCGGCACGCGGCGACGAACGCCTGCGACGGATCGACCGCGCTGACCTCGAACGTCTTCGCGAGCTCCGACGTCAGCGGCCCGGGCCCGCACCCGATGTCCAAGACCGGACCGCTCGGCCGCGCGAACGCGATGAACGCGGGCGCGAGGGCGCGCGAGTACCGCCCCATGAAGCGATCGTACTTCTCGCCCGCGACCTCGAAGCTCATGCGAGCGACTCTACCTGCGCGTCGTACCAACGTTCGAGCGAGCGGCGGAACGGCCACATCCAGCCGTAGTTGGGCCCCGTGAACTGCGCGATCACGTGCTCGCGCAGCTCGCCCTTCACGTAGCCCATGCCGTACAGATCGAAGTTCACGCGGATCGTCTCCTCGTACGCCGCGCGCTCGAAGCGCATCCGAAAATACGCGAGGCCGATCGGCAGCGGC
>DATJIA010000278.1:0-4446 GCA_035493675.1 Kofleriaceae bacterium | reverse complement strand
GGATCCTGCTCCCAGTACTCGACGAGGCGCGGCGCGCCCATCACGTCGACCTTCGCGAAGACGCTCTTGTCGAGCGTCTTGACGTCGCCTTCGTGGAGCACGACCGGCACCGGCACCACCATCGCGAAGTCGTCGAGCGGCCCGCGGTAGTCGTTCTGCATCGAGAGCACGGTGCGCGTGCCCATGCGCATCATCACGACCTGGGTCGCGTCGTTGAACATCTCGCTGCCGGCGCCGTTGACGTAGAAGCCGCAGAACGCGTGCGCGGCCTGCGGGACGGCGACGAGCGCCGCGGCGAGTACGAGTGCTTTCTTCATCGCTTCCTCCGGAGGATCAAGACGAGACCGATCAACGCGAGGCCGCCGGCCTCGCCGCCCGACGACTGACATCCACATCCACCGGCGCGCGGCGACCTCGGCAGCGGCACGCCCGGCACCACGCCGATCTCCGGAATCGGTTGCGCGACCACCTGGGGCAGATCGATCTGACCGCGCGGCGCGAACGCGAGGTTGGTCGCCGCTTTCGGCGTGCCGTCGCCGCCCGCGATCTGTTGATCCGGCGGCGGTCCGCCCCAGCGGCCGCGGACCGGGTTCGCGCACGCGATCGCGCCCGTCCACGCGTGGCGGATCACGTAGCGCGCCTGGAAGTTGTTCATCTCCGACTTCTGCGCGCCCTCCTCGAGCTTGCCGCTCGGACCCGGCTGCTCGCGGCCGCCGATGATCGGATACGTCTCCTTGAAGACGAGATCGTTCGGGACGTCGCCCTTGCCGTAGCGCGCGTGCAGGCGCGTCAGCACGAAGCCGCCGCTGTACTCGTGATCGTGATCGAGGACGTCCGCGCCCAGGGTCATGAAGTCGGAGTAGTCGAGCGTCGGGCCGGGGCACGGATCGCAGGAGCTCGCGTCCCACGAGTACTCGGTGACCACCGCGCCCGGGTTGAGCTCGACCGTGCGATCGAAGAGCGCCGCGTAGAACTCGGCGAAGCGCGTGCGCACCGCGTCCTTGACGTCGAGGTTGGTCGGGATCGTGACGTTCTTGTAGTTCGCGAGCTCGTAGCGCTTGTCGGGCGCGAGGATGTTGACGATCAGATCCTGCTTGCCCTTCGCGTTCGCGAGGCCCAACCGGATCGGCAGCGAGAAGTCGTCCGCGTCGTAGTAGAAGCGCAGCGGCGAGAGCGTCGCCATGCCGTCCTTGAAGGTGACCTTCTTCGGATCGACCTTCGCGACGAAGAACTTCGATCCCGCCTCGACGTACGGGCGCAAGAGCGGCTCCGCGTCCTCGGGGATCGCGTAGTGCTGGAGGCGCAGCCACTTGTCGAGGCCGGTCGACTCGGTCGCGCTGAGGATCAGGATCTGGTACTCGCCGACCGTGAACTTCGCCTCGATCTTCACGCCGAGGTCGTCCCCGGCGGACGCCTTCTCGACCATCGGCGCGGACGCGCTGCCCACCGCGCCCATCACCATGTCTTCGCGGACGAGGTCCGTCTGACACGGGTCCTCTTCCCAGTACTCGACCAGGCGCGGCGAGCCCATGACGTCGACCTTGCCGAACACGTCGTTCGGCAACGTCTTCACCTGCTCCTTCTGCAGGACGACCGGCACCGGGATCACCAGCGCGAAGTCGGTCGGCGGGCCCTGGTAGTTGTTCTGCATCGAGAGCACGGTGCGCGTGCCCATGCGCATGAGCGTCACCTGCGTGGCGTTGTTGAACATCTCTTGGCCGCTGCCCGCGACGTAGAAGCCGCAGAAGGCGTGCGCGACCTGCGGCAGCGCGCACAGCGCGGCCGCGGCGAGGACGAGCTTCTTCACGACCGCCTCCGGATCAAGAACAAGAGGATCAACGCGAGGCTCGGATCGGGCGACGAGCTGTCACAGCCGCAGCCCTTCTTCGCCGGCGGCGCGGCGGGCGCGGCCTCTTCGTGCTCCTCGCGCGGCGACGTCGCCGGCGGCGGCACGCTGCCCATCCCGAGCTTCGCGGCGAAGCCCGCCGCCTTCACGTCGATCTCGGGGACGTCCTGCGCGACCAGCATCGGCAGGCGCGCGCGCCCGCGCTTCACGAACGCGGTGCCGGTCGCGGCCTTCGGTCCGCTGTCGGCGATCTGCGAATCGGGCGGCCCGCCCCAGCGGCCGCGGATCGGGTTCGCGCACGCGATCGGTCCGGTCCACTCGTGACGGATGATGTAGCGGCCCTGGAAGTTGTTGTAGTCGCTCTCGGTGGCGCGCTCCTCGAGCTTGCCGTTGTTGGCGACGAACTCGCGGCCGCCGACGATCGGCTTGGCCTCCTTGAAGACGAGATCGTTCGGCACCGCGTCCTTGCCGTAGCGCGCGTGCAGGCGCGTCATGACGAAGCCGCCGCCGTACTGCTGGCCCTTGTCGACGACGTCGGCGCCGAGCGTCGCGAAGTCGCCGTAGTCGAGCGTCGGACCGGGACACGGATCGCAGGAGCTGGCGTCCCACGCGTACTCGGTGACGACCGCGCCCGGGTTCTTCTCGATCGTCCGATCGAAGAGCGCCGCGTAGAACTCGCCGAAGCTGTCCTTCACCGAGTCGGCGACGTTGATGTTGGTCGGGATCGTGACGTTCTTGTAGTTCGCGAGCTCGTAGCGCTGGTTGGGCGCGAGGATCGAGACGATCAGATCCTGCTTGCCGCCGCTGTTGGCGAGGCCGAGCCGGATCGGCAGCGTGAACTCCTCGCTGTCGTAGTGGAAGCGCAAGGGCGACAGCGCGGCGCGGCCGTCGACCATCTTCACCTTCGCGGGATCGACCTTCGCGACGAAGAACTTCGATCCGCCCTCGACGTACGGCCGCAGGAGCTCGGCGGCGCCGGGCGGGATCTTGTAGTGGTTGTCGGTCAGCCACGCCTCGAGGCCGGTCGCCTGCGACGCCGACAGGATCAAGATGTTGTACTCGCCGACGGTGAACTTGGCCTCGATCGTGACGTGGTAGTCCTTCGCCTTCTCCTCGGCGGCCATCGGCGCGGGCATCGCGCTGCCCGCGGCCATCGCGCGATCCTCCATCTCGTAGCGCGGCTGGTAGCAGGGATCCTGCTCCCAGTACTCGACGAGGCGCGGCGCGCCCATCTGATCGACCTTCGCGAAGACCGCCTTGTCGAGCGTCTTGACGTCGCCCTCGTGGAGCACGACCGGCACCGGCACGACCATCGCGAAGTCGTCGAGCGGGCCGCGGTAGTCGTTCTGCATCGAGAGCACGGTGCGCGTGCCCATGCGCATCATCACGACCTGGGTGGCGTCGTTGAACATCTCGCCACCGGCGCCGTTGACGTAGAAGCCGCAGAAGGCGTGGGCGGCGGTAGGCGCGGCGCACAAGAGCGCCGCTGCGACGAGCAATTTCTTCATGGCTTCCTCCTCAGGAACAGCAACAGCGCGATCGCGAGACTCGGGTCGGATGTGGAGTGGCAGCCGCAGCCCTTGGACGGCGGCGGTGGTGC
This sequence comes from Kofleriaceae bacterium, assembly GCA_035493675.1. Classification (GTDB taxonomy): domain Bacteria; phylum Myxococcota_A; class Polyangia; order Haliangiales; family Haliangiaceae; genus JAIOQA01. The sequence goes on along the minus strand of DATJIA010000278.1, from coordinate 1,000 downwards.
GGGTGGGAGCTCGGGCGCCTTCGCCGTCGGAGCGGCGTCCTTCGCGAGGATCGGATCGCGATCGCGCTCGGTGCGCGCGCCCCAGATCCCGCGGTGCGGGTTCGAGCACGTGATCGGACCAGTCCACGCGTGGCGGATCACGTAGCGGCCCTGGAACGCGTTCGCGGTCGACTTCTGCGCCTCCTGCGCGAGCGAGCCGTCGGCTTCGCGGATCTCGCGGCCGCCGACGACCGGCACCGCCTTCGCGAAGACGAGATCGTCGCCGAGGTCGTCCTTCGTGTAGCGCGCGTGCAGGCGCGTGAGCGTGAACGACTTCGAGTCGCCCGCCGCGATCACGTCCGCGCCGAGCGTCTGCAACTCGCCCCGCGTGAGCGGAGGCTGCGGGCACGGATCGCACGAGCGCGCGTCCCATGCGTATTCGGTGATCACCGCTTTCGGATGCTCCGCGTGCGCGCGATCGAAGATCGCCGCGCGCGTATCGGCGGTGACGTCGAGGTTGGTCGGGATGAACGCGTTCGGCTTGTTCGCGACCTCGACGCGCCCCGAGGTCGCGAGCACGTGGATGATCAGGTCCTGCGTGCCGGCGCTGTTGATCAGGCCGAGCCGCACCGGCAGCGAGAAGTCGTCGCTGTCGTAGTGGAAGCGGAGCGGCGAGAGCGTGGCCATGCCGTCTTTGAACGTCACCTTCGACGGATCGACCTTCGCGACGAAGAACTTCGATCCGGCCTCGACGTACGGGCGCAGGTACGGCTCGGCGCCGTCGGGGATCGCGTACTTCTCGTGCGCGAGCCAGGTCGCGAGCCCGGTCGAGTCGGTCGCGGAAAGGATCACGACGTCGTATTCGCCGACGACGAACTGGGCCTCGACCTTCACGCCGTTCTCCCCGATCTCGCCGGTCGCGATCGCGGTCGTGGTCGCGCGCTTCTTCGGCTCTTCACGAGGGACGAGACACGGATCCTGCTCCCAGTACTCGACGAGCCGCGGCGCGTCGAGCGCATCG
>DATJIA010000277.1:0-13001 GCA_035493675.1 Kofleriaceae bacterium | reverse complement strand
GACCTTCACGCGCATCCCGCGCTTCACCACGCGCACGACGTCTTCTTCGTCGCGCGGCTCCTCCCACGCGTGCGGCACGGACACGACGGTGCGCGCCCAATTCACGAAACGTCGCATCAGCGTTGATGATAGACGAACGAGATGAGCGAGCACGCGGGTTGCGGCTTCCCGTCGAGGACCGGCGCCGCGTAGCGCCACGTCTGCAGCGCGTCCATGATCTGGCGATCGTACGACGGGATGCCGGTCGTCTCGAAGGTCTCGACCTTGTCGACGTCGCCGTTCGCGTCGATGCAGAAGCGCCACGAACCGGTGAGCACGTTGACGCCCGCTTGCTGGATCGCGATCTTGAGGCGGTCGTTGGGCTGGATCGTTGGATTGCCCTCGACGCGCTTCAACAGCGTCGCCGCGAAGCGCGAGGGATCGAGCGCCGCGGTCGGCACTTGTCGCTCGAACGATTCGCCGAAGTCGGCGGGGTGCGCGCGCATGATCAGCGCGCACGCGGGCGTCGCGGCGCCGCCGGCGATGAACGGGCGGAACTTCCACGCATCGAGACCGACCGCGAGCGCGCGCTCGGCGTCGGGCGACGTCGACGCGTACGGATGGATGCCGGTGACCTTGCCGTCGCGATCGAGGCAGAGCTTGAACCACGCGACGCCGTCGACGTTCGAGGCGACCTCGACGTCACCGCCCGCGCGCAGGCTCTCGAGCGCGGTCGGCGTGATCGACGGCAGCGACGCGATCTGGTGCTCGCTGCCGGCGTAGCCGATCCAGCGCAGCTGTGTCGTGAACGAGTCCTCGGCGATCTGCGCGTCGACCTCGATGCCGGGCGCGTACTCGAACATGCTGAAGTCGAGCATCTTCGACGTGCGCCCCGAGGGCACGAGGTGCAGTCCCGCGACGCAACGCGCGAACACATCGAGCTCTTCCTCGGGAATCGTGCGCGCGGTCGGGAACTCTTGCGTGCACGCCGGGTCGGCGAACCAGAGCCCGCCGTATCCGACCGAATGGATCATGTGCTCGCGCAACGACGACGCCCTGTCCATGATCACGCGGCGGCTGGTGTGATGATCGCCGCTGCCGCAAGCGGCGACTACGATCAGAGCGAGCGCACGTTTCACGGGCTCATTTTAACTTGGAGCGTCGAGGCGGGGGCGGCGTCCTTGTCGACGCCGTCCCAGACCAGCCAGCCGCCGGCCGGGGGCGCGGCGATGTGGAAGCCGTCGAGGCGGACGCCGGTCGCGGCGTCGTCGTGGGTCCACGAGCCGCCGCCGCGCGACGCGATCACGAGATCGGCGGACAGGCCGTCTTGGTAGGCGATGCGCGGCGTGCCGTTGTCGATCCAGATCGTCGCGCCGCCGCCGACGTTGTGCGTGCGATCGCCGGTGCGCACGCCGTCGTCGACGAGCTCGGGCGTGCCCGCGGCGTTGTTGGCGAGCGTCGTGTAGAAGACCTCGTCGGTGAGGGCGTCTTGGTACGCGACGTGGACCGTGCCGCCTTGATCGACCGCGGCGGTCGCCCACTGGCCGCGATCGTTGGCGTCCATGCCGTCGAGGACGATCTCGCTGAACTGGTTCGCGCCGACCGAATTCTCGACCTGCGCGACCAGCGCGGTGCGCACCATGTCGTAATAGATGATCGCGAGCCGCCCGTCGGGCAAGACGACGACGTTGGCGAACATGCCGACGCCGCCGGGCAGCGCGATGACCTCGTTGCCGTCTTCCTTCAGGCACGCGCCGGCGACGCAGACGTCGCTGCTGCCGCACGCGGGGTCGCAGTCCGACGTCGGCGTCTGGCACGTCTCGGGATCGCCGGCGGTCGCCGGCTTCACGCATTTGTCGCCGCCGCACAGGCCCGCGCACCCGCGCACGCCGGTCGCGATCTTGGTGATGACCCAGTCGCCCGACGACACCGGCGATGCGTTGTTCGCGCGTGCGAGCCGCAGCTCGGTCGTGCGCGTGCCGTTCTCGCCGGCGAGCCCGGTCGCGATGTACGCGATCGCGGGCCGCCCGTCGGCGCCGATCGCGAGCGACGCGTACGCGCCGATCTGCTCGACGTCCATCGGCACGTCGACGTCCTGCGGCTGCCAACCGCTCGACTCCGCCGCGAACCTCAGCGCGTGGCGCTCGCGATCCTGATACGCGACGCGGCCCTTGCCGGAGGCGAGCGCGACCGACGACCACGCGCCGACGTCGGGGCCCGGATCCTCGACGCCGCCGCGATACGTGCCCGGATCGTAGGTCGGCGTGACGCCCGCGGGGACGCCGTCGATCACGCTGTACGACGGATCGCCGGCGCCGAGCTCGACGAGCACGAGATCGCCGAGCGTCTGATCGTAGGTCGTCGCGATCGTGCGCGTGCCGTCGGTCGCGACCGAGTTCCAGCGACCGATCGTGCCGCGCGCGACCTCGCCGGGCAGACAGTCCTTGTCGCCGCACGCGTTGTGCGAGCACGAGCAGCCGGAGAGCGTGCCGCCGATCAACAAGACGACGAGGTGCTTGCGGCGACGCGGACCGACGAGCACGAACAAGACGATCAGCGCCGCGAGCGCCGACGTCGAGCCGCCGCCCGATCCGTTGCACGCGCAACCACCGCCGGTGCCCGGCTGTCCGTGGAACTCGATCACGTTCCGCGCCGACGAGCCGCGCGTGTGCTCGACGTTGCCCGCTTCGTCGACGAGCTCGACCTCGAGCGTGTCGGCGGGCGCGCCGCCGAGCGAGATCTCCTGCGGCGCGATGCCTTCCTTCCACGCGTCGCCGCCCACGCGCCAGCGCACGCGAACATCGTGCGTCACCGCGTCGCGGCCATCCAAGAGCAGCTCGTCGCCGACGCGCTCGAGCTTCGCCTCGGGCGCCTGCGTGTCGATGAGCGCCGTCACCGTCACCGGCGTCGGATCCGCGGTCAGCGGCTCCCCGCGCTTGCGCGCGCGCACGTCGATCTGATGACGACCCTGCAACCAGAACAGCTCCGACGACAGCTGCGGCTCGGGCGCGCTGCTCCACGCGCTCCACAGGCCGTCGTCGATCTTCACCTGCCACTCGAGATCCCAATCGCTGCCGCCGAGCTCGAGCCCGACGACCGGGCGCCGCTCCGGCGACCACTTCGACGGATCCGCGAAGACCTCGGTGCGCGGCACGCGCACGCCGGTGACGATCGCGGTCGTGTCGACGGTCGCGACCTGCATCATCGCGGGCGGCTTCAGGTTGCCGAAGATCGCGAGGAACGTGTCGTTGTCGACCGCGGTGATCGACGTGACCTCGAGGTTCAGGCCGCCGATCGACGGCACCTTGATCGCACCGAGCCCGCCCGCGAGCTTGGGCAGCGCGAGCTGCAGGATCATCGGGAAGACCTTCGCGAGATCGTCAGGCGATTCGATCATCGGATCGCTGTTCTTCACCGAGATGTTGGTGAACGCGTTGTTCAGATCGCCGAGCACCGGCGTCAGATCGCCGTTGGTGCCGACGTCGAGCCCGACCGGCAGATCGAGATCCGACACCAGCGTGAACAGGCGGACGTACTGCCCTTCGATCTGCGCGAAGATGTCGATCTCGAGGCCGCTGAACTTCACGTCGAGCAGCGGCTCGGTGAGCGTCTTGGTGCCGCCGTTGTCGACGAACGTGTTCTTGCCGAGCGTGATCACCGGAGGCGACTGCGGGCGCAGGCCGAGCGCCATCGGGACGGTCTCGTTCGACGTGAGGTTCGACAGCGAGCGCAGGAACAAGCCGAACGTGTCGCTGTTGATCAGATCGACCGCGCTGGTGCCGACGGTGAGGCACAGGAAGCCGCCGTCGTACGCGGAGTACGCGAAGCGATCGAGCTGGTTCTTGTGCACGCCGATCGCGACGTCGAACACGTCGCCGGTGTCGGGGCGCTTGTTGCCCTGGAAGTAGGTCGAGACCGGGATCTGCACCGGCGCCGGCGCGGTCGCGGGCGGACCGCAGCGATCGCGCGGCGCGCCCGACGGCAACATGCCGCCCAGGAGGCCGAGCGCGATGCCGTTGTTGTCGGTGTTCGCGTAGCCACCGGCGACTTCATAGAGATCGATCGAGCCGGTCGTGCCCGGCGACAGCGACGAGAACACGGTGCCGCCGCTCATGCGCCCGGTGACGCCGAGCTCCTGCAGGCACTGGCTGCCTTCTTGGCAGACGTTGTTCGTGCACGCGCTCGCGAGCGGGCCGCACTCGGCCTTGTCGCCCGACGGACACTTCTTGCACGCCTGGTTGTTGAGCGCGTCCTTGATCGCGTTCTGGAAGGTCGTCTTCAGCGTGTCGAGGAAGAAGCCGAGGCCGAGGTTCGCGATCCCGCAGCCGATGCCGCCGTTGAGCTTGACGTCGTCGGTGGTGAGGTTCGAGACGGTGACGCTCGGCGCGTCGATGCGCGTCGTCTTCGCGGTCGCGTCCTGCACGAGGTCGACCGGGATGTCGAGCTGCAGATCGGGCGTCGGTCCGGGCGCGGTGTCGATCGCGAGGCCGCAGTCGCCGAAGACCGGGATGTTGACCGGCACGTCCATCTGCGTCTTCACGCGCGCGCGCACGGTGATGTCGAGGTGCGACTTGCCCTGCACCGGCTTGATCTCGAGGCGCGGCAGATCGCCGGACTGCGCCTTGAGATCGATCAGGATCGGACCGCACGGCGTCTGCGGGTTGCCGCCGGGGCAACACACCGACGGGCTGCCGCCGCAGTTCGCGGGCACGTCGAACGTGAGCCCGCCGGGCAAGAGCCCGCCGATCAGCGACGCCGGATCCTTCACGATCTGCGCGAGGCCGGTTTGCGACACGCGGATCTGCGCGGCGTTCGGCGTGCGCTCGTTCGACGGGAACCCGTTGGGCAAGGTCGTCATGCACGAGCAGCCGTTCCCGGAACAGCCGCCGAACATCCCCGCGATCAGCGCGATCACGCCGATCGGGTGCCACATCCATCGACGCAACGAAGCGCGCATGAGGTCTCCCCGCCTGCTCCCCGCAGGCACGTAGATGGAAGCCCTGCGCAGCGCCGGGCGTCAATGCTATTTGCGCTGGCAGTGCAAGACATCCGATGGTCGGTCTTTGTGTCCGCTTTTTGCGCAGCGTGCGCGAGCCCTCACACGAGCGCGCCTGCGTGGCGGACCGAGACGTTCGCGTTCCCCATCGACTTCGCGCCGTCGATCCCGTGCGGCGCGGGTCACGCGACCGTCTTCGAGCGAGCTCGATCGCGTCGGCGCCACGCTCACTCGATGCGAGTGATCGTGAGCGTGCGCGCGTTGACCTCGACCTCGTCGTCTTCTTCCTTGCCGCACAGCGCGCGGCCGAGCGGCGACTTCGGCGTGACGACCTGAACTTTCCCTGCCAGCATCGTGCCGCCGCCCGCGGGCGCGACGAAGTACTTCTTCTCGCCCACGGTCACCAGCGAGCCGCTCGCGATCTTCTCGTGCGCGTCGATCGACATCTTCTCGACGGCGATCAAGCCGGTGCGGAGCTCCTCGATGCGCATCGCCTGCCCGCGCGCGACGTAGCTCGCCTCGGTCGCGCGCGTGTCCTTGTCGCCTTCCGACTTCGACTCGCTGTGCGTGGTCCCTTCGATCGCGTTCGCGTGCGCGGCCTCCGCGGTCGCGAGCGCGTTCTGGAGGAACGCGACGAGCTCTTCTTTGAGCTTCGCCTTCACTTCTTCTTCGCCGGCGCTTCGTCGAGGATCTTGGCGAGCTGCTCGTTGGTCTCTTTCGCCGGCGCCGGCAGTTGGCCGCCGGTCTTCTGCGACGCGAGCTGCGCCGCGGTGTTGGCCGCCTGCTGCGCGAGCGTGCCGCCGCCGGCGAGCAGCTCGATCGGCACCGGCAGGACGATCGTCGTGTTCGGCGTCGTCGAGACCTCGACCATCGTCTGATACAGGCGCAGCTGCAGCGCCGCCGGATCGCTGGCCATCAGCCGCGCCGCCTCGGCGAGGCGCTGCGCCGCCTGCAATTCGCCCTCGGACATGATGATCTTCGCGCGTCGCTCGCGCTCGGCTTCCGCCTGTCGCGCCATCGCGCGCTTCATCTCCGCCGGCAGTGAGATGTCCTTGATCTCGACCGCGGTGATGTTCACGCCCCACTGCTCGACGCGCTCCTCCAAGATCGTCTGCACCTCGATGTTGATCTCGGCGCGCTTCGCGAGGACCTCGTCGAGCTCCATCTTGCCGATGATCGATCGCAAGGTCGTCGCGGCCAGCTGCAAGGTCGCCGGCATGTACTCCTCGACACGCAGGATCGCGTCCATCGGCGACGAGACGTCGACGTAGACGACCGCGTCGACGCCGATCGAGATGTTGTCGCGCGTGATGACTTCCTGCGCCGGGATCTGGATCACCTTCGTGCGCGTATCGACGACGTTCGAGCGATCGATCCCGAAAGGCAGCATCAGCACCATGCCCGGCCCCAGCGCCTTCTTCCGCGCGCGCCCGAGCCTGAACACGATCGCGCGCTCGTACTCGCGCAACACCCGCACGCTCGACATCAAGCCGACGGCCGCGAAGAACCCGATCACCCCGAGCACGATCCCGATCACCGGCATGCGACGGTTATACTCCTCGTCGACGATGCCGACGAGGCCCTTGCCCGGCGTGCCTTGCAGCGAGGATCGCGCCGCGATTCATGTGCAGAAGTTCGTCGAGAGCTTCGTCATGAAGGACAGCAGCGACGCGCTCTTCTCGATCCGACCCGGCGTTCACGCGTTCTGGATCTCGCACGAGACGTGGATCTGGGAGTGCGGCGCACCGACACCCCTCAGGCCGAAACAACTATCGAGATCTCGATAATATCGACTTCTCGATACGCAACCGCGCGAGGGACAGGTCGAGAACGGTGGACATGAACAAGTGGCTGGTGCTGATCGCGATCGCCGCCGGATGTAGGGCCGCGGCGCGTGGCACCGAAGCGCCGCGTCGGTAATCGACTGGAAGCAGTTCGCTACGTGCGGCGCACGCGAGGTCCTCGATGCGCCGAACGCACAGGCGCTCCATGACGACCTCGAAACACTATTCGCCCCGATCGCGCCATCGGTTCGGATCTCGTCGGGCGAGGCGCTCGGTTCGGAACCGCCGCGCGCCACGACCCACGTGGTGTCGTGGGTGCACGAAGGCTTCGGTGACACGACCGAGCTGCGCGTCTATCACTCGCGTCGTGTGTTCCGCGACGGGACACCGGACGGCGTCGAGATCGATCTCGGCGATGGCCTCCGCGCCCGCGTTCCGATCGCGCTCCCTGCGCGTGACGGTCACAGCATCGGCGATGACGCGGCGCTGGCGAGTTGGTGGCAGCGCATCGAGATGCGACCGCGAAGCCGTGGGTTCGAGCGGCTCGACGGTATCGCTGATGTCGTCGTCGTCTGGAACGTGCTCGAGCACTTCTGGCCGTATTGGGACGACGTTCAGATCGACTGGAACCGCGAGCTCGACGTCGCCCTCGCGGACGCGCTCGGCGACCGGACTCTCGACGAGCACCTCGCGACGCTTCAGAGGCTGAGCGCGGCGCTCCCCGACGGGCACGCGCGGGTGACTTGCCCCGGCATCGACCGTCGGGGGGAACCACCGCTCGCGCTCGATTCGATCGACGGCCAGCTCGTCGTCGTCTCTTCGAACGATCCGCGTGTGCAACGCGGCGATGTCGTGGTCGCGATCGACGGTGTCACCGCGGTCGACTCGCTGGCGCGCTTCCAGGCGCGCATGAGCGGATCACCGCAACTCGTGCTCTCGCGCGCCATGCACCAGATCCTCGCCGGTGCGACCGGATCGCTTGTGCACGTGCGCATACGGCGCGGCGCGAGCGACATCGACGTAGACATGCGGCGCGGCGATCATGTGTCGGTACCGGAGGACGCGCGGCTTCCGTTCGAACAGCTCGATGACGGCGTCTGGTACGTCGACCTCTCCCGCATCTCGCTCGATCAGTTCCCTGCGTTGGAGGACGCGCTCGTGCGCGCGCCAGGCGTCGTCTTCGACATGCGCCACTATCCGCAACCGAACGATCATGTGGTCTCGCTTCTGCTCACCGAGGACGAGACATCGGGCTGGCTCGATCTCCCGCGCTTCACGCGACCCGATCACGTCGGCGTCGAGTGGACTCACCCGACGGCTCCGTGGACCTTCGATCGATCGCGCCATATCAGCGGTCGCGTCGCGTTTCTGATCGGGCCCCGTCAACTCAGCTACGGCGAGTCCCTGCTCGGAGTCGTCGCGTATCGCCACCTCGGCGCGATCGTCGGCGCACCGACCGCCGGCATCAATGGGAACATCGCCGGCATCGACGAACCGACGGGATGCCAGACGAGCTTCACCGGCATGCGCGTCACGAATCACGACGGCACGCGGCTGTATCAGATCGGCATCCGACCAACCGTGCCTGTCACTCCGACGCTCGCCGGCATTCGCGCCGGCGTCGACGAGGTGCTCGAAGCGGGCCTACGCGCTATGCGAGGGGGAGCGTGAGGATGAAGCGGGCGCCGCCGGTGGGCGCGCGGTCGGGAGAGATCGTGAGGTCGCCGTCGTGCTCGAGGGCGATCTTCTTGGAGATGGCGAGGCCGAGGCCGGTGCCGGTGGCTTTGGTCGTGACGTAGGGCTCGAAGATCTTGTCGTGGGAGTCCGCGGGGACGCCGGGGCCGTGATCGTCGATGAAGATCGTGACGCGATCGGAAGAAGGCGACCAGGTGATGTGGACGTCTTGGGGCGCGCCGGCGTCGCGCGCGGCGTGGAGGCCGTTCTCGGCGAGGTTGGAGAGCACGCGCTTCAAGAGCAGCTTGTCGGCGCGGATCGTGACGGGGGAAGGCGGCGCGTGGAGCTTGAGCGTCGAGGTGAATTGCGGATCGAGGAGCAGATCATCCAGGACATCTGACAGGAGGATCGGCGCGGCTTCGACCTTGGGCAGCGCGCCGAGCGTGCGGAAGGTGTCGACGAGGCGGCGCAGGCCCTCGATCTCCTCTTCGACGATCTCGGTGGTGTCCTGCAGCTGCTTCTTGAAGCGCGCGTCGTCGCCTTTGTAGGACGACGCGGTCTGTTGGACCGCGAGCTGGATCGGCGTGAGCGGGTTCTTGATCTCGTGCGCGAGCTTGCGCGCGACGTCCTGCCAGGCGCCGATGCGCTGCAGGTACTCGATCTGCGCGCGCTTGGATTCGAGATCGTCGAGCATCGTGTTGAAGGCGACGGCGAGCTCGGCCATCTCGTCGCGGCCGCGCAAGGTCGCGCGCGCGTCGAGGTGACCGGCGGAGACCGAACGCGTGGCATCCAAGAGCGCCGCGACGCGGACCGTCACGCGGCGCGAGGCGAAGACGCCGATCACGATCGCGATCAAGACGGCGCCGCTCAACAACGCGAGGAACGCGATCTTCTGACCGGAGGGAATCGCGGAGCGGTAGTCGTCGGCCTGGCGCGCCTTCGCCATCGCCTCTTGCAGCTCCGGGTAATACGTCCCTTGCAGATCCGGCTCGGCGAAGTCGAGGCCGAGCGAGCCGCCGCCGGGCAGGCCTTGCTCGATGTGGTGCGTGACCCACGGACCCTCGGGGCGAGGCCGCGACGCCGACGCGACGACGTGCTCGTCGGAGGCCTTGACCGTGATCCCGATCAGCGCGTTCTCGCGCGAGAGCAGCGGATCGAGGGGGATCGAAGGATCGGCGTGCGCGATCGCGGGCTCGTCGGCGAGCCGGCGCGCGACCTCGCTCTCGATCACGAGGCGCGCCTCGATCAATTGCCGATAGATCTGATCGGCGTGCTCGACGGCGCCGCGCATCGCGCGCACCTCGTTGCGCGCGAAGTTCGACGTCACGTCGCCGAGCTGGCCGACGAAGTACGCCGCGACCAAGAGCGGCGCGAGCACGATCACGATCAGGCCCGCGATCAGCTTGGTCTGCAGGCTGATGCGCGCGCGGCGGAAATGGGCGGGCTGTCTCATGGCTTCGCCGGGGCCGGCTTCGGGCGGTAGAACGGCTGCGACTGGATCCGGATCACGCGATCGGCCGCCGCGACCTTCGGGTTGACGAACACCGAGACGAACGAGCCGAAGAACGAGCCGCCGCGATCGAGACCGCCGCCGGTGCCCTGCGTGAGCCAGCGGCGGACTTCGGCGCGCGTCTGCTCCGAGACTGGATTGAGCTCGGCCTCGATCGCGAGCACGTAGTGCTGCTCGTAGGGGATGTCGGCCGCGCGCGCGATCGGATCCTCGTCGAGCGAGGTCAGCATCTTGAGCGCGTCGGCGCGGAACTTCACCTTGCGCGTCACGCGGCCGCCGGGGCCGTCGAGGCGCAGCTCGTAGACCTCGTCCCAGAGATCGAAGACGCAGCGGCGTTGCAAGAGCTGGAAGCTGACCGGCTCGCCGGAGCCGACCTTGTAGACCCACATGCGGATCACGACCGTCGACGCGAAGCCCTTGTCGAGGTTCTCGTACGCGGCCGCGTCGAAGATGCGCGTGAGGTTCGCGGTGACGACGAGGTTGTCGCCGCGCTCGGCGAAGCGCATGCGCTCGACCTCGGGTGCGTCGTCTTCGTCTTCATCGTCCGCGCGCGCGGGGCTCGCGACGGCGATCAAGGCGAGCGCCAGGATCCATCTCACCGCGGCACTCTCCCGAGCGCGTTCGCGATGCTGAGCTCGAAGATGCCGATGTCGGTGTCGACGCGCAGGCCGGCGTCGAGCACGAGATCGATCGGCACACCGGTGCCGCCGTCCAGCGCCCACAGGCCGCCGCCGACGAAGATGTCGCCGCCGTAGATGTGCTTGCCGCCGCGCCAGAGCTGATTCGACCACTCGACGACCGCGCTGCCGCCGGCGTCGCCGTACTGCACGCCGCCGAGGCCGGTGCCGAGCAGCTCCTTCGACGTGTTCGGCGCGACGACGAGCCCGAGCGCGCGCGGCGTCACCATGCGATCGATGTCGCCGGCGTAGATGCGGTCGAAGCGCGGCGCGTCGCCGAGCACGACGCCGCCCGACAGCCGCACCGCGATCGCCTGCGTGCGCGCGACCGGCCACCATCGATCGTAGCGCGCGAGGATCGTCGCGAAGTCGTAGCTTCCGCCCAGCACGCTCGACCCGAGCTCGACCGAGCTCGCGAAGTGCCAACCCTCGCGCGGCAGCGCGGGATCGGGCCGCGTGTCCTTGTCGTAGCCGAGGCTCGCGCTGACGACGCGGCTGTCGCCCGGCTTCAGATCGAGCGGCACCGGCACGAACGTGCCGTCGCCGAGCATGCGCATCGGCGCCGCGGGGAGCTCCGCGTGCACGAGCTCGCCTCGCGCGCCGATGATGATGCGCGACAGCGGCGACAGCGCGTAGGTCGCGGCGACCCGATCGCCGATGCGGCGATAGCTCATCGCGTTGAAGTCGGCGTGCGCGGTGCCGTCGTACGGACCGGCGACGCGATACGGCTCGCTCGCCTGCACCATCGTGAACGACGCCATCACGCCCCAGCGCGAGCCGCGGATCGACGAGTCGAACACGCGCAGCTCGGCCGCCCATTGATCGCGCGCGCCGACGATGTCGGTCGCGCCGGCATAGACCGCGCCGCCGCCGACGCCGATGCCGAGCCCGAGGAAGTTGCGCTGATCGACGTCGGCGCCGAACCACCACGGCGAGGTCGCGCTGGTGCCGAACCACAGGCGGTTGAGCACGACGGTGCCGCGCTCCTCGACCGCGATGTCGATGATGATCTTGCCGCGCTCGCTGCCGCGCCGCAGCTCGAGCGCGACGTCGCGGAAGAAGCCGAGCCCGAGGACCTTGAAGCGCGCGGTGGTGAGCCGCGGATCGCCCGCGCGGATCACGTCGCCGACCTGGATCGGGAGCGCGGCGAGGATCACGCGATCCGCGGTGTCGTGGTTGCCGTGCAGATCGATGCGCTCGATCGTGAGGACCGGACCGAAGTCGGCGCCGCCTTCATCCGCGTGGGCGACCCCAGCGAAGAGCACGAGGACGACGACCAGCCACCTCATCTCCGAGAACGTATCGCGACGGCACGACCGCTGCCACGGTGTTAACCTCGTCGTCATGAAGTGCCCGCACTGCGGCGCGCCGAACAGTGACGACGCGCGCTTCTGCGGAGCGTGCGGGCGCGCGACGTCGGCGACCGAGCCGTCGCGCGCGGGCCCCTCCGCGAGCGCGGGCACCGCGCCGGATCTCGCGGGCAAGGAGATCGCGGGGCGCTATCGCATCCTCGCGAAGCTCGGCGAAGGCGGCATGGGCGCGGTCTATCGCGGCGAGCAGATCTCGCTGAAGCGCAAGTGCGCGATCAAGCTGCTCAAGCCGGAGCTGTCGGCGGATCCGGGGTTGGTCCGTCGCTTCAACGCCGAGGCCGAGCTGGTCGCGAAGCTCTCGCACCCGAACGTCGTCAACATCTACGACTTCGGCCAGGACGTCGACGGCTCGCTGTTCATCGCGATGGAGTTCATCGACGGCCGCTCGCTGCGCGCGGCGATGAATACCGAGGGGCCGTTGCCGTCCAAGCGCGCGGTCGCGATCGCGGGGCAGGTCGCGTCGTCGCTGACCGACGCCCACGCGCACGGGATCGTGCACCGCGATCTCAAGCCCGACAACGTGATGCTCACCGAGCGCGGGCGCGAGAAGGACGTCGTGCGCGTGCTCGACTTCGGCATCGCGAAGCTGCGCGATGACTCGCGCGCGACGCAGGCAGCGATGACGCAGGCCGGCGACATGCTCGGCACGCCGCAGTACATGGCGCCCGAGCAGATCAAGGGCGAGGTGATCGACGGCCGGACCGACGTCTACGCGCTCGGCTGCATGAGCTACGAGATGGTGACCGCGCGGCTACCGTTCGAGGCTCCGACGGTGATGGCGATGCTGACGAAGCACCTGATGGAGATGCCGCCGCCACCATCGCAGCGCCGCCCCGAGCTGCGCTTGCCGCCGCAGATCGATCAGCTCGTGATGGCCGCGCTCGCGAAGGAGCCGAGCCAGCGCCCGCCGACGATGGACGCGTACGCCGAGCTGATCGGCGGCTTGCTCGCGACGATGCCCGGCGCTGCCGATCCGAATCGCAGTGCGCCGATGTCGATCCAGCAGGCGGT
>DATJIA010000276.1:0-2488 GCA_035493675.1 Kofleriaceae bacterium | reverse complement strand
CGCCGGCGTCGCGCTCGCGCTCGTGATGCTCGCGATCGCGATGCTCGCCGATCGCACCGGCCGTCACGAGCTGCCGCGCGCGTTCTTCCGGCAGACGGTCTGTTACACGGTCTTCCTCGCCGGCGCGTTCTCGCTCGACGTCGCGGTGCGCTCGCCGTTCCTCTTGTTGCCGTGGATCTATTCGATGGCGCTCGCCGCGCCGATGACGTGCCGCTTCATGCTGCGCTTCCCGCTCGGACGCCGCTGGTTCTCGCGCACCGAGCTCGCGCTCCTCTACGCGCCGCCGATCGCGTTCGCGACGTTCCTCTCGATCATCCACATGGCGTTCGCGTGGGGCCGCCCGCTGCCGCCGCAGATGATGACGTGGGCGGGCGGCGCGGTCGCGACGATGGCGCTCGCGTACCTCGCGTTCGGCGCGGTCGCGCGCGCGCGCCGGTTGCGCGCGAAGCACGCCGAGGTCGACGCGATCGCCGCGAAGTGGCTGCGCGCCGGCCACGTCTTGATGGTGCTGCCGCTGCTCGCGGGCGTGATCGCCGCGCTGCGCGACATCAACGGCTTCATCGCCGGCGGCTTCGGCCCCTACGTCGCGGTCGCGATGGTCGGCGGCAGCGCGTGCGTCGTGCTCGCGATGACGCGCATGCCGTTCGGCGAGCTCGATCGGATCTGGCGCGCGTCGAGCGGGTACGTCTTGGCGACCGGCTTCGCGGCGGCGATGTACCTCGTCGTGATCGGGCTCCTGGGATCGACCGCGTCGATCTTGAGCGGCGGCGACTTCCGCGCGGCGGTCGCGGCGACCTTGGTCGCGGCGATCGTGTTCGGCCCGGTGCGCGCGGCGTTGCAGCGCATGGTCGACGAGCGCTTCGCGCGCGATCGCTCGCGCGCGCGGCGGCTGTTGCGCGAGGCGGCCGAGACCGCGGTCGCGACGCTCGACATCGATGCGCTCCAGCGCGGCGTGGTCGAGCGCGTGCGCGCGGCGCTCGCCGCCGAGGGCGTCGCGATGTACGTGGCGGTCGACGGCGCGTGGCGCCGCGAGATCGCGAGCGGCGAGGTGCCGGTGTCCGAGATCGCGGAAGACGAGATCTCGCAGCGGCTCGATCAAGCGTTGACCGCGCGCGTGCCGCGCGAGCTCGAGCCGTCGCGTGCGGTGATCGCGGTGCCGCTCGCCGTCGACGATCGCGCGCCCGCCGCGCTGGTGGTCGCGCCGCGCGACGGCGAGAAGCTCGACGAAGAAGAGACCGAGCTCCTGCAGGCCGCGGCCGCGAACCTGGTCGTCGCGCTCGGCAACGCGCGCGCGCACCGCGCGCTGCGCGAGATGACCGAGCGCCTGCGCGTCGAGGTCGAGACCGCCGACAAGCGCCGCCGCGAGATCGCGCGCCTGAAGGAGCGGCTCGAGGAAGAGAACCGCGCGCTGGTCGGACAGCTCGCGTCGAAGAGCGGCAAGGCGCCGGTGATCGGCAAGGGCCTCGAGGCGACGTTCGAGCTCGCGCAGCGCGCCGCGCGCGGCGACGCGACCGTGCTCGTGCACGGCGAGACCGGCGCGGGCAAGGAGCTGGTCGCGCGCGCGATCCACGCGGCGTCGCCGCGTCGCAGCGGCCCGTTCGTCGTCGTCGACTGCGGCGCGATCGCCGCGAGCCTGATCGAGAGCACGCTGTTCGGCCACGAGAAGGGCGCATTCACCGGCGCGATCAAGAGCGCGCAGGGCGCGTTCCGCGCGGCCCACGGCGGCACGATCTTCCTCGACGAGCTCGGCGAGCTGCCGCTCGATCTGCAGCCGAAGCTCCTGCGCGTCCTGCAGGAGCGCGAGGTGCAGCCGCTCGGCGCCGACGCGCCGGTGCCGATCGACGTGCGCGTCGTGTGCGGCACCAACCGCGATCTCGCGGCCGAGGTCGAGGCCGATCGCTTCCGCGAGGATCTCTGGTACCGGCTGCGCGTCGTCGAGATCGACGTGCCGCCGCTGCGCGCGCGCAAGGGCGACATCGAGGCGCTCGCGCTCCACTTCCTCGAGGCCGCGGCACAGCGGAGCGGCCGCCCCGCCAAGCGCCTCGCGCCCGACGCGATCGACGCGCTGCTCGAGCACGAGTGGCCCGGCAACGTGCGCGAGCTCGAGCACGCGATCGAGGCCGCCGCGGTCTACGCCGAGGGCGACGAGATCCACGCCGGCGATCTGCCGATCTCCGACGCGCTCTTCAAGAAGCGCGGCGAGCGCGCGATCGCCGACGCGCGCGTGTGCGGCGGCGGCGCGCCGCGCACCGGCCTGCGCGAGACGCTCGAGGAGCTCGAGCGCGATCGCCTGACCGCCGCGCTCTCGCAGCACGAGGGCAACCGCACGCGCGCCGCGCGCGCGCTCGGCATGTCGCGCGGCGCGCTGCTCCGCCGCTTGCGCCGGTACGGCTTGGAAGTCGGCGAATAGCCGTCGTCCGTCGTCCGTCTCCCGTCGTCCGTATTCAGAGCGGCACGTCGTCGCCGACGAGGATTTCGGTGGCGGCGA
>DATJIA010000275.1:0-31399 GCA_035493675.1 Kofleriaceae bacterium | reverse complement strand
CGCGGTCCCCAGCCGCTGCAACCACACGTGGGCACTCCTCACCTTCCCCGCGCGCAACTCAGCGATCTCTTGGCTTCCCCGCATCGTGCTCGACGACTAGAGCAACCCCCGCGCCACGCCCGTGTCCATCCCGCATGCTCGCCCGCCGCCTCGCGTTCGCCCTCGCGCTCGCCTCCGCCACGCTGCTCGGCCTCGGCCTCACCGGCTCCGTCCACGCCCGCACCGATTCCGCTCCGACCTGCGGTTCGCACGTGCATCATTGATCCGATGTTGGCCGTCGCCCGCCGCCTCCCGCTCCGCACCCGCCGCATCGGGCTGGTGCTCGGCATGTGCGTCACGGCGGCGTTCGCGACTCGGTTCGTGCGCGCGCGGCTCGATGCCGACGCCGCGCTCGCGGCGAAGCAGCTCGAGATGATCGAGCAGCTCGATAGGCTCGATCGCACTTCGTGCGGCGTCTCCGATCGACAACGCGAACGGCTCCAAGCGGTCGACCTAGCGGAGCTCAGGCGCGAGCTCGATGGCCGCTGCTCTCTGAGCCACGGCCGCTACGTCTGTCACTAGGCGCGGTCACACCGCGAGACGATGTCATCTGCTGCGCCGCCTCGATGCATCCTTCGATCATGTTCGCCGTCCCTCGCCGCCTGCCTCACCGCACGATGAACACCATCGTGCTCTTCGCTGTGATGATCGGCCTCGTCACAGGCGACGCGCTTCGCAATGACCAGAGCAGCGATGCGCGTGACGACATGCGCTGCCTGTGTTCGTCACTCGACCGCGGGAAGCTGCGGGTGATGCGACACGGGCACGACTACATCATGGTCCGTTGCATGGCCTCGCCGCTCCTCTGCTGAGCTAGCAAGTCACAACGGTCACAAGCGCGGAGCGCGCGCGTCGACCGCGCATGAAGAAGCCGACCAAGAAGCTCGACCTCCGCACGCAGACCATCCACACCCTCACCACCGACACGCTCGGCGTCGTCGCGGGTGGCGCGCCGCCGCCGAAGACCCAGGCTGTCGGCTGCGGCGGCTCGGGCAAGATCAGCTGCTCGGGCGGCTGATCACGCACCGGACTTCGTGGCGCTGCTACCGACGAACGCGACCCTCTCGGTCCGCGAATTATCGAGATCCCGATATCGCTATCGAGATCTCGATAATTTCGTTTCGGGCGTACGAGCGAAGTCACGGGCGTCAGTGCTTGTTGCCGCGGCCCTTGGCCTTTGCGCGCGTCCAGGTCTCGCCGAAGATCGTCAGGTTGCCCTGCGTCGCGGGGAGGCCGTCGGCGAGCACCTGCATCGTGGTGCCCGACTTCTCGTCGGTCCAGCCGACGATGCGCAGCACGACCTGGCCGCGCTTGTTGAAGAGCAGGAGCAGGCGGCCGTCCTTGTAGGCGTAGCCGCCGCCGTCGGTCTCGCGCAGCACCTCCGAGCCCGCGTGACCGATGAACTTGAAGTCGAACTTGCCCTTGTTGTTGATCTGGAAGACGTCGCCGTAGATCGCAGAGGCCTTGTCGGCCGCGGTGCCGCTCGAGCGCTGCCAATCACCGACCAGCTGCTTCTTCTCGACCTTCGGCGCGTCGGGCAGCGCGGGATCGTCCGGAAGCGGGACGAGCTTGTACGGGGGCGCCTTCGGCTTGGGCGGCGCAGGCGGCTTGGGCGGCGCAGGCGCAGGCGCAGGCTTGCCGGATCCCGCGGCCGCGGGCTTCGCGGGCGGCGGCGTCGGCGCGGGCGGCGGCGTCGGCGCGGCCGCGGGGACCGCGGTCTTCGTCACCTGCATCGTCGCGAGCATCGCGTTGATCGTGTCCTCGTACCGCACGTAGATGTCGACGCCGCTCGTCACCACGAGCACCGACACGACCTTCGCGCCGCCGTCGATCACGAACAGGCGCGCGTAGACGTCCTTGCCGTCCATCTTCGCCGACGACGATCCCGCGAGCACCGCGGCGCCGCCGGGCATCGTGCCGCGCGTCGCGTCGGGCGTCGCGTCGGGCTGCATCATGTGCTCGACGACCTCGGTCCACTGCGTCTTGAAGTCGACCGTCATGTCGCCGGTCGCAGGACGTCCCGCGTAGATCGCGATCACGCCGAAGCGGCCGGGCGCGGTGTCGGTCAGCGTCACGTGGTCGGCGCTCTTGTCGTCGACGTCGAAGCCGTCGGGCGGCGCGAACGTGACGACGTCGAAGCTGCGCGGCGTCGCCGCGTGCGCGCTCGCCGATGCGAGGACGAGCGCCGCGAGGATCGGAAGGCGAAGGGACATGGGCGCAGTATGCTAGCGTCCGCCGCCGTGCGCATCCTGTTCTGCGGGTCCGGTTGGTTGCCGATCGTGGATCTCATCCGCGCCGGCGCGCCGTCGGACGAGGTGATCGTGTGGGATCGTGAGCGCAGCCTCGCGGAGACGATCGACGAGGTGAATCCCGCGGTGATCCTTCCGTCCAATGGGATCATCGACGCGGCGGCGATCGCGGCCGCGAAGGATCTCGTGCTGATCCAGCAGCCCGCCGCCGGCTACGAGGGCATCGATCTCGCCGCGGCCAAGGCGCGCGGCATCCCGGTGTGCAACGCGCCCGGCGCGAACCAAGTCGCGGTCGCCGAAGCGGCGCTGTTCCTGTTGCTCGCGTGCGCGCGGAAGTTTCCGGCGGCGAAGCAGGCGTTCGCGCGCGCCGAGATCGGCGGGCCGCTCGGCGTCGAGCTCGCCGGCAAGACGATCGGCGTGATCGGCATGGGCCGCACCGGCCGCGCGCTCGCCGAACGCGCCGCCGCGCTCGGCATGCGCGTCGAGCCGCTCGACTCCACGGCTTCGCCCGCGTTGCGCGCGCGCTTCTTCGCCGCGTGCGACGCCTACTCGATCCACTGCCCGCTCACGGCCGCGACCCGCGGCATGCTCGACGACGCCGCGTTCGCCGCGATGCGCCCCGGCGCGATCGTGATCAACGTGGCGCGCGGCGCGATCATCGATCGCGGCGCGCTCGAGCGCGCGCTCGACGGCGGCAAGCTCGGCGGCGTCGGCCTCGACGTCTTCTGGGCCGAGCCCTGGGACGCCGAAGACGCGCTCTACAAGGATCCGCGCGTCGTCACGCTGCCGCACGTCGCCGGCTCGACCAAGGAAGCCTTCACGCGCATCGCGGCGATCGTCTGCGACAACATCCGCCGCGTCACGCGCAACGAAGCGCTCACCCACCGCGTCGCTTAGCGCTGATCGAGCACGCGCTGCGCCTTCTGGTGCGCGTCGCGCAGGATCAACTCGGTCGCGGGCGACGCGGTCGCCGGTTCGGGCGCCGGCATCTTCGCGGGGTCGGCGCCGCCCGCGCCGCCGACGATCTGCTGCTGCACGAGATCGCGCAGGTGCGCGCGCACCTGCACGATCTGATCGATCAGCTCGCGCAGCTCGGGATCCTCGAACCGATCGGCCTCCTTCTTGGCGTCGGCCTCCGCCGTGTCCAGGAGCGCCTTCGCGGGATCGATCGATCCGCCGCGCGCCAACGCGATCGCCTGCAGGATCGCGCTCGCCGCGCGCGCGCGCGCCCGCGCGAGATCGATCTCGGCCTTGACCGCGCTCTTGACCGCGTCCGGATCGCCCGAGGCCTTCGCCGACGCGAACGCGTCGCGGCGCTGCGTGCCGCTGCCGCCGGCGGCATCGTCGAACGTGAGCACCGCGTCGACCAGCTCGACGGTCGCGCCGTCGTGGTGGCCCGTCACGTGGACCGGCACGATGACATCTCGCGTCTCGCCCGACGCCAGGTCGCCGAGCATCGCGTAGCGCGCCGCGCCCGACGAGGTCAGCCCCGGCATGTCGTCGATCGTCACGCCCGGGCCCGGCTGGATCTGGAGATACAGGTTGCGCCCGACCACGGTCTGCATGCGCGTCAGCTCGTGATCGAAGACGTCGGCGACCGCCTCGGGCTTGTCGACGAAGCGGTACACGCCGCCGGTCTCCATCGCGATCTTGCCGAGCATCACGTCGTCGAAGTCGATGCCGAGGCCGAGCGTCGTGATCGAGATGCGCGCGCCCTTCGCGGCGTCGACCAAGGACGGCAGCGGCGCCGGATCGTTCGGTACGCCGTCGCCGAGCAGCACGATCCGATCGATCGATCCCGCGACGCGTCCCTGCGCGACCTGCTGCAGCGCGAGCGCGAGGCCGTTCGCCATGTCGGTCGTGCCGCGCGCGCGCAGGTGATCGACCGCGTCGAGCGCGGCGACGCGAGCATCCTTGGTTAGCTCTGTACTCGGGATCACGACCTGCGCGGTCGAATCGAAGGTCACGATCGCGAGGTGATCGTGCGGGCTCATCTTCTCGATCAGCTCGTGCGCGGCGCCGCGCAGCGCCTCGATCGACTTTCCTTCCATCGATCCCGACGTATCGAGCAAGAGGACCAGATCGAGCGGCGGCCGATGCTCCGTCCCCACGTGCGACGCCGACACGCGGATGCGAATCGCGAGCTCCGCCGGCGAGCCCGCCGGCACCAGGTCGGTCGTGGTGTCGCTCTCCATCGAGATCAGATGGGGATCGACGGGGCCCGTCTGCTTCGAGACGGAGAAGGGCGACGTCGGGGTCTTCCCGCACCCCGCCAAGCCAACCAAGCAAGCCAACGCGAGCGGTGTCCTCATGCTCCTCACCACGCACCGATCGACAGCTCGATCTACCAATGGCCGGTCCACTAGCCGGCGACGGCAACGACAGTCCCCGGCGCGCGATCCACGCAACGGGGCGGAATGCCTCGTGGCGCGCCGTGGCACGCGCTTCGCTCTAGGCGTCGCGCATGATGCGCAGCTCCCTGTTCCTCGCCTTCCTTTCGCTCGGCGCGCTGCCGGCGTGCATGTCCGACGGCGCCACCGACGACGACATCCATCTGCCCGGCGACATCGACGACGCGCCGGCGGGTGGCAAGGGCGACGCGTGGAACGCGGACAACGATCCGACGAACCTCGCGACGCACCTGACCTACAAGCTCTCGAGCCTCCCGAAGGACGGCAAGCTCGACAAGCCGGTGTGGAAGGATCGTTTCCCGGTGCAGTCGGGTGACGAGCCGATCTGGGCCGACACCTACTGGCCGACGGTCGAAGGCTCGACGAACACGCGCTGGGTGAACGCGTCGACCAAGTCGCCGCTCGAGAAGTACGACGCGGCGTTCAACAACGCGGCGGGTTGCGCGACGCAGCCGGCGACGCGTTGTGGCTCGGGCGCGAAGGCGGCGTGGGACAAGTACCTCGCGTGCGCGGGCCCCGCGGCCAAGTGGCAGGCGGTCTCGTTCCAGGGCGCGCTCGAGATGTACGACGGCCTCGACAACGACAAGGACGGCAAGATCGACGAGTGCGATGACAACGACGGCATCGCCGGTTGGTGGGGCCTCTGTCATGCGTGGACCCCGGCGTCGCTGCTCGAGCCCGAGCCGCGCCACGCGGTCACCTACAACGGCCAGAAGTTCGAGGTCTCGGACATCAAGGCCTTGATGCTCACGCTCTACGACAAGACCGACGCCGTGATGCTCGGCGGCCGCTGCAACGCGACCACGATCGACCACGACGCGACCGGCACCGCGACCGACACCGACTGCAAGGACGTCAACGCCGGCGCGCTGCACGTGATCCTCACCAACTTCCTCGGCCTCCACGATCAGGCGCTGATCGAAGATCGCACCGCGAACGCCGAGGTCTGGAACCAGCCGGTGTACGGCTACCACGTCTCGATGCAGCAGAAGGTCACCGCGTCGCGCGCCATGGCGTGCATCGGCGCGACCGGCTCGACGTATACGCCGAACTCGAAGGCGACGTCGCTGTACGAGGTGAAGACCACCGTCCAGTACATCTACGAAGGCTATCCGTCGACGTCGCCGCTCGGCATGCGCGACAACATCGGCACCGACACGTATCACTACATCCTCGAGATCGGCTCGACCGGCAAGATCATCGGCGGCGAGTACTGCACGGAGTCGAAGGACTCGCACCCGGACTTCCTGTGGTCGCCGAAGGCGGTCTCGACCTCGAGCTACGGCCGCAACCCGGGCGTCGATCTCGACAAGGTCCGCATGCTGCTCCAGCTCTCGCGCGGCACCGACGGCGGCGGCGGCACGACGACCGGCGCGAGCTTCCAGAACACGACGGCGACCTCGATCCCCGACAACGATCCGGCCGGCGCGTCGGTCGACGTCGCGGTCGACCGCGCGGTCACCTTCACGTCGCTCTCGGTCGCGGTCGACATCAAGCACACGTACCGCGGCGACCTCACCGTCTCGCTGCTCCACGACGGCGCCCTGGTGAAGACCCTGGTCGATCAGGCCGGCGGCTCGGCCGACGACATCGTCGACACCTACGCGCTGACCACCGGCGAGGCCGGCACCGCGAGCAAGGGCACCTGGACGCTCAAGGTCGTCGACAACGCGGCCGAGGACGTCGGCACGATCAACAGCGTCAAGCTCACGTTCTCGAACTGATCAGTCGTCGTCTTCGTCTTCGTAGTAGACCGGCTCGTAGCGCTGCTCGCGTGACGCCGGACAGAGCGAACGATACGAGCAGCGATCGCACCACGGCCCCGGGTTCGTCCTGGGGCCGTCGTCGATCGCGAGCGCCGCGGCCTCGATGTTGTCGAGCAGGCCGGGCAAGAGGCGGCCTTGCAGCTCGTCGGGCTCGACCGCCTGGCCCCACTCGACGGCGCGCTCGGCGACCCAGTGCACGCCGAGCCAGAAGCGCCGCGCGGTGCGCAGCCACGACTGCGCGAGCACCGCGTAGCCGTCGAGCTGATCGTTGATCGACGTGCCGGGGATGCGCACGCCGGTCTTGTGATCGACGAGCGCGATCGAGTCGTCGTCGAAGACGTAGCCGCAGTCGAGCACGCCGCGATAGAACGCGTCGCCGGCGTAGAACTGCGTGGTCGTCATGTCCTCGCGGATCGCGATCTGGAACTCGATCAACTGCCGCACGACGCGACGGCGCCGCCGGAACTGCGCGATGCGCTGCGAGAACGGCGCGATGCCGGTCGCGAGGTTGTCGTAGCGGAGCTGCTCGACGCCCTCGGGCAGCTCCGCGCGCGCGGCGGCGGTCGCCTCCTCGACGGGCGCGCCCATGAGCACCTTCTCGAGCGCGAGGTGGATCGCCTTGCCGATGCGCGCCTCGGGCATGACCTCGGGCTCGGGCACCTTGTCGACGTACTTGAAGTGGTAGAGGCGCGGGCAGCGCAGCGCCGTCGACATCTTCGACGCCGACCACGGAGCACGGATCAACGCGCGCGTCGACGGCACAGGTCCGCCAGGGTACCACTAGGGAGCAGAAAAGTTGCCGCGTGCGCCGACGTGGCCTACGGTCCTGAGCCTGTCGAAGGACCCGATGGGAGATTTCACCGTGCTCGACTGCGACGTTTGCGGCGCGAAGGTCTCCGAGCTGCGCCGAGGTCGGTGCTGGGGCTGCTACAACCGGTGGGTCGACGCGCGGCCGGTCGGGCTCGGCGCGCGCTGCGTGACCTGCGGCGAGCGCCGCCGCCGCGTGCTCCGCTCGGTCGAGCTGCTTGGCTCGTGGCAGCCGGTCTGCTTCAACTGCCACGGCCAGATCCACGCGCTCGTCGCGGTGCCGCCCACGATGCACGAGCTCAAGGACGCGCTCGAGCGCGAGCGCCGCACGCGCGAGCGACGCATCGGCAAGCCCGACACGCGGGTGTTCCGCTACGAGCGGCGCGTCGGCCAGCGCCGCGCCGATCCTTCGACTTCGCTCAGGATGACCGGGGACGAGCTGCCCATCGACGACGACATGATCCTCGAGATCACGATCGAAGAGGCGCCGCTCGAGAGCGAGAGCGCGGAGGTCTTCGAGGACCTCACGATGATCCGCGAGCTCGTCCAGCTCTGATCACTGATCAGTGCGCCTTCGCCTTCGCCGGCTTCACGTCGGCGGGCACCGCGGGCATGTCCGCCTTCGCGCGACCCGCGACGAGCGCGCCGGTGACGCCGAGCGGGATCACGAGCCCGAGCGGCAGCACGTCGGACAGCTTCTTGCCGATCGCGTGCACGACGACCGACTTGGCCTTCGGGTCCTTGTCGATCTGCGCCTTGAACTGACCGTCGCCGCTGTACTGATCGACGATCTTCAAGACGTCGTCCTTGTGCTTGATCAGCTCGTCGATCTCCTTCGACTGGCCCGCATAGACATCGACGTACGCGACGAAGATCTTGGCGAGCCCGCGCGGCGCGATCTGGAACGCGCGCATGAGATCGATCGCGCCGTCGGCCGCCATCGCGGCGCGGTCGTAGCCCTTCGACGACTTGGAGTAGCTCGCCCACACGAGGCCGTCGGCGCGCAGCGCTCCCACCGCGACGTCCATGTCGCCGAGCATCGCCGTGAACGCGTTCTTGCCGTGCTCCTTCTCCGCCATCTTGAGCAAGCCGGGCGACGGCATGATCGCGTAGGCGAGGAACGGCTTCTCGTCGAGGATCGCGGCGACCTTCGCCATCTTCGAATTCGCGGCGCGCGCCGGCGCCTTCCAGTTGTCGGCGATGCGCGCCTTGACCCACGCGGTCGTGCCGACCAGGAGCGAGCCGTTCTTCGCGATGCCGAGGTAATACGCCGGGTCGGGCAGGGCGATGCCGTTCTTGTCGGGCTTCGCGCCGGTCGCCTTGCCGATGTTGTCGAGGACGGTCGAGGGAATCGTGCCGCGCACCTCGACCAGCACGTCGGGCTTGTCGCTGCCCGCCTTGAACTTCGCGAACATCGTGATCGACGTCAGGTCGCTGACCGGATCGAAGCCGATCGTCGACTTCACCATCGCGCGGCCCTGGTTGGCCTCGGCCACGATCTGCTTGGTCATCGCGAGCAGATCTTTGTTCGCTTTGACGGAAGGATCGTTGGGCAGGTCGGTCAGCGCCTTGAAGTTACGCGGCGCGATCGCCGCGACGTCGAGGTGCACGATCAAGTCGGCGTCGTCGACGCTGTGCTCGAGCACTTGGTCGGCGGTCGCCGCTTTGGGGTTCTGGTCGATGCCGAATCCCGACAGCGCCATCAGGAACGAGAAGATCTGGGCGAATTGCATGAGTCCCTCCGAGTGGGGCGGAAAGTCGCACGTGCGACGGAGCACTGACCGAAAAAATTTCAACTGAGATCGAAGCGCGACGCCGCACGTTGGCGACTCGCTGAAAAAAAATGATGTCAAGACTGGTTCGGGACGAGGACGGCGCTAGGATGACCCCGTCCACGGTGAAGAGCCCAACGGGGGGATCGCCAACGTCGACGAGAAGGCCGACGCACGATCCCTGGGGAGGAACGACGAGATGAGTACGCTTGCAGTGGTGGAGGAGATCCTGCGCGAGACCAACGTCCCGATGTCGGTTCGGGAGATCGTCGAGCATGCGGGCAGTCGCCTTCCGAGCAAGTCGAAGACGCCCGATACCGTGGTGGCGCGCGACCTCTCCATGGACCTCAAGAAGAAGGGCGAAGGCTCGATCTTCATCCGTACCTCGCCGGGGCGTTACACGCTGCGCGAGCTCGCGGCGCGTCAGGTGCCGCAGCAGGCGCCGGCCGGTGACGGGACGACCCCGGTGCTCGCGAGCGCGATGCGCGCCGAGCGCGCGGCGCCGCTGCCCGCGCGGACACCGCAGCGACCGGCCTCTCCGGCCGAGCAGACGGTGACCTCTCGCCAAGGCCCGTGACGCGGTAAGGTGGACCCGAGGACATGGTCGCGGTCCGCCGGCCGAGTGACGAGACCAACGCGCGCATCCGGCGCGCGACGCGCGACGATCACGCGTGGATCGTCAGCATGGGCGCGCTGGTCTATCTCGATCTCGGCGATTATCGCCAGATCTTGCCGTCGTGGCTCGATCAGCCCGGCGTGCTCGCGTGGGTCGAGGCCGAGCGCGATCGCCGCCGCGGCTTCGCGATGCTCGGCTTCTATCCCGACGAAGATGGATCGTCGGTCGCCGACTTGCTCGCGCTCGGCGTCGATCCCGCGTACCAGCGGCGCGGCATCGGCGCCGCGCTGCTCACGCACGTGATCGGCGTCGCGTCGCGCGTCGGCCCGCAGCACGCGATCGAGGAGCTGCGCCTCACGGTCGCGCACGACAACGTGGTCGGGCAGAAGATGTATCTCAAGCACGGCTTCCGGAAGGCGAACGTTCCGCCCGGGCGCTACGCGGGCGGACAGCGCGCGATCCGCATGGTCCGCCCGCTGCCGTAGTCACGCTTCTTCGGCGAGCCGCACGATCTCGTCGAGGTGCTCGTCGTGCGCGTCGAGATCGCGCAGCGCGGCCTGCAGGTGGCGAACGTAGTCGAGGTTCGCGCCGCTCGGGCCGCGCGCGACGCGCACGATCGCGGCGATCTCCTCGGCGCGCTCGCGCGCGACGAAGTACGGATTCGACGACGGCGCGAGGTACGTCAGCGCAGTGACGTGCGACCCGTCGTCGAGGACGACGTCGAGCGTCACGCGGTCGTAGCCCTGCTGCTCGCGCACGTCGAGCTCGGCCAGGATCCGCGCGGAGTCGCGCGCGAAGATGCGATACGCCGCGCCGACGCACGTCGCGTGCTCGATCGGCACCATCGTCGCGACGCGTCCGGGCGCGTCCGCGGTGCCGCGATGATCGGTCGAGCGCTGCCACAGCCGGCGCGCCCATCCGAGCGCGGTCGCGCGCCGGCGCTCGGCGAAGCCGAAGCCCGGGCGCCAGATCAGCGACCCGTAGCCGAACAGCCAGACGTCGGCCACGGCGGCTAGTTCAGCGTCGCTTCAGCAGCCTTCGCCGCGCTGCGCTTCTGCTGCTGCGCCGCGAGGAACTGCATGACGTAGGGGAACCCGACCTGCACCGTGTTGAGCTTGGGGGCCAACTGGCCACACAAGCCGAACATGATCACCGAGGCGCGCTCGACGTAGAACCAGCCCTCGGGATACGCGATCGACTTCATCAGCTCGCGCAGCTCTTCGCGCCGCACTTCCGGATCGGCGAGCCGCTGCGCGGTCTCGGGCCCGATCTTGCCGAAGTCGGTGATGTTGAGCGAGAGGAGCTTCTCGAAGTACTTGCGCACCGTGCGCTCGAGCAGCGCGCGATCGCCGCCCTCGGCGACGAAGCCCATCGTCTCGATCCCGCGCACGACCAGATCATCGTTGCGCGTCATGAGGCCCTGCAGGATGTCGATCATCCCGTCGGCGAGGTCGTCGCGCACCTCGCTCGCCGAGCCGAGATCGAGCACGACGATGCGCACCTGGCCGTCGGGGCCCTTCTGCACGAACCAGTTCCCGGGGTGCGGATCGGCGTGGAAGAACTTGTCGAGGAAGAGCTGCTTGTAGAAGACCTGCGTCAGCTTCTTGGCGACGTCGTAGGGATCGAGGCCGAGGTTGGCGAGCGCGTCCTTCTTCGAGATCTTCACGCCGTCCATGAAGGACATCGTGAGCACCGTCTCGCACGTCCAGTCGTGATAGACGCGCGGGAACAGCACGTCGGGGTCGCCCTTGAAGTTGGCGCCCATGCGCTCGATGCACTTCGCCTCGTTCGCGAGATCGGTCTCGCGGCGCAGCATGTCGTCGAGCTGCTCGTGCACGCGCTCGATCTGGTTGATCGGCACGATCTGGCGGTAGAGCTTGATCGCCCAGCCGAGCACGCGCATGTCGACGCGGATGATGGTCGCGACGTTCGGATAGAGGATCTTCACCGCGAGGCGCTGGCCCTCGGGCCCGCGCGCTTCGTGCACCTGCCCGAGCGACGCCGCCGCGATCGGCTTCTCGTTGAACTCGGGGAAGACCTCCTTCGGCATCTTGCCGAACGCCTTTTTGAAGCTCGCCGCGATCGTGTGATAGGGCTGCGCGGGCACCTCGTCCTGCAGGCCTTCCATCTGCTCGGTGATCGCGCGCGGCAGGAACGTCCCCATGATCGAGAGGATCTGGCCGAGCTTGATGTAGACGCCGCGCAGCTTGATGAAGCCGTTGTAGAGGCGCTTCGCGTTGCGCGCGTGGACCTTCTTCCACGACTCGCGCGTGTCGTAGCGCGACGGCCACAGCCGCGCCCACGACGCGTGCCACAGGTACGCGAAGAAGATCCGCCCGAACAAGACGGACGCGCGCACCAGTCGGATCAAGCCCCGCATGCCGATCGAACGCCGATGCTACCATGCGCGTCGTGGAAGGCCTGTTCGATCGTGCGGCCGAACATTTCCGCGCGCTGCAGACGGAGATCTGCGACGCGCTCGCAGGCGCGGATGGCTCGGCCGTCTTCGGCGCCGACGCGTGGACGCGCGAGGGCGGAGGCGGCGGCGTCGCGCGCGTGCTCGAGGGCGGCGCCGTGTTCGAGAAGGCCGGCGTGAACTGGTCGAACGTCGGCGGCGAGCTGTCGCCCGAGTTCGCGAAGCAGCTGCCCGGCGAGGGGCGCACGTTCCGCGCGACCGGCGTCTCGCTGGTCTTGCATCCGCGCTCGCCGCGGGTGCCGACCACGCACGCGAACTTCCGCTGTCTCGAGAAGGGCGGGAAGGTCTGGTTCGGCGGCGGCGCCGACCTCACGCCGTACTACCTCGAGCGCGAGGACGCGGCGCATTTCCACCGCGCGCTCGCCGACGCGTGCGATCGCCACGCGCCGATCGCCGACTACGCGAAGTTCAAGAAGTGGTGCGACGAGTACTTCTTCCTCCCGCATCGCGGCGAGACGCGCGGCGTCGGCGGCATCTTCTTCGACTACCTGGGCGCGCCCGATCACGATCCCGAGGACGTGTTCGCGTTCGCGCGCGACGCGGGCGCGGCGTTCGTGAAGGCGTACGTGCCGATCGTCCTGCGCCGCCGCGACGAGGCGTTCGGCGAGGCCGAGAAGCGCTGGCAGCTGCAGCGGCGCGGGCGCTACGTCGAGTTCAACCTGCTCTACGATCGCGGCACGACGTTCGGCCTCAAGACCGGCGGCCGCATCGAATCGATCCTCATGTCGCTGCCGCCCGAGGTGCGGTGGGACTACGACGTGAAGCCGCCCGGCGCCCGCGAAGCGGAGCTCTTGGAGGTCCTTCGCGCGCCCGTGAACTGGCTGAATCGATAGCGTTGTCAGACCGGGGCTGTAGTGTGTTCTGCGTTGGGGACGGGAACTCTAGGCCTAGTAGGAATGCCTTGACGACCCCCCACCCGTAGCGTAAGGACATCACCATGGCGAAGAAGCAGACTCGGCGGAGCATCAGCGTGAGTCGGAACGCCTACGAGCGACTCAAGGCGTTCTGTGAGACCAGCGGGATTTCGATGAGCCAGTTCGTCGAGAGCGGCATCAACGAGAAGCTCGACGACGCCGGCGCCGCGCCGGGCGCGCCGGCCCCGACCACCGTGCAGCTGACCCCGCGCCCCTCGTTCCTCGGCGCGCAGCCGACGCGTCCGATCACGCAGGCGCCCGTGCGGCCGGCTCCGTTCTCGCCGCCGCCGCCGGCGCCTCGCCGCGAAGCCGTGATGACCTCCGCCGCGGCGCGGTTCGCCGTCGAGCCGCCGCCGCCGATCATCAAGCCGCGCCCCGTCGAGCAAGAGCCGAAGGCGCCGGCCGAGCCGACTCCCGGCCAGATCTTCACGTTCTAGACGCTCGAGCTCTTCGCCGCGAACGCGTCGCTCCCGATCCGGGCGCGGCGCGTTTTTTCGTTCTGACGTTTTTCGGAAGGCCGAAAAGGAGACGGGCCCCTTTCGGGGCCCGTCTTTGTAGCCGTTTTCAAAGAGGAGGCTAGTCCAGCCACTCCTTCGGGCTACGACTGTTACATTTCATGTCTCTTCTTCCTCCCCTGGCAAATGCCAGAGCCCAGCGGACGGCCCGCCAGCAACATTGCAGCGGCTCCCGTGGGCTGGGCCTTCATGATGGGCGTTTCGCCCATTTCGAAGACCACCCGGCGCGGTGTCGACATGGCATCGCGTGGTGCTCTTGGCGACGAGTGTCGCAAGAAGATAGTACGTGATGTCGACGAGCTTGGCCAGTCTTCCGGAGTCTGATACCTAGCGCGGCATGTCGACGCGCCCGTCCAAACAGCTCGAGACGTTCCCGAATCCGCGGCCGGGACGCGACTACGCGATCCACTTCGATTGCCCGGAGTTCACGTGCCTGTGCCCCATGACCGGGCAGCCCGACTTCGCGACGATCACGATCGAGTACGTCCCCGACGCGCTGTGCGTGGAGCTCAAGTCGCTCAAGCTCTACCTGTGGAGCTACCGCGACGAAGGCGCGTTCCACGAAGCGGTCACCAACCAGATCTGCGACGACCTGGTCGCCGCGCTCTCGCCGCGCACGATCACGGTGAACGGCAAGTTCTGGGTCCGCGGCGGCATCACGACGACGGTCGTCGTGACCGCGTCGAAGTAGCGCGCGTCACGGCACGAGCTGCTGCAGGAACGCGATGCCGTCGGCGTTCGAGGCGAGCAGGCCGAGCGCGAGCTTCGCGCTGCGAGCGGCTAGCGGCGGGCCGCTCTTGGCGATGTTCGCGAGCGAGGTCTCGGCGGCGCTCTTGCCTGCCTCGGTGCGCGCGAGGATCAGGAACGCCGCGGTCGCGATCAGGCGGCGGCCGGCGTCGGTCTCGGCGCTGTCGAGCATCGCGGCGAGCTGCTCGGGCGAGTTGGTCTTCGCGTAGGCCGCGGCGAGCGAAGGGAGCAGCGCGACGCGGACGTCGTGCGACGGATCGTCGGCGAGCGGCGCGAGCAGCTGCTGCGCCATCTGCGCGTCGCGATCGACGAGGCCGATCGCGGCGGCGGCGGCCTGGGCGCGCTCGCGCTCGACGCGCGACGCGAGCGCGTGACCGAGGCGCGCGGCGACCGCGTCCTTCGCGCCGACCTTGGCGAGCGTGGTGAGCGCGAGCTGCGACAGCTCGGGATCGGGATCGCGGACCGCGAGCGCGAGCGCGCGCTCGATCGCGGCGGGCTCGAGCTTGTCGGGATGCTCGGCGAGCGACGCGAGCGCGGCGCGCCGCACCTGCGGATCGGCGTCGGCGAGCGCGGTCGACACCGTGCCGGCGGCGCGCGCGCCGGTCGCGATCGCGGTCTCGACCGCCTCGATGCGCACGTTCGGCGACGGATCCGCGATCGCGCGCTCGACCAGATCCGGATCGTTGATCGCGCGCGCGGCGCGCAAGAGCGCGAGCTTCTCGCCGTCGTCGGCGCGATCGAACGCGTGCGCGAAGGCGCCGGCCGCCGCGGCGGGCGCGCTCTTGCCGAGCCCGGCGATCGCGCGGACCGCGATGATGCGCACGTCGCGATCGCCGTCGTCGACGAGCGCGACCAGCGCGTCGCCGACGCCGCCCGACAGCTTGCCGCCGCGATCGGCGCTCATCGCGAGCACGCGCGCGGCCTCGGCGCGGATCGCCGCGTCGGGATCCTTCACGAGCCGCGCCGCGATCGCGACCGCGTTCTTCGCGGGATCGGGACCGTCGGCGACGCAGCGCATGACCAGGCGGCGCACGTCGGCGCTCGGATCGTCGGTGACGCGCGCGAGCTGCGCGCGCGCCGCCGCGTAGCCGGCGTTGATCGCGTTGCACAGCCCCTCGACGCCGATCGGGTGGAGCCCCGCGTCCTCCGGGTTGTGCGCGGCGCCGTTCAAGTACTCCATCACCGCCTGCGGCTTCTTCTTGGCGAGGCGCGCGAAGATGCGGGCGGCGTCGCGGCGCGCCTTGCCCTTCTGCTTCCACAGCTGCGCGATCCCGTCGACGGCCTGGCTCGGGTTGCCGCCGGCGTCGGCGGAGTTCGCCAGGCCCTCGGCGGCGCCGATCGCGACGTCGCTGCGCTCGTTCTTCACCATCTTGATCAGCGCCTCTTGCGACGCGCGCCCGACCTTGCCGTACGCCGACGCCGCGGCGGCGCGCACGTCGGGCGAGTCGTCCTTGATCAGCTTCTCGAGCGAGTCCTGCGCGATCGCGCGATCCTTGCCGCGCGCGACCTCGCCCCACGCGATCGCCATCGCGACGCGCATCGGCTTGCCCGCCTTCTTGTCGTCGAGCATCGCGTTGAGATCGGGCGTCGCGTGCGACGGATCGACGCGCGCGTACAGCGGCAGCGCGGCGGCGCGCACCGCCTCGACCTTGGTGTTGACGGCGGCGCGCGCGGCGTTCGCGATCGCGTCCGAGGTCGGCAGCTCGTCGGCGTCGAGCAAGAGCCCGATCGCGAACACGCGCATCTCGGCGGGCGCGCGCTCGTCGGCGGCCAAGCCCGCGGCCGCGGCGGCCGCGCCGGCCGGATCGGTCGCGAACGAGCGCGCGAGCTGATCCTTGGCCTTGTCGCGCAGCGCCTGCGACGAATCCGGTGAGCCGAGCACGCTGACCGCCGCCGACGGCGACGGCTTCTCGTCGGGCACGCTGCTCGCGACCTCGGTGAGCAGCTCGCGGCGCGCCGCCGGATCGGGATCCTTCGACAAGGCGGAGGTGAACAGCGCGTGCGCGCGCTCGTCGCCGAGCTTGCGCACCGCGGTGAAGGCGATGTGGCGCAGCTCGCCGTCCTTCGACGTCAGCGCCTTGATCAGCGTGTCGTCGTAGACGCCGCCCTTGCGCTGCGCCGCCGCGCCGGCGACCGCGACCGCCGCCTGCTGCACCGCGGGCGCGGGCGTGTCGAGCGCCTCCTCGACGATCGCGACCTCGGCCGGCGTGCCGCGCGCGATCGGCTGCACGCCGACCAAGAGCTCCGCGAGATCGTCGGGCGTCTTGGCGTCTTTTCGGAGCGCCTCGATCGCGTGATCGTCGCCGGTCGCGTACTTGGTGAGCCCCGCGAGCTGCGGCGTGAGGATCGTCGCGAGCTCGTCGGCCCACGCGTCGCCGCTGCCGCCGAGCGCGTGGCGATCGATGTCGTTCCACGCGTCGGGCTTGATCATCGAGCGCGACAGGCCGGTGTCGGCGACGACGTGCCCGAACCCGCCGGGCAGCCAGAAGAACGAGCGCAGCCCCGGCCGTCCCGACTTCACGACGATGCGCCCGCCCGCGGCGCGGTGCTCGACGTCGAAGTAGTAGTGACCGCGCATCGAGAACCAGATCAGGATCAAGATGACGATCGGCGCCGCGGCGATCGCGCCCGCGATCGTCACGTAGAAGCGCTTCGATCGATCGACGACCGATTTCTCCTCGGGCGTGACCGGTGCGATGCCCTCGGCCTTGAGCGCGCGCAATTCGCGGAACGACAGCCGCTCCCCGCTCGCGGCCTTCGAGCCGAGCAGATCGTACGCGCGGCGCGCGGCGGCGCGCGCGGGCGCGGTCAATTCGCGCACGCGCGGCGCGAGCAGCTCGTGACGGATCGTGTAGCCGTCGTTCCCCGGCGCGCGCCGCACGACGCTCTTCTGATCGAGCAGATCGAGCGCGGTCGAGGTCCAACGCTCGTCGAGGCCGAGCCGCTCGGCGACGAACGAAGACGACCGCGGCGGCGCGCCTTCGGACGCGAGCTCGGCGAGGATGCGCAGGCCGCTGCGCTCGTTGCCGGTCGCCTTGCACGCGGCCTGGAGCCACGCCCACGGCAGCTCGGTCGCGCCGCCCGCGTCGGCGAGCGCGCCTGACGACGAGATCCCGAGCTCGCGCAACGCGAGCGCCGCGAGCTGGAGATCCGCGCACAGCACCGGACCGCCGCGGCCGATGCCGGCGATCACCGAGTCGCACAGCTGCGCGTCGGCGGTGACGCCGGCGAGCGACAGCACCTTGTCGAGCGTCTGCGCCGCGTCGTGCGCGGCCATCCGCATGAGCTCGTAGCGCGCGTTGGGCGGGAACAGCGAGCCGGTCCGCTTCTCGAGGTGACCGAGCGCGTGCATCTTCTCGGCGGCGCACGAGAACAAGAAGCGCGCGCGGCCGGCGCTGCGGGTGACGACGCGCGCGAAGATGTCGGCGATCTCCGCGATGCGCGCGTCGTCGAAGCAGAGCTGATCGGCGTCGTCGATCACGAAGACGAACTGCTGGCCGGGCAAGGCCGACGACACCGCGCGCGACAGGAACGCCGACGGCGCCTCGCCGCGGTTCGGCGTGTGGCCCGCGGTCGCGAGGCCGGCGGCGAGCGACTCCGACGGCGCCGCGTTGTCCTCGCACACGACGACGATCACGCCGTGATCGCGCAGGTGCGGCACGAGGCCGGCGCGGAGCAGCGACGTCTTGCCGACTCCCGTCTCGCCGTAGAGGAGACCTGCGCGAAATCCTTCGCCCGTGACCATGCGCGCGAGCTCGCCGCGGTCGTGGTCGCGTCCGAAGAAGACGTCGCGCTCCGCCTCGGTGAACGGCGAGAGGCCGCGCAACGGCGACGCAAATCCCGAGAAGGTTGCCACCGCCACGGCACGACTATAGACCGAGGCCGGACCGGATTGGGCGGGCCCCGGCTGCTATCATCGACGCATGCAGACATGGCTTCGCGTAGCCGTCGCGGGCGCGGCCGTCGGGATCGGCGCGTATGCAGGGCACGCCGTCGCCGGCGCGGGCACGACGCCCGACGGCACGTCGATCACGGTGTGGCGCGGCGGCGGCGTCGGCTACGGCGGATACACCGGCACGACGAGCGGCGCGTACGTCGTCGAGCGGCGAACCATGGATGTGCCCGCGAACGGCGAGCTGCGCCTGCCCGGCGTGTCGACGATGATCGACGCGGGCACGGTGCAGCTCCGCAGCGCGAGCGATCCGGGCGGCACCGCGGTCGTCGAGCAGCGCATGATCGCGGGCGGCGCGACGCCCGACGCGCTGCTCGGGCGTCGCATCGGCAAGTCGATCACGGTCGTCACCGATCGCGGCGAGGTGAGCGGCATCCTGCGCGCGTTCGACAGCGAGACGCTGGTCGTCGAGGTCGGCAGCGGCAAGGACGTCGCGGTCGAGATCCTGCGGCGCGGCGAGCACGTGATCGACATCAAGCTGCCGATCGATCAACCGGTGCTCGATCAACCGACGCTGGTGTGGCGCGTGACCGCGCAGAAGCCGGGCCCGCAGCCGATCGAGGTCTCGTATCGCACCGACGGCCTCTCGTGGGAGCCCGACTACAGCGCGGTGTACGACGAGTCGAAGGGCACGGTCGATTTCTCGGCGTGGGCGACCGTCTCGAACGGCACCGGCGCCGAGTGGAAGGACGTCGAGCTGACGCTCGCGTCCGGCGACGCGACCGAGACGCCGGTGCCGGGCGCGCCCGCGCGCGCGACGACGCAGGCGAGCTTCAAGGTGCCGCGCCGCGTGCACGTCGGCGTCGGCGAGACGATCCAGGTCGAGCTGATGCCGGCCAAGAAGGCGGCGAGCTCGCGCAAGGTGATCGTCGTCGAGCCGGTGCCCGATCAATCGGCGCAGTACCAGGCGTATCCGGCGCAGGAGTGCTACGCGTACGCGGCGCCGGGGCAGGGCGCGAAGGCCGACGTCGCGCTCGAGGTCGACACGCCGGGCACGCAAGGGTTGCCCGAAGGACGCGTGCGCCTGCTCCGCAAGAACGGCGACAGGCTCGAGGTCGGCGGCGAGGACACGCTGCGCGTGAACGCCGCGACGCAGACCGCGCGGATCCGGCTCGCGAACGCGCCGGACGTCTCGAGCGAGGCGAAGCAGGTCGATTGTCGCTTCGACGATCGCGCGCGCCAGCTGCACGAGCGCGTCGAGGTCAAGCTCGAGAACCACGGCAAGGCCGCAACCGACGCGGTCTTGCGCGTGTTCATGTACCGGTGGCCGCAGTGGAAGATCGAAGCCGAGGACGAGAAGGGGACGCGCGCGGGCGCGCAGGTGCAGGAGTATCGCGTGCGCGTGCCCGCGGGCGGATCGAAGACGCTCACGTACGCGGTCGTCTACTCGTGGTGAAGTACCTGCTCGTCGCGCTCGCGGCGTGCGGCTCGGCGGCGCCGGCGGCGCACGCGCCGGTCGCCGCGCACGCGGATCGCGACGTCGCGATCGTCTTGTATCGCGACGGCGCGCTGATCCGCGATCGCCGCTGGGTCGAGATCACGAAGGGCTCGATCAACGTCGACGTCGCGATCCCCGACGACGTGCGGCCCGAGGACGTGATCGTCTCGGCGGGCGCGGGCGCGAACGTGCCCGAGGTCGCGCACGGCGGGCCCGAGATCGCGATCGGCACCGACGCGCGCGCGCAGCTCGGCGCGCTCGACGTCAAGGGCGTCGTGCGATCGGAGAGCGGCGTGTGGGTGATCGACGACGGCACCGCGCTGCACCTGATCGATCCGCCGGCGATCTCGTTCGCGAGCGCGAAGACCGGCGCGCAGGTGCGCGCGCGCGTCGAGGCGGCGCGCGCCGGCCGATATCCGCTCGACGTCGTCTACGTGACGCAGGCGATGAGCTGGCGCGCGACCTACACGCTGATCGGCGGCGAGGCGCGCGGCTTGTTGCACGGATCGCTGATCGTCGACAACCGCGCGGGCGTCGCGCTCGGCGCGTCGCGGATCACGCTGATCGACGAGACGCTCGGCGACGGTGCGGGCGCGGTCGCGCAGGCGATCGCGCGCGCCGAAGCGGATCAGACCAGCTCCACGCCGGTGGCGGAGCCGATCGACGTCGGCGTCGGCGAGATCGCGGTCGATCTGGTCGGCGGCGAGCGGCCGGTCGAGGTGCGATCGCTGCTCGTCTACGATCCGATCGGCACGCAGTTCGACGCCGGCGGCCACGTGCCGATCCAGGCCGAGGGCTACGGCGCCGGCAAGCCGGTGACCGCGGTCGCGGAGAGCGAGGAGATCGATCTCGGCGACGGCGCGGGCGCGCTGCCCTCCGGCACCGTGCGGCTCGTCGAGCGCGGCGCCGATGGCACGCTGCGCCTGCGCGGGCAAGGCCAGCTGCGCAGCGCGGCGGGCGCGGCGACCACGGTCGCGATCGGGCGCGCGCCCGACGTCACCGCGTCGCGCACGCGGATCGAGTTCACCATCGACGCGCGCGCCAAGCGGCTGGTCGAAGAGTTCGAGATCGCGATCGAGAACAAGGGCGATCACGCCGCGAGCGTGCTCGTGCGCGAGCACTTGTATCGCGGGCTGACGTGGAACGTGCCGTATTACTCGACGGACGACGCCAAGAAGGAAGGGCCGCAGCAGATCGCGATGCGCACGAGCGTGCCCGCGCGCGGCAAGGCGAAGGTCGTGTACGTCGTGGTGTATACGTGGTGAGCCGTGCCATCGGATAGCGCTGCGCTCGTCGTCGAGGAGCTCGTCGTTCACTACGGGAAGCGCGTCGCGGTCGACGGCGTGTCGCTCACGCTCGCGCGCGGGGAAGTCGTCGCGCTGCTCGGACCCAACGGCGCGGGCAAGTCGACGTCGCTGCTCGCGCTCGCGGGCGCGGTGACGCCGACGCGCGGCACGATCGCGATCGGCGGGATCGATCTCGCGTCGCGCGCGCTCGAGGCGAAGCAGAAGATCGGGTTCGCCGATCAGCCGCCCGGGCTCTACGAGTTCTTCACCGTCGAGGAGCACGTCGGCTTCGTCGGCGAGGCGCGCGGATCTTCCGACGGCGTGAAGCCGCTCTTGGATTCGCTCGGGCTCGCGGGCATCGCGCATCGTCCGTGTCGCGAGCTGTCGTTCGGGATGCGGCAGCGCGTCGGCTTGGCGGCGGCGCTGATCGGCGGCGTCGACGTCGTCTTGCTCGACGAGACGCTCAACGGCCTCGATCCGCACGCGGCGCGCGCGGCGCGCGCGGCGGTGTCGGCGGCGGCGGAGCGCGGCGCGGCGGTCCTGATGTCGACGCACCTGCTCGGCGTCGCCGAGCGCTTGTGCCAGCGCGTCTTGATCATGGATCAGGGGAAGCTCGTCGCGGATCGCGCGGGCGCGGAGCTCGAGGCGCTGCTCGCGAACGGGCCCGGCGCGCTCGAAGACCTCTATGTTTCTCTCGTGGCCGACCGGGGCCCGACGTGAACGCGCGCGCCCTCCTACGGTGGGGCGATCTCGACGACGCGCGACGCCGCACGGTCTCGCCGTGGTTGGTCGCGGTGCTCGCGAGCGCGGTGCTCACCGCGTTGATCGCGTGGCGCATCGACGTCGATCCGCTCGGCGCCAGTCGCGCGTGGCTCGCCGCCGTCGTCGTCCTCATGTGCGCGGTGATGATCGGCGCGCCCGCGCGCCTGTGGTGGCGCCACGACGCGGCGATCGTCTCGCGCCTGCCGATCCCCGGCGAGGCGCTGTTCACGGTCGCGCTCGTGCGATCGATCCGCGTGACCTTGCACGCGGTGATCGTCTGTGCGCCGTCGCTCGGGTTCTTCCCGCGCGAGGTCGCGCTCCGCGACGGCGCCTGGCTCGGCGCGTTCGCGTGCGCATCCGGGTTCCTCGTGCCGGCCGCGGCGCTGGTCGGCGGCACGCTGGTCGCGATCCCGCCCGCGGTCGCGATGGCCGCGCGCAAGGCCGGCATGCCGGTGCCCGGGCGCCGCAGCGAGATGCTCGGCGCGATCCCCGGCTTCGCGATGTCGGCGACCGTGATCGTCGGGTTCCTGTGCGTGCCGTGGCTCGACGGTCGCGCGCAGACCGCGATCGGCCCGGGATCGATCGTCGTCGGGGTGATCGCGATCGTGTCGATCGTCGCGGGCGTCGCGGCGCTGCGCGCGGCTCCCC
This sequence comes from Kofleriaceae bacterium, assembly GCA_035493675.1. Taxonomy (GTDB): domain Bacteria; phylum Myxococcota_A; class Polyangia; order Haliangiales; family Haliangiaceae; genus JAIOQA01. The sequence continues at coordinate 9,001 of DATJIA010000275.1, read as the reverse complement.
GCCTGATGCCGAACGCCTTGCGCGAGGTCGTCGCGCTCGATCGCCAGCAGCTCGCGCACCTCGAGATCCATCCGCCGACGTCGCTCGAGCGTCTCTTCGCGCGCCTCTTGAATCCGCGCGCGCGCCTCGTCCACGCCAAGGACGCGCGCCTGATGCGCCGCCGCTACCCGCTCGCGTTCGTCGCCGGCGCGCTCGGCACGATCGCGCTGTGGATCCTCGCCGCCGCGCGCCCCGACTCGCTCGTCGCGTGGGCGACCGCGCTCGCCGGCGCGATGTCGCTCTACGCCGCCGCGCTCGCGCGCCGGCTCACCCGCGATCCGATCGAGCGGCCCGTCACGATCTCGTCCTTGCCGTTCGCGCGCGCCGATCTCACCCGCGCCAAGCGCCTCTGGTACGCGTCCTGGCTCGTCGTCTACGTCGGCCTCGGCGCGACGCCCGTGATCGTCCGCGCGCCGATCGCCGCGGCGACGATCGCCTCCGCCGTCGCGCTCTCGATCTTGCTCGGCTCACGCGCGCTCGCGGCCGAAGAAGACTGAGCTAGCGTCCGAAGACGTGCAGCGACCGGGCGCAGAGATCCGCGTCGCGTCCCGTCTGCTTCAGATCGAACAGACACACGACCTCGGTCTTCTTGCCCGGCTCGATGTTCGCGATGAAGCGCGTCACCGACGACAGGATGAAGTAGAGCCCGAGCCCCGCGCCGCCGACCTCGTCCGACGATCGCGGGCGACCGCGCTCGGCGCGCGCGCGCACGAGGTGATCGAGGATCGTCTCCTTGTGCAGCTCGCCGAAATCGTCCTGCACGCTGACCGCGAAGTAGCGGCCGTCGCTCGCCCAGCGGAGCAGCGCCTTCGCCTCGCCCTGCGGCTCGAGGCGATCGCCGTGCTTGTCACCGCGCGCCGCCGCCGGCGCGTCGTACATCGCGTTCATGAGCAGCTCGTCGACGACGCTCTCGATGCGCGCGATCAACGGGCGCCGCGCGCCGGCCTCGCGAGCCTGCGCGGTGACCGCGGCGAGCGCCTCGCGCTTGTCTTCGTAGGTCGAGATCGACTTGTCGATCACCTTCACGCCCCACGACAGATACTTCTCGAGGCCGAACAGATCGCCCGACAGCAGCTTGACCGACGTGACGACGAGCTCGGTGTCGTCGGGATCGTCGGCGTCGCTGATCACGTGGCTGACGCCGCGCCGGCGCAACAGCTCGACGACCTCTTCGTCCTCGAGCGAATCGCCGAGCACGACCAGCTTGGTCAGCTTGTCGATCGAATCGGGCGAGAGCGCGCGACGCGTCGCTTGATCGATGAAGACGATCGACGCGCTGTCCTCGGAGCCGTTGACCGCGTCCTGGAACTCGACGTCGGAGCCGACCGCGTTCAACGTCCGGCGCAAGGTCCGACGGAGCGGTGTGCTCGTCGTGACACATACTGCACGCGGAGTGGACGCAGACATCCCTGCGTCAGGATAGCCGTGCGCGATCAATCGGGTCAAACGAACCGCGGATAGCCGTCGGTGAACCTCGCGTGAGAAACCTATGTAGGGGCTCGGGGGCCTACGTGGGCTCCTGCGCGCCCCCGAGTGGCGTTTTGCGCGTTAGCCCTGTTACCATCGTCCACCGATGGCCGAGCCGCCTCCGAGCGACCGCCCCGTGCGGCCGCCGCCGTTACCTGCGCTGCCGCGACGTCCTCCGGAGGGGAACGCGTCACCGCAGGTGCCGGCGCAATCGACGTTGCCACCGCTGCCGCCGCCGGTGCCTTCGCGCCCGCGCTCGGCGCCGCTCGGCACCGACGAAGCGAACGCCGTGCTCGCGCCGATGGCCGCGCAACCGTCGACGCCGGTCGCGATCGAAGACGACGGCGAGGGCTCCGAGACGACGCGCCCGGTGCAGACGCCGAACGCCGCCGCGCTCGTCGACGAGATCGTCGAGCTGCTCTCGAACGAAGCCGAGGCGCTGCTCACCGCCGCCGACGCCGACGAGCGGCTCGCCGATCTCAACGTGCGCCTGTCGATGATCGCGTGGGACGTGCTCGAGGACGCCGAAGACTCGGCGCGCTACCTCGAGCTCGCCGACAAGCACCCGCTCGCGCCGCGCCTCATGCTCTCGCACGCGATCGCGGCGCACACGCCGGCGATGCTCGAGACCGCGACCAAGACGATCGAGGGCGTCACCGACGCGCGCGACAAGCAGCTCTTGCTGCGCGACGTCGCCGAGGCGTGGCTCTATCGCCTGAACGACGCCAAGAAAGCGGCCGCGGTCGCGCAGCGGATCGCCGACGGCGGCGATCCCGAGCTCGCCGCCGAGGCGCGCCAGCTGCTCGAGCTCGCGTGGGCCGCCGGCGACGAGTGGGAGCCGCTCGCGAAGCTCGCGACCGACGCCGCCGCGCAACCGAACGCCGGTCCGGAAGACGCCGCCGACGCCGCCGCGATCGCGCTCGATCGGCGCAGCTCGCCGGCGGTCGCGCTCGACATCGCGTGCGGCGCGCTCGCCCGCGGCGATCGCGCGATCGAACGCGCGCGCGGGACCGCGGCCGCGATCCACTGGCTGCGCGTGATCGATCTCGGCATCGACGCCGCGATCTCGACGACGCCGGCCGATTCACGCTTGGCCGATCTGCTCGAGCGGCGCGCGACCTTGCTCGAGGGCGATCCGGCCGCGGCGCGCGAAGCCGCGGCGACCCGCTACCTCGCCGCCGCCGAGCGCGCGCGCACCCAATCGGGCGACGCGCAGGCCGCCGCGCAGATCGCCGCGGTGCTCGCGCGGTTGTCGTCGGCCGACGGCGACGCCGCCGCGTTCGGTCCGCGCCTCGCGAGGCTGACGTCGGCGCACGCCGCGCTCGCGGGCGGACGCCACAAGGACGCCGCGCTCGCGCGTCGCGAGCTCGCGCGCGAGCCGGGCGCGGGCGCGCTCGCCGCCGCGCACCTGTGGCGCGCGTTCGAGCTGGTCGACGCGCGCGGCGCCGATCCCGCGCTCGCGCTCGAGCTGTTGCGCGGCGCGCACGCGATCGCGCGCACACCGTCGTCGACCGCGGCGCTCGAGCGTTTGCTGCTTTCGAACGACGCCGGCGAGCTCGCCGCGCACCTCGAGGCGCACGCCGGCGACAAGGCCGCGGGGATCCGCCGCGCCGCCGCGGTCGCGGAGTCGCGCCTCGGCGATCTGCCGCGCGCGGTCCGCCTGGTCACGAGCCTCGTCGAGGAGCGCGCGCAAGGCGGCGGCGCCGCGCGCATCGGCGAGCACGAGCACCTCGCGCGCCTGCACCGCAAGGATCGCGATCGCGGCAAGCTCGCCGATCTCTACCGCGCGCTCGCGAACCTCCACCGCGATCGCCGCGCGCAGGGCGCGCTGCTCACCGCCGCCGGCGCGGTCGAGCTGTCGCGCGGGCGTCCGATCGAGGCGGAGGAAGCCTTCAACCTCGCCGCGCGCCACGCGCCGAAGGATCCGGCGTCGCGCGCCGCGCTCGCCGCGATCTATCGCAAGGGCCAGCGCTGGCGCGAGCTCGGCGCCACGCTCGGCGAGCTCGGCACGATGGTCGCGCACGACGCGACCCGCATCGCGGTGCTCCGCGAGCAGGGCGCGCTCTACGCCGAGCGGCTGGGCGATCCGCGCCGCGCGCGCTCCGTGCTCGAGCAGGTGATCTCGATCCAGCCCGACGATCCCGCGTCGCTGCACGAGCTCGCGAAGCTCTACGATCAGTCGCGCCAGTGGGACAAGTCCGTCGAGCTGCGCGCGCGCGCCGCCGAGCTCTCGAAGGATCCGCGCGTGCAAGCGACGTTGCTGATGGAGGTCGGCAACATCGAGGAGACCAAGCGCAACGACGAGGCCGCCGCGCTCGCCGCCTACGAGCGCGCGCACCAGCTCGACGAGAGCACGGTCGACGCCTTGCGCGCGCAGGCGCAGCTCCACCGCAAGGCGCGTCGCACCGATCGCCTGCTCGAGGTCTTGAAGACCGAGCTCGGGCGCGGCGTCGAGGTGCCGCGGCGCTTGCAGATCCAGCTCGAGGTCGCGCGGCTCGTCGGCGAAGGCCAGGGCGCGGGATCCGGGGACGGCGAGGCGGCGCTCGCGGCGTATCTCGACGTCCTCACGATCGAGCCCGACAACGCGAGCGCCTTGAGCGGCGTCGAGCGCATCGCCCGCGGTGCCGGCCGCTGGGCCGACGTCGCGCGCGCGTTCCGTCACGCGCCGCGCACGCCGTCGAACCTGCGCACGCTCGGGGAAGCGCTCGAGCACCTGGGCGAATGGGCCGAGCTCGCCGAGATCCGCAACCTCGAGATCGACGCCGCCGCCACGCCGCACGACAAGGCGCGGCTGGCGACCGCGCTCGGCGCGCTCTACGAATCGAAGCTCGGCGACGTCGACGCCGCGATCCGCACGTACCAGCTCGCCGCGACCGTCGGCGTCGCCGGCGACGCCGCGCAGCGCGAGCTCGCGCGCCTGCTCGAATCGAACCAGCGCTGGCCCGATCTCGCCGCCGCGCTCGAGCGCGAGCTCGGCAACGTCCCCAGCGCGCAGGTCGATCGCCAGGTCGCGCTGCTCACGCGCCTCGGCGAGCTCCGCCGCGACAAGCTCGCCAAGCCCGGCGACGGCGCGCTCGCGTTCGAGTCGGTGCTCGAGCGCATGCCCGGCCACGCGCAGTCGCTCGCCGCGCTCGAGGAGATCTACGAGCGCCTCGGCCGCGAGAAGGATCTGCTGCGCATCCTCGAGCTGCGCGCCGAGACGATGGCCGACAAGGTCGAGCGCGCGAACCTGTTCGGCCGCATCGCCGCGGTCCGCCAGAACCGCAACGACGTCGACGGCGCGCTCGCCGCGTACATCGCCGCGTTCACCTCCGATCCGGGCAACCGCGACACGTTCACCGCGATGGAGAAGCTCTGCTACAAGCACGAGCGCTGGCAGTCGGCGATGCAGCTCTACCAGACCGCGATCGATCTGGTCGAGAGCGGGCAGATCCGCGCGTACCGCCTCGGCGATCTCTACGCGCGCCGCGGTCAGGTCCAGCTGCAATATCTCGGCGAGCTCGATCAAGCGGCGTCTTCGTACGTGCGCGTGGTCGAGCTCGACCCCGAGAACGACACCAGCGTGAAGTTCCTCGAGTCGATCTTCTCGCAGAAGAACGACTGGTCGGGCCTGATCAAGGCGTACGAGAAGCGCGCCGAGCTCACGCGCGACGACGAGCGCCGCCTCGACACGCTCCGCCGCGCCGCGCGCGTCGCCGGCGCGAAGATGAAGGACTCGGCCGAAGCGGCGCGCATCTATCAACAGATCCTCGAGGTCGACGCGTCGGATCTCGAGGCGCTCGACGCGCTCGAGCGCTTCCACGAGCGCAACCAAGACTGGTCGAAGCTCGTCGACATCTTGAAGCTGCGGCTGTCGACCGCGCCCGCCGGCGACGCCGCGGTCACGATGCTCAAGCGCATCGCGAACATCTGCGAAGAAGGCCTGCGCGACGAGGCGAAGGCGGTCGAGAACTACCTGCGCATCCTCGAGATCGCGCCGGGCAACAAGGAAGCGCTCGAGGCGCTCGGCCGCATCTACGAGTCGACCGAGCAGTGGGCGGAGTTCATCGACGTCACCCGCCGCCAGATCCGCGTCACCACCGATCGCAACCTGAAGGCGCTGCTCTACTTCAAGTGCGGCTCCGTCATGGAGGCGAAGTTCGGGAAAGAGGAAGACGCGATCCGGTACTACGACGCGGCGATCAAGACGTCGCCGAGCTGCTTGCCCGCCGTCCACGGCCTGCGCGATCTCTATCGCCGCCGCGAGGACTGGCCGCGCGTGATCCAGACCCTCGAGCTCGAGGTGAAGCTCTGGCAAGACGACAAGGAGCGCGCCGGCGTGTTCGCGCAGATCGGGCGCATCTACGAGCAGCGGCTCGGTCAGCCCGATCGCGCGATGCACTACTACGAGAGCGCGCTGGCGGTCGATCCCGAGTGCTTGCCCGCGAACCAGTCGCTGTTCGAGCACTACTTCGCCGTCGGAGATTGGGGACGCGCGCAGCCGCTCGCCGCCGCGCTCGCGCAGAAGGCGATGCGCGACGGCGATCCGCAGACACGCGCCGAGTTCTATCGCAAGCGCGGCGTCGTCGGCGCGATGACCAAGGATCCGCGCGCCGCCGCCGAGTCGCTGATCATCGCGCTCGAGATCAAGCCCGATCACCTCGACGCGCTCGACGCGCTCGGCGATCTCGCGAAGCGCTACCCCGACTCGTACGACTTCGAGGCGACCTACCGCGAGCTCGAGAAGATCTACAAGAAGCGCGAGGCGGGCGGGCCCTTGCTGGCGCGCGTGCGCGTCGCGCAGGCCGTGATCAAGGAGCGCGAGGGCGATCTCGACAGCGCCGAGGGCCTCTATCAGCAAGCGGTCGACCTCGCGCCGACCGACTTCACGATCTTGCTCGCGCTCGTCGAGCTGCACGCGAACATGCGCCGATGGACGCACGCGGTCGACGCGATCGTGCGCTTCCTCGAGAGCTCGCCGCAGCCGCCCGATGATGTCCGCATCACCGCGCTGATGCGCCAGGCGCAGATCCACGCCGACTGCGAGATGGAGCCGCATCGATCGATCAGCGTCCTGCGCGAGGTGATCCGCCTCGACGCGAACCATCACGAGGCGCACTACCTGCTCGCGCAGGAGTACTACCTGCTCGGCCGGTATCCGGAAGCGCGCACCGCGGTCGAGCGCGTGATCGAGCTCGCCGCCGCGCCCGGCTCGCCGATCAGCCCGCAGAACCTCGCGCGCTACTACTACTACCGCGGCCGCATCCTCGAGACCGCGGGCGATCCGCGCGCGGCGACCTCGCAGTACCGGCGGGCGAGCGAGTACGACCCGGGCTACGCGCCGCCGGCGCTCATGCTCGCGCGTCGCGCCGCGGAGTCGGGCGATCAGCGCACGGCGGAGACGTTGCTCATCGATGCGGCGCACGCCGCGATGGAGACCGGCGGGCCCGTGGCCGCGGTCCCCTTGCAGCGCGGCCTCGCGCGCATCTTGCTGCAGACCGGCGATCGCCCGGCGGCGATCGAGGCGTACCGCGGGATCTTGAACGTCGAGCCCGACAACGCGACCGATCGCGTCGCGCTCGCCGAGATCTACGCGATCGACGATCCGCCGCGCGCGATCGGCGAGCTGCGCAAGGTGATCGAGCGCGACATCCACCACGCGCCGGGCTACCGCCTCCTGTCGTCGTTCTACGCGCGCCTCGGCGAGAACGATCGCGCGGCGCGCGTGCTCACGGTGATGGAGCAGCTCGGCTTCGCCGAGGACGCGGATCGCGGCGCCGCCGCGAAGGCGCGCGCCGCCGTCCCGCACGTGCCGCTGCGCCGCTCGCTCGACGACGAATTGCGGCTGCGCCTGCTCGCGACCCAGGCGGCGCGCGATCCGCTCGGCGACGTCTTCAGCGCGTGTGCGGCCGAGGTCTCGGCGCTGTTCCCGCAGCCCGCGCTCGGCGAGAACCTCACGCCCGTGCAGACGCTCGACGATCCCGGGCTCAAGGTCGCGGTCGCCGACGTCATGCGGCTCTACTCGCTCGACGCCGAGATCTACATCGGCGAGCACGTGCCCGGCCTCTCGGTCGTGCAGGCGTACCCGCGCCGCTTGATCGTCCTCGATCGATCGCTGCTCACCGAGAGCGACGCGTGCCGCCGCTACCTGCTCGGCTGGGCGCACGAGGCGATCCGCGGCGGCTACGCGCTGCTGCTCTATCTCAACTCGCGCCAGCGCATGGAGCTCGGGTCATTGCTCAAGTCGTTGCTCCTGCCGGAAGGCGAGCGGGCCGGCCCGACCAACGAGTTCATCCGCACGCTGCCGAAGCGCGCGCACAAGGTGCTCGAGCGCTGGGTCGGACAGGCGCGCGACGCCGACACCGACTCCTGGATCGACGGCATGCTCGCGTCGGCGAAGCGCGGCGGCCTGCTCGCATCCGACGACTTCGCAGCGGCGACGTGGATGGTCGCGCGCCTCTCCGGCGAGAACTTCGACAACCACGAGTCCACCGTCGCGCTCGGCGCGGTGCTCGGTGGTCCCGATCTCGTGCGCTTCTATCTCGGCGACGACTACCACCGACTCCGCGAATACCTCGCTGCGCCAGCGCCGTCATCCCTCCAAGGGCCGGGCTGACGTAGTGGGGTATCGCACCCGCGCGCCCCGGGCGATCGGCGAGGAGTGCCGCGCGGACTGGATCAGCTATCGATCCTGTGTGTAGAATTTTTGTCGCGCTGCGCGGCCTCACCCCGCGCGGGCTAGGCGCGCGAGGGGGCCCGATGTACCATTGTGGTCCGGGCTACGGGAATTACATGGCGGAGATGCAATGAGTCAGAAGTTCCAAGCGGCGGTGCACCATCGGGATGACGTCTCGTACGTCAAGCTCGCCGGCGTCATCGACGAGGACAACGAGCTCACCGATCTCGTCGACAAGATCCCACCGGGCACCGCGGTGATCGATCTCGGCGAGATCGAGCGCATCAACTCGTGCGGCGTGCGCGACTGGGTGAACTGGCTCGGCAAGCTCGAGGGCAACAACACCAAGGTCGTCCTCGTCGAGTGCTCGCCCGCGATCGTCGCGCAGATCAACCTGGTCAACAACTTCACCGGCTCCGGCGTGGTGAAGAGCTTCTACGTCCCGTACTTCTGTCCCGAGTGCGATGAAGAGAAGGTGTTGCTCGTCGAGGCGGGCGACATGGGCCCGCCTCCGCACGAGCCGCCGACGTGTCGATGCGACGAGTGCGATCTCGTCATGGACTTCGACGACATGCCGGACTCGTACTTCGCGTTCCTCTCGAACCAGAAGAAGGTCGCCGAGGCCGAGAAGATCAACGGCGTGCTGCAGGAGTTCGCCCAGGCCTCCGACGGCGAGAAGTCGAAGATCCGCTCGCGCGTCGGCACCACGTCGCTCAGCGGCGCGAGCGTGTCGTCGCTGCCGAGCGTGCCGTCGCTGCCGTCGATCTCGCGACCGGGCACCGGCGTCGGATCGTCACCGTCGATCTCGCGCCCCGGCTCGCGCCCGAACATCTCGCCGAC
>DATJIA010000274.1:0-2619 GCA_035493675.1 Kofleriaceae bacterium | reverse complement strand
CGTCACCGCCGCCGACAGCTCGCGGCGGGTGACGTCGCGGAGCTCCATGCGCGCGCGCGCCGCGCTGCACGCGAGCTCGACCAGGCGATCGCGTTCGTGGCCGAACATCAGCTCGATCACCTCGCGGCGCGCCGCGCGCGATTGCGGGCTCCACGCGGTCGGCTCGCCGCCGTTGGCGAGCCACACGTCCTCGAGCGCGCGCTCCGCCGATGGATCGACGAACGCGTGATCGAGGGTCCGCATCGCGTCGTAGCCGGTCGTACCGTCGATCGGCCACGCCTCCGGCAGCGCCTCGCCGGCGGCCAGGATCTTCTCGACGACGATCCACGCGCGCGGCGCGCGCCGCCGCAGCCACTGCAGGTACGCGGTCGGATCGCGCAACCCGTCGACGTGATCGATGCGGACGCCGTCGAGCGTGCCGTCGTCGAGCCAGCGCAGGATCGCGCGGTGGGTGTCGAGCGCGACGTGCGGGTCCTCGGTGCGCAGCCCGGCGAGCGACGCGACGTCGAAGAAGCGGCGATACGAGATGTCGCTCGACGCCGCGCTCCAGTGGAAGAGCCGCCAGTTCTGGCGCTCGAGCATCGCGTCGAGCCGCACCGGATCGGCGCTGATCGCCGCGAGCTCGCCGTCGATCGCGCGCGCGAGCGCGGCGTCGCCGTCGATCAGCTCGCGCAGGATCGCGGTGAGCACCTCCTTGTCGCGATGCCGGCGCGCGGCCGCGTCGCGATCTTCGGTGACGAGCGGCAGCGCCGCGAGCCCGTCGGCGACGAACGCGAGGCGCTCGCCCGCCGCACCGCCCACCGCCGCCGCGACCGCGCCGAGCGGCGCGCCGATCGACTGCGGCGCGAGCGGCAGGCGATGATCGCCGTAGCGCGCCTCGAACGCGGTGCCGTCGCGGACGATCGCGATCTGCTTGCCCTCGAGCGCGTCGGCGTAGCGCGCGCCGAGGATCGGCAAGACGATGCGATCGTCGTCGCCGCGCCGCCACTCGACGTCGAATGTGCGCGCGTAGCGGCTGGTCGGTCCGTTCTCGAGCACGTCCCACCACCACGCGTTCTCGCGCGTGCCGATCGCCATGTGGTTCGGCACGATGTCGAGGATCCAGCCGAGCCCGCGCGCGCGCAGCGCCGCGAGCAGCCGCGCGTGCGCGTCGGCGCCGCCGAGCTCGCGCGAGACGCGATCGTGCGCGACGACGTCGTAGCCGTGCGTCGAGCCGGGCGCCGCCTGCAGGATCGGCGACGCGTGCAGGTGGCTCACGCCGAGCGCGTCGAGGTAGTCGGTGATCGCGGCGACGTCGTCGAACCCGTGCTCCGCTCGCAGCTGCACGCGGTACGTCGCGCGCCGCTGGATCACGGGGGGACCTTTCGGAACACCGCGAGCGCGTGCGACGACAGCTTCCACGTGCCCTTGTCGTCGATGCGCGGGCGCGGCTGCGGCGCGAAGCCGCCGGCGGTGTCGAGCACGAGCTCCCACGCGGCGCCGCGGCTCGGCAGCGTGATCGTCAGCTCGTCACCGCTCGCGTTGGCGAAGATGAAGAAGCTGTCGTCGACGATCCGGTTGCCGCGCGCGTCGACCGCCGACAGCCCGCCGCCGTCGAGGTACACGCCGACCTGGTTCTTGTCGCTCTTCCAGTCGTCGGGCTTCATCGGCTGCCCGTCGATCTTGAACCACCCGATCTCGCGCGAAGACTGGAACCAGCCGCGCCGCCGGAACACCGGGTGCTTCCGATAGAAGTGGATCAGGTGACGCGCGAACTCGAGGAGCTCGTGATCCGCGTGCTCCCAGTCGAACCACGAGATCTCGTTGTCCTGGCAGTAGGCGTTGTTGTTGCCCTGCTGCGTGCGCCCGAGCTCGTCGCCGGCGAGCAGCATCGGCACGCCCTGCGCGAGCAGGAGCGTCGCGAGCAGGTTGCGCTGCTGCCGCGCGCGCACGGCGTTGACGTTCGGGTCGTCGGTGTCGCCCTCGGCGCCGCCGTTCCACGATCGATTGTCGTCGCTGCCGTCGCGGTTCTCTTCGCCGTTCGCGGCGTTGTGCTTGTCGTGATGGCTGACGAGATCGCGCAGCGTGAAGCCGTCGTGCGCGGTGACGAAGTTGACGCTCGCCTGCGGGCGCCGCGCGCCGTCGCGCTCGTACAGATCCGAGCTGCCCGTGAAGCGATAGCCGAAATCCGCGAGCGCGCCCGGGTGGCAGCGCCAGAAGTCGCGCACGCCGTCGCGGAACCTGCCGTTCCACTCGCTCCACAGCGGCGGGAAGCCGCCGACCTGGTAACCGTTCTCGCCGAGATCCCACGGCTCCGCGATCAGCTTCACGCGACGGAGCACCGGATCCTGCTGCACGAGCTGGAAGAAGGTCGCGAGCCGATCGACGTCGTGCAGCTCGCGCGCGAGCGTCGCCGCGAGATCGAAGCGGAACCCGTCGACGTGCATCTCCTCGACCCAGTAGCGCAGGGAGTCCATCACGAGCTGCAGCACGTACGGGTGCTGCATGTTCAGCGTGTTCCCCGTGCCCGTGTAGTCCATGTAATACGATTTATTATCTTGTACTATTCGGTAGTACGCGCCGTTGTCGAGGCCGCGGAACGACAGCATCGGGCCGAGGTGGTTGCCCTCGCCGGTGTGG
>DATJIA010000273.1:0-7389 GCA_035493675.1 Kofleriaceae bacterium | reverse complement strand
CGAGCTCGACGCCGAGGACGATCACAGCGCCGCCGCGCTCGATCGCATGCTCGTCGCGCAGGGCGATCTCGCCGGCGCCGCGCAAGCGCTCGCGCGCCGCCTCGGCGCCGATCCGGGCCACCAGCGCGATCGCATCGCGTTGGCGCGGCTGTTCGCCGGCACCGAGCCGGTGCCGCCGTCCGACGAGGTGCCGAACCCGCCGCACCCGATCGACACCGCGCTCGGCATCCTGTCCGAAGGCCGGACACTCGCGATGGGCGCGCCCGCGCTGATCGACGCGACCGCCGAGCTGCTCGCGGTCGCGGGCCGCTGGCGCGAGCGCGCCGAGCTGCTCGCCGAGCTGTCCAAGCTCGACAGCCCCGACGTCGATCCCGAGCTCGCCTCGCTGCGCGCCGCGCTCGCCGCCGACGACAACGCGACCGCGTGGATCGCGCGCGCCGACGACAAGGCCAACAGTGAAGAGATGGGCCGCGCGATCGCCGCGGCCCTCGAGGCGTGGACGAAGGTCCTCGACTTCGACGGCGAGAACGGCCGCGCGCACGGCGCCGCGCTCGCGCTCGCGCGCCGCCTCGGCGATCGCGACGTGATCGCCGACGTGCTGACCCGCGCGCAGGGCGCGACCCGCCACCCCGCCAGCGCCACCACGCTCGCGCTCGCGCGCGCCCGCGCCTACGCGAGTGGATCGGATCCCGATCTCGCGCGCGCCGACGACGTCCTCCGCGAGGACGGCCTCCCGCAGGACGACGCGCGCAAGACCACGCTCGCCGTGCTGCTCGCCGCGCGCGCGAACCGCTGGGGCGACGCCGCGCTCGCGCTCGAGGAGCGCGCCGAGCTCGCGCCTGGCATCGAAGCGACCAGCCTCCGCTTCCGCGCCGCGACGCTCCACCTCGATCGCGGCGACGATCCGGCGCGCGCCGCGACGCTCCTCGGCGAGGTCGTCTCCGCGCACCCGAGCTTCACCGCCGCCGCCGATCTGCTCGCGTCCGCGCGCCGCCGGCTCGGCGACGCCGCGGCCTCGGCCGCACCGCCCGCGCCGCGTCACACCGACGCGACCGGCGCCGGCGCCAACGACGCGTTCGCGCGCTTCGTCCGCGAGGCCGATCTCGCCGCCGCCCACGGCGACGCGCCCGGCGCCGCGATCCTCTACGGCAAGGCGCTCGCGCTGCGCCCGGGCGATCCGCTCGCCGCCGATCCGCTCGCCCGCGTCGCCGCCGCGGCGAACGAGCCCGCGCCGGTCACGTCGATCGCGCTCGCCGAGCTCAAGCGCGCCGAGGAGGCCGGCGACGCCGCCGCCACCGCCGACGCCTACGAGACGCTCGCGCGCATCGACGCCGAGCTCCGCCGCGATCAGGGCTCCGCGCTGATCTCGTGGGAGGCCGCGGCCGAGGCCGATCCGTCGCGCGCGTTCGTGCAACGCAAGCTCGAGCGCGCGTACGCCGCCGAGTCGCGCTGGGGCGATCTGGCGCGCCTTCGCGAAAAACAGATCGGCGCCCTCGCGCCGCAGTTGGCGCCGACAGACGATCCCGCCGACGTCGTCGCGCTCGGCCTCGATCGCGCGATCCTGCTCGAGCGCGACGGCCGCCCCGACGACGAATTGCGCGCCGCGTACGAAGACGTCGTCTCGCGCGACGCGCGCCAGCGGCTCGCGCTCTTCCACCTCGAGTCGCAGGTGCGCCGGGCCGGCAGCTCGCCCGAGCTCGCGCGCCTCGAGCTCGCGATCGCCGAGCTCTACACCGACGATCCGCGCGGCAAGGCCGCGTTCCTCACCCGCGCCGGCGAGACCTACGCCGACCTCGGCCAGATCGATCTCGCGATCGAGAAGCTGCGCGCCGCCGACGCCGCGCGCCCCGGCTACGTCTCCGCGCTGCAGTCGTGGCGCGCCGCCGCGCTCAAGGGCCAGCTCTGGATCGACGTCGCCGAGGCCGCGACCCGCGAGGCCGACGCGACCTCCGATCACGCGGCCGACACCAAGGCCGCGCTCCATCACCTCGCCGGCGTCGCGTACATGGACAAGGCGCTGGTCGGCGATCGCGCCGCGCAGGCGCTCCGCCGCGCGCTCGCCGCCGATCCGCGCCACAAGGACGCCTTCGTCCGCCTGCGCATGCTGCTCGAGGAGCAGGGCGACTACGAGGACCTCGCGCAGCTGCTCGACACCCGCGTCGACGTCGAGGAGGACCCCGCCGCGCGCACCGAGCTCCATCGCGCGAGCGCGGAGCTGCATCGCAACTTCCTCGGCGATCGCGACACCGCGAAGAAGCACTACCGCGCGATCCTCGATCAAGATGCGGCGGATCTGCGCGCGATCGCCGCGCTCAGCGACATCTGCTGGGAGCAAGGCGCCTGGGCCGAGTGCGCCGAGACCTTGATGAACCGCGCGCGCCTCGAGCGCGAGCCCGCGGTGCTGCGCGGCATCTTCCGACGCCTCGGCACGATCTACGCCGGTCACCTCCCGGATCCGCAGCACGCGATCAAGGCGTTCCAGCGGGTGCTCTCGTACGATCCGGACGATCGCGAGGCGCTCGAGCGGCTCGCCGATCTCGGCATCGCGACCGGCGAGTGGAAGATGGCGCTCGGCGCGTGCGAGCGGCTGGTCCGCACCGAGAACGATCCGAACAAGAAGGCGGCGCACCTGCACCGCGTCGGGCGGATCTTCCAAGCCGGCTTCGGCGATCGCAAGAAGGCCGAGCGCGCGTTCATCATGGCGCTCGACGCCGCGCCCGAGAACGACACCGCGCTCAGCGAGCTCGTGAAGTTCTACCAGGACGCCGGCGACACCTCGAGCGCGCGCGTGCACCTGAACCGCGTCGCGGGCGCGATGCGCGCGCGCATCCAGCACGATCCGTCCGACGGCGTCGCGTATCGCGTGATCGCGCGCGCGATGGCGGCGCGCGAGAGCGCGAACGTGCGCGGCTCGCTGGTGGTCGCGCGCGCCGCCGCCGAGATGGCGCGGATCACCGGCGGCGCCGAGGCGCCCGAGGACGCGCTCGCGCTCGCCGCGCCGCCGCAGGTCCCGCTCGGCGTGCTCGCGCGCCCCGAGGCCGACGAGCTGATCTTCCCGCGCGTGGTGCCGCCCGAGCTGCGGCAGATCTTCGCGCTGCTCGGCGATCGCGTCGGCAAGCACGTCGGCGTCGATCTGCGCCCGTACGGCGTGACGCGCGGCGATCGCGTGCGCCGCGGCGAGAACGCGATCGCGAACACCGCGCAGGAGGTCGCCGAGCAGCTCGGCCTGGGCGAGATCGACGTCTACCTCTCGGCGCGCGTGCCGACCGCGATGGCGGCCGAGCCGACCTCGCCGGTCTCGCTCATCCTCGGCACCGCGATCGCGACCGATCCGCAGAGCGTGCGGTTCGCCGCCGGCGCCGCGCTCGAGCTCGCGCGCACGCACCTCGCGATCCCCGCGCGCCTCGCGCCCGACGATCTCGGCGTGCTCGTGATCGCGCTCCTGCGCCAGTTCGTCGACGTGCCGTACCTCGCGGTCGACAACGACGCGGTCGCCGCGCAGGGCCAGAAGCTGCGCCGCCTGATCCCGACCGGGCTCATGAACGACCTCAAGCCGTACGCGCTCGCGATGAACATGGTCGGCTTCGATCACCGCGTGCTCGCGCGCGGCATCGCGACCGCCGGCTGGCGCGCGGGCGTGGTCGCGGCCGGCGGCATCGCCGCGCCGCTCCGCGTGCTCGCCGCGCGGATGCAAGCTCCCGACGTCTCGGCGATCCTCTCGGACCCGTCGATCCGCGATCTGGTGCAGTTCGCGATCGGGGACGATTACGCGAACTTGGCCGGCTTGTAGAGCGGAACGCCGGTTGCAAAATGCCCCGCTCGGAACCGCGGAGGTTGCGGTTCTACGGAGCAAGTTCCATGGCTTCCCGCACCCCGCTGGTCTCGATTGTCCTGGCTTCCCTGGCTGTGATGGCTACCGCGCTAGCCGGCTGCGGGGGCGGGGCGTCGCCCGAGCTGGATGCGGTGCCGGATCAGGTCGCGCAGGTCGGCCAGGAGCTGCGGATCGAGCTGGTCGCCACCGACCCGAGCGGCGCGCACCTCGACTACGACTTCCACGCGGACATCCCGGACCTCGCGGGCCACGCGTCGATGACGCGCTCGCCCAACGGCGCCGGCGTCTTCCGCTGGACCCCGCTCGCCGCCGACGTCGGCGTCTGGTACGTCGACTTCACCGCGTCGAACGGATCGCAGAGCGCGACCACGACCGCGCGCATCGAGGTCAAGGCCGCGACCGGCAAGGCGTCGGCTCCCGCGTTCGTGCAGCCGCTCGGCTCGGGCACCACGCTCGATCTCGCGCAGAAGTCGTGCCTCGATCTGAACGTCGTCGTCCAGGATCAGGACTCGACCGACGTCACGATCGCCGAGGAGCAGCCGATGATCGACGGCGCGACGATCGACATGACCGGCGGCCTCAGCGCGACCTGGCACTGGTGCCCGACCGACGAGCAGATCGCCGCCGCCGATCGCTACACGCTCGAGCTCTCGGCCGACGACGGCTCGAACCCGAAGACGATCCTCGACTACTTGATCGTCTTGCGCCGCAAGCCGCAGACCGGCTGCACCGGCGCCGCGCCCGTCATCACGCACACGCCCGCCGACGCGCAGACCGCGGCCCCGCTGACGATCAGCGCCAACATCTCCGACGACAAGGGCCTCGCCGCCGCGCCGCTCTTCTACTACTCGACCACGCCGCCGGCGAGCCCGCCCGACCTGGGCGCGATGACGCAGCTGACGATGCACCTCACGTCGGGCGACATGCTCGCGGGCACCTGGGCCGCCGACGTGCCGAACCCGGTCGCGAACACGCCGCAAGGCTCGGCGACCGTCTACTACGTGATCGTCGCCGAGGACGCCGACGATCCGAACGGCACCTGCGATCACACGACGCAGTCGACGACGTACATGATGAACGTGATGAACCCGGGCCCGGTCGGGTGCGTCGACGACATCTACGAGGACGACGACCACGCGTCGATCGCGAACCCGACGATCCAGCCCGACGACTGGTACGACGGCATGCAGATCTGCAAGGACGACGACGACTGGTACAAGCTCCGCCTGCACGACGGCGATCACCTGATCGTCGATCTCACCTTCACGCAGAACAACGACGATCAGGATCTCGACCTGCACCTCTACAAGGGCGCGACGACCGATCTCACGCCGTGCACCGAGCAGGATCCGACCACGTGCGCGCTCGACAACGGCCAGAGCGCGCACTCGAACGAGCACCTCGAGTGGGACGTCGCGGCGGGCAGCGGCTGCGCGAGCGGCTGCAACTACTACGTCATCGTGCACGGCTTCGGCGGGAGCGAGAATTCGTACAGCATCGCGTTCCAGGTCCAATGAGAGCGTTCGCCCTATCGATCGTGCTTGCCGGTTGCGCGGTGTCGAACACGCCGCCGGATGTCGGCTTGGCGTCGCTCGCGCTGACGCGCGTCGCGCCCGACACGATCGTGCCCGCGACCGAGATCCACATCGAGGGCGCGAGCTTCGTCGACGAGACCTGGGGACAGAGCGCGATCCACTTCACCGGCGGCGGCCAGGACTTCGCGCTCGCCGCGCGCTTCGTCGACGACGGCCACCTGGTCGCGTCGGTCGATCCGTCGTGGATCCACCAGCACGGCGACCTGGACTTCGACGGCGACGCGACGGTCGAGGTCCTCTCCGCGGTCGACCAGCAGCTCTACACGTCGGCGCCGCTGCACGTCACGTTGCACTTCCGCGAGTCGCTCTTGCCGACCGCGACCGTCGCGCCCGGCGGCGTCGTGTTCGTGAACGACGCGATCGCGCTCACCGGCGGCGGCCTCTTGCTCGGCGGCCCCGAAGGGCAGACCGTCGCGAAGGTCTCCGGCTGCTTCACGCCCGACGGCGACAGCGTGTGCACCGCGGTCGCGTCGCAGACGATCACCGTCACGCCCGACGATCCGCTGGCGCGCGACAAGGGCAGCTTCCCGTTCGCGCCCGAGATCGCCGGCATCCACCCCGGCACCTTCACCGGCACGATCCAGCTCGAGAACCGGCTCGCGACCGGCGAGCGCACGCACGGCGCGACGCAGGATCGCGCGTTCACGCTCACGCTCCCCGCGGTCTTCCACATCTCGCCGACCGCGGCGTCGCTCGGACAGTACGTCTTCGTCGACGGCGGCGGCTTCGTCGGCGGCGAGGCCGGCGCGGTCACCGAGCTGCACCTCGTCGGGCAGTTCCAGAAGACCGGCGCCTCCGCGGTGCCGGTCGATCTCATCTTGATCCCGCAGTTCGTGTCGGGCCGCGTCGCGCGCTACGTGATGTCGACCGACGACGCGATCGGGCAGGCGCTCGATCTGCGCAAGGACACCGGCACGTTCAGCGGCACCGTCACGCCGATCATCGACTGGAAGAACGACAGCGAGACCGGCACGTCGGCGCCGTTCTCGCTCGCGATCGCGCCCGTGAAGCAGGTCGTGTGGCTCGAGTTCACGCCGTCGTACGTCGAGAGCCTGCGCCTCTACGGCCTGCGCGCGGTCGATCGCGAGATCCGCGCGCGCATCCTCGAGGTCGTGCGCGCCGCGTACCCCGCGGTCAACATCGATTTCCGCACCGAAGCGCCGACCGACTTCGCGCTGTTCTCGACGGTCGAGATCACCGGCCCCGATCCGAACGGGCAGGGCCTGTTCGGCTACGACAACTCGCCGGGCAAGGACGTCGGCAACGTGCGCCTCTACGATCAGCTCGGCGGCGTGAACGCGCAGACCCAAGAAGATGGATCGCCTGGCTACGGCGGTGTGTTCGTCGAGTCGCTGATGGGCTTCTCGCTGCACCCCGCGATCGGCGACTCGGTCGGCGGCGCCGATCCCGAGTTCGACGCGATCTTCGATCCGCTGCGCCCCGACGGCGGCACGCCGGTGCGCGCCGACGATCTCTCCGACGGTGTGATCACGATCTCCGGAACGTCCGAGTGCCCATCTCAGGATCGCGCGATCCAGATCGCGTGCGCCGTCCGCGTGATGGGCAACCTGCTCGGCGGCACGATCGCGCACGAGACCGGCCACTCGCTCGGCCTCGCCAACCCGTACGGCGACGGCTACCACGACGCCGGCGACGCGCCCGATCGCCTCATGGACGCCGGCGGTGATCGCCCCTTCTCCGAGCGCGCCGAGCTCGACGGCGCGGGCCCCGGCGTGTTCTGCACCGACGAGTATTCGTACTTGCGCGAGATCCTGCCGACCAGCGCGCCGGCGGACACGAGCGCGCGGCCGAGCTGCAACTGACAGAGATCGTCGTCCGTCGTCCGTCTCCCGTCGCCCGATTCCCTGATCTGATATCCTGAACGGAAAACAAAAAACAAACAACGAACGACGATCTCTCAATTCACGATCCACTAACAGCTGCTCGAGCAGCTCGTCCCGC
>DATJIA010000272.1:0-9954 GCA_035493675.1 Kofleriaceae bacterium | reverse complement strand
GTACGGCAGGATGATCGCGAGCGCGACGAGGACGCGGATGACGGGGTACTGGGCGCGGACCGGCTGCGGCATGTGCAGCTACGTACCGCGAGCGACGGCCGCGGCCAAGAACGTATTGGTGGAGTGATCGTCGGGGGCGTGCAGGGGAGGGGCGCCCGCGACGGGCGCGAGCTGCGCTTGCACGGCGGCGAGCCACGGCGGCGCGTTGTCGGCGGTCGACTTCGCCCACGCGACCTGCGCGGCGGCGGGGTCGCCCGAGCGCGCCGCGGCGGCGGCGGCGAACGCGGCGAACAGGGCCCGCATGTGCGCGTCGCCGGTCTCGGCGAGCGCGACGTCGGCGCGCGCGAGCGACGCGCGCGCGGCGCGGATGTCACCTGCGCAGAGCGACGCGACGCCGAGGTAGCCGTGATCCATCCCCTCGAAGCGGCGCGAGCCGGCGGCGCGATGGTGCTCGAGCGCCTGATCGAGCGCGGTGCGGCCGACCGCGGCGCGGCCGGCGCGCAGCTCGACCAGCCCGCGGTACTGGAGCGCGTGACCGGCGAGCATGACGTCGCCGCACGCCTCGAGCAGCGGCAAGGCGCCGTCGATCATCGCGCGCGCCTCGACCAGCGCGCCGCGGTCGCCGAGCAGGTTGCCGAGGTTCGCGAGCACGATGCCCTCGAGGCGCTGATCGCCGAGCGAGCGCACGACCTCGAGCGCCGCGCGGTAGGCCTCGTCGGCGCCGTCGAGGTGGCCGGCGTCGTGGCGGATCGCGCCGAGGTTCTGGCGCACGCGCGCCTCGAGGCGGCGATCGCCGGCGCGCACCGCGCAGTCGATCGCGGCGCGCGCGTCTTGCTCCGCGGCGTCGAGGGACGATTGATCTTGGGCGAGCGCGGCCTTGCCGTCGAGGACGAGCGCGCGGGTCGCGTCGTCGCGCGCGGCCTCGAGCGCCTTCGCGAAGAGCGGCGCGGCCTCGGCGGCGTTGCCGCGCCGTCGCAACGTCTGCGCGCGCTCGAACCAGACGCGCGGCAGGAGCGCCTCGCTGGATCCCGTGCAGAGCGGCTCGGCCTTGGCGAGCTCTTCCAGGGATCGATCGGTCTCGCCGCGGAGGAGCGCGAGCCGCGCGCGGGCCACGTGGATCTTCGCGCGCGCGGTGCCGTGGCGGCAGCTCTCGCTCGCCGCGAGCCCGGCGTCGAGGACCTCTTGACGTAACGCGCCGGGGCCGCGCACCGCCAAGACGTGATCCAGGATCAACGCGGCGCGCGCGGCGAGCCCCGGGTGCTCCTCGTGCTGGCAGAACAGCACCGCGCGCAGGTTGTCGATCTCGCGGCCGAGCTCGGCGAACGCGTGCATCGCGCGCGGGCCCTCGCTCTCGCGCACGAGCCGCTCGCCGAGCGCGGTGTAGTGCTTCGCGTGGCGATCCTCGGCGGACCTGCGCTCCTCCGGATCGGCGACGTCCTCGACGAACGCGCGCACGCTCTCGTACAAGGAGAAGCGCGGCGGCGCGCCCGGCGTGCGATGGGTCGCGAGCAAGGACTTGTCGCGCAGCGCCTGCACGACGTCGAGCACCGGCGGCGCGTCGTCGTCGAGCGCGAGCACCGCCTCGGCGGCCTCGATCGTGAACGATCCGCGGAACGCGGTCGCCTGCGCGATCGCGCCGCGCTCGGCGCTGTCGAGCAGATCCCAGCTCGCGGCGATCGCGGCGCGCAGGCTCGCGTGTCGCTGCGGGACGTCGCGCGCGGCGCGCTTGAGCAGATCGATCCCTTGCGCGAGGCGCGCGGCGAGCTGCGCGGCGGTCAAGAGGCGCAGGCGCGGCGCCGCCAGCTCGAGCGCGAGCGGGAGGCGATCGAGCTTCTGCGCGAGATCTCGCAGCGACGCCGCGTCGCGCGTCTCGTCGACGTCTGCGCCCGCCTTGCGCGCGCGATCGACCAGCAGCTTCACCGCGGCGTCGTCGTCGAGCGCGCCGAGCTCGACGGTCACCTCGTCGCCGAGCCCGAGCGGCTGCCGCGACGTGACGAGGAACACCGCGTGCGGCGCGAGGCCGAGCCAGGCCGACAAGGTCGGCGCGGCGGCGTCGAGCACCTGCTCGAGGTTGTCGAGCACGAACAAGAGCCGATCGCGCGCGGCGATCGCGCGCCCGAGCACCGCGCTCGCCGACTCCGGCGACGCGCCCGCGGGGAGGCTCACACCCAAGACCCCCGCGACCGCCGATTGCACGTCCTCGCGCGAGTGCGCCTGCGACAGATCGCAGAACCACGCGCCGCCGCCGTATTCGTCGAGGTGCGCGAGCGCGTGCTCGCGCGCGAGCCGCGTCTTGCCCGCGCCGCCCGGCCCGACGAGCGTGACCAACCGCGCGCCGCGGCCGAAGCTCTCGTCGACCAGTTTCCGTTCGTCCGAGCGGCCGAGCATCGCGCTCGCGGTCGCGCTCAGGTTCGTGCGCGGCGCCGCCAGCGTACGCACCGGCGGGAAGGTCCGCCCGACGACGCGGTGGGGGAGGACCTGGAAGAGGTGCTCGCTCGCGATCAGGCCCTTCAAGCGGTGCTCGCCGAGATCGATCACCTCGCTGTCGAAGGTCGCGGCGGCGCCCGCGCTCGACAGCGCCGCGCGACTCACGAGCACCTGGCCGCCGTGCCCCGCCGCCGACACGCGCGCGGCGCGGTTCACGACGGGTCCGAAATAATCCATGCGACCGGTCACCGGATCGGGCCGGCAGTCGGGCTCGCCGACGTGCGCACCCATGCGCACCCGCAACCCGCGGAACAGGACGTGGTCGCCGCTCTTGGCGATCGCCGCCTCGGGCCTCTCGAAGATCGCCTCGGGCCACGGCGCGTCGAGCAGCGCCAGCTGCGCGGCGAGGCACCACCGCACCGCGTCCGCGGCGCGCGCGAACGCGATCATGAACGCGTCGCCCTCGGTCTTCACCTCATAGCCGCCGAGCTCGTCGATCGTGCGGCGCAGCACGCTGTCGTGCATCGCGAGCACCTCGCGCATCAGCGCCGGCCCGTGCTCCCACAGCGCGGTCGACCCCTGCACATCCGTGAAGACCAGGGCGACCGTGCCCGTCGGGGCGTCGTGCACCGATCGACGGTATCACGGCGCGCGCACCGACGAAGCCGGGCTCAGGATCTCAGCGAGACGAGCAGATTCCGGCAGGAGTGTGATCTCACACGCGTTCTTACCGACGGACCCTTCACGTCGCGCGCCCGGCCGCGATACCATGGGCTCGTCTGCGGAGGGTCCCGGGCATCGGGGCACCCGCACGCGCTGGAGTATTCGATGAACTTTCGACGGCTCGGATTGGTCATCGCGACGATGGTGTGCGGGTTGGCGTGGTCGCGCGCGGCGCACGCCGCCGTGACGCCGAACCCGAGCAACAACAACCTGAACAACGTCGTCGTGAAGGCGTCGGCGGTCGCGTCGACGGATCTCAACAACGGCGGGCCCGGCAACGTGGTGGTCGGATCGATCGTCAAGGACGCGACGTGCACGAACACGGCGTTCAGCGTCACGGGGTTCCTCGACGACGCCGGCAGCGCGACGACGCTGCCGGCGACCGTCAACAACGGCCAGAAGCTGACCGTGCAGGTCACGTTCAGCCCGACGGTGCGCCTCGGTCAGAGCTGCTTGTTCAACGTCTTCGACAACGGCGGCACGCCGACCAAGCTCACCAGCTTCACGGTGAGCGGCACCGGCATCGGCTCGGTCGCGACGCTCACGCCGACGTCGCTCGCGTACGGCAGCGTGCGCACGACCAGCGCGGGCAGCACGAAGAGCTTCACGATCACGAACACCGGTGACGCGGGCCAGGACCTGACGGTCAACAGCATCTCCGTCTCGGCCGGCGGCGCGGACTACACGCTGGTGTCGCCGCCGACCACGCCGTTCACGATCGCCGTCGGCGATCCGGCGGTGACGGTCAACGTGAAGTTCTTGCCGAGCGGCACCGGTTCCAAGCCGGGCACCGTCACGGTCATGACCGACTCGCCGGTGAGCCCCGCGAATCCGACGGTGAGCATGACCGGCACCGGCACGACCGCGATCATCAGCGTGCCGGCGACGATGACGATCCCGAACGTCGTCGCGGGATCGACCGGCACGAACACGGTCGCGGTCAGCAACACCGGCAGCGGCGCGGCGTTGACCGTCAGCGCCGCGGCGCTCACGTCGACGGGCGGCTCGTGGATCACGTTCGCGAACACGCCCGCGGGTACGCCGGCCTGCACCGGCAACAAGGCGTGCACCTTCACGACGCCGATGTCGATCGTGCCGGGCACGCCGCAGAACGTGACGATCCGCTGCGCGCCGCCGCTCATGGCGACCGGCTCGCAGATGGAGACGCTGACCTTCACGAGCGACACCGATCCGTCGCTCAATTCGTCGACGACGGTGTCGTGCACCGCGGTCAAGCCCGACATCGGCATCTCGCCGATCTCGCTCGCGCACGACTTCGGCAACGTCCACGTCGGCAACACGGCGACCTTCAACTCGCTCGTGATCAGCAACACCGGCACGTCGCCGCTCACGTACACGATCGCGCGGCAAGCGGGCGCGACCGCCGCGGACTTCACCGTGAGCGGCGCCGGCTGCAACATCGGCGGCACGTCGTGCACGACCTCGCTCGCCGCCGGCTCGACCTCGACGTACACGGCGACGTTCAAGCCGACCGGATCCGGCAATCGCGCCGCCGATCTCCTCATCACGAGCGACGATCAAGACGCCGCCGACGCGTCGCAGACGTTCCACCTCACCGGCGTCGGCACGCAGCCCACGCTGGTCGGCACGCCGATCAACGGCGCCACGCTCGCGTTCGGCAGCATCACGGTCGCGACCAGCTCGAACATGATGTCGATCACCGCCATGAACGGCGGCAACGAGGACATGACGATCTCGTCGGCGGCGCTCGGCGGCGCCAACCCCGGCGAGTTCCAGGTCGCGAGCGGCTCGCTGACCGCGCAGACCGTGACCATGGGCAACTCGGCGATGTGGCAGATCGTGTGTCACCCGAACTCGCGCGGCGGCAAGACCGCGAGCTTCACGGTCAACAACAACTCGACCAACACGCCGACCTACACGGTCATCCTCACGTGCACCGGCGTCGGACCGAATCTGGTCGCGAGCCCGAGCTCGATCGACTTCGGCAACGTCCGCGAGGGCACGACGCAGTCGAAGACCTTCACGCTGTCCAACAACGGCGAGCAGACCGCGACGATCAGCGCGACCACGCTCGCGCCGTCGAACGTCGGCTACACGTTCAGCGGCATCGCGGTCGGCGACACGATCACCTCGGGCAATTCGAAGACGGTCACGATCACGTTCTCGCCGGTGGCGGGCATGGACGGCGGCCCGGCGACCCTCACGATGGCGTCGAACGCGGTCAACACGCCGGCGATCGTCACGATCAGCGGCGTCGGCCAACCGTTCGGCGTCAGCGTCACGTGCCCCGACTGCGCGGGCAACCCGGTGACGATGGACTACGGCCAGGTCCGTTGGGACACGACCAAGAGCGAGGTCTTCACGATCTCGAACACCGCCGACGCCGACGTGACGATCCAGTCGGTCGCGATCGGCAACCAGAGCTTCGGCTCGAACTTCACGATCGCGAACCCGCCGAGCGGCTCGTTCGTGCTGTCGAAGGGCGGCTCGCGCACCTTCACGGTCAATGCGGATCCGAACGACACCATGCTCGGCGCCTTCACCGCGCAGCTGCAGGTCCTCACCGATCTGCCGCCGCCGATGATGATGGTGACCCGCAACCTGGCGGTCGACTCGACCAGCCCGGCGCTCACCGTGCAGCCGGGCATGACGGTCGACTTCGGCGGCGTCGACATCGACAAGGCGATCGCGAAGACGCTGACGATCACCGTGCAGAACACCGGTGACGGGCCGATGGACATCACGAGCTGGCCGGCGCTCGGCGGGGGACCGTTCACCGCCGCGGGCGTCACGCCGAAGACGATCGCGGTCGGCGGCATGCAGACGCTCGACGTCAGCTACCTGCCGACGGTCGAGAAGACCGCGCAGGCGGGCGACACGGTCGACGTGCTGATCACGATCGACGGCCTGTTCTCGACGGGAAATCCGCAGCCGACGATCCAGAAGGTCACGCTCAAGGGCCACGGCATCGATCGCCACATCCAGCTCTTGAACTCGCCCGTCACGTTCCCCGCGACGTTCGACAACCCGACCGACACCGAGTCGCCGGCGCTGTCGTGCGACGTGATGAACACCGGCGAGGCGCCGCTCGTGATCGACGCGCTGATGCTCGACAACAGCTCGAGCCCGGCGTTCATGCTGCTCGACACCCAGGCCCAGACCGTCGACGGCGGTCAGACGGCGAAGTTCCGCGTGAGCTTCAAGCCGGGCTCGCCGGGCACCAACTACACCGCGACGCTGGTCCTCATGCACGACGACGAGGACAGCCCGACGCCGCACGTGTCGAACTGCGCGCTGTCGGGCTCGGCCGGCGGCCGCATGGTCGACTTCATGCCGAACACCGAGATCGATCTCGGCATCACCGGCGTCGGCGTGCCGGTCAAGCTCACCGACAAGAACGCGCCGATCCAGCTCGTCAACCACGACGGCTCGCACACGTTCGACATCTCGAAGCTCGAGCTCTCGGGCGACATGGATCAGTTCACGCTGATCGACACCAGCAACTCGAAGCAGATCTCGGCGAACCAGACGCTCACCTACGACGTCGAGTTCGACCCCGATCACGCCGGCGACTTCTCGGTGACCATGACGGTCTTCCTCGACAACTCGCCGCGCATGCAGGGGCAGATCACGATCAAGGGCAAGGCGGTCGATCTCGAGGTGCGCGGCGGCGGCTGCGACGCGAGCGGCGGCGGCGGGTGGGGCGCGATCGTGCTCGCGCTCGGCGTCGCGCTGTGGATGTCGCGGCGGCGCGCGCTCGCGACCGCGATCTTGATCGTCGGAGTCGTCGGATCCCGGGCGCCGGCGCGCGCGGGCTCGCAGGACGTCGATCTCGCCAACTTCACGCCGGCGCCGACGACCGAGGTCGACGGCTTCCAGGTCGAGAGCGCGAAGGTCGGCGACGACGGCGCGTGGGCGCTCGGCGTCGTGATCGACACCGCGACCAACCCGCTGCACGTGCAATCGCCGCAGGTGCCGATGGAGGATCATCCGATCACGTCGCGCACCGCGTTCGATCTGGGTTTCGCGTACGCGTTCGGCGGACGCTTCGAGGCGGGCGTGCTGTTGCCGCTGCTGCAGCAGTCGGGCGAGGCGTACACGTTCTCGGGCCTGAATCCGCCCGACGGCATGGCGCTCGGCGACGCGATGATCCACGGCAAGGCGCAGCTGCTCGGCACCGACGCGTTCTCGCTCGCCGCCTCGGCGACGATCACCGCGCCGACGCACTCGGCGGATCAGTACGCGGGCGCCGGCGCGGGCGGACGCGTGAGCGCGATCGCCGCGGTCCACGCGGGGCGGATCGGCGTCAACGCCAACCTCGGCGTGCTGGTGCACGGCACGCAGTCGCTCGGCACCTTCGAGCAGGGCGACGCCGCGACCTTCGGCGCGGGCGCGTCGTTCCGCGCGCTGACGTCGCTGTCGGTGGTCGGCGAGCTGTTCGGGCAGTTCGGCGTCACCGGCTCGTCGACCGCGGGCGCGCAGCCGCTCGAGGGCGTACTCGGCTTCCGTTACCGGCTCGGCGGCGGCATCGACGTCGGCGCCGGCTTCGGCCGCGGCCTCATGCACGGCATCGGCGCGCCCGACTATCGCGGCTTCCTCGCGATCACGTACGCGCCGAAGTCGCGCGAGCCGGAGCCGCTGCCCGGCGATCGCCCGCCGCCGCCGCGCGTGATCGATCGCGGCGACTCGGACGGCGACGGCATCATCAACAGCGAAGATCAGTGCCCGACCGACGCCGAGGACAAGGACGGCTTCAAGGACGACGACGGCTGCCCTGACCCCGACAACGACGGCGACGGCATCCCCGACAACGTCGACAAGTGCGCGGGCGACGCCGAGGACAAGGACGGCTTCCAGGACGAGGACGGCTGCCCGGATCTCGACAACGACGGCGACGGCGTGCCCGACGCGCAGGACAAGTGTCCGATGGAGCCCGAGGACAAGGACGGCTTCCAGGACAACGACGGTTGCGACGATCCGGACAACGATCACGACGGCATCCCCGACATCGTCGATCAGTGCGCGACCGAGCCCGAGACGATCAACGGCCAGAAGGACGAGGACGGCTGCCCCGACTCGGGCGACAGCGCGGTCATGGTGCAGGCGGATCGCATCGAGATCTTCGAGCCGATCTCGTTCGTCGGGCAGACCGCGACGATCGACAAGAAGAGCGCGAACGTGCTCGGTCAGGTCGCCGCGACGTTGGCCGCGAACCCCGAGTTCAAGCGCATCCGCGTCACCGTGCACGTCCAGCCGCGCGGCGGCGGCGACGAGGATCTGACCGAGAAGCGCGCGGAGGCGGTGCGCCAGTGGCTGATCAAGCGCGGCATCGAGCCGGAGCGGTTGGAGTCGAAGGGCATGGGCTCGACGCGGCCGCTGGTGCCGAAGGGCCAGAAGGGCGCCGCCGCGATCAACGATCGCGTCGAGTTCATCATCATGGAAAAGAAATAGCCCCGTTCGCCCCGAGCGAAGTCGAGGGGCGAACATCTACTCGGCTTTCGCGACCGCGAAGGCGATGACGTCGTCGGCGCCGGCGTCGCGGATCGCGGCGCAGGCGGCCGCGAGGGTCGCGCCGGTGGTGGTGATGTCGTCGAGGACGAGCACGCGCGCGCCGCGGAGGTCGCGACGGGCCTCGAAGGCGCCCTTCACGTTGGCGGCCCGCGCGCTGGCGGCGAGGCCCGGCATCGGCTTGGTCGATCGGACGCGCCGGAGCGCGTCGTCGACGATCGCGCGGCCGCGCGCGGCGTGCGCGATCAGCTCCGCGTGGTTGTAGCCGCGGCGGAGCAAGCGCCGCCAATGGAGCGGCACCGGCACGATGCGATCGATCGCGGCGCTCTCGACCAGCGCCGCGACGAACGGCGCGACCAGCGGCGCGATCGCGCGCGCGAGGTCGGCGCGATCGGCGAGCTTCATCGTGCGCAGCGCGCTCGCGATCGCCTCGCCGTAGCGCCATGGCGCGATCGTCGCCGACTGCGGCGGCGGCGCCTGCACGCAGCGCGCGCACGGCGTGCCGATCGCGACGCCGAGCGGCTCCGCGCAGCGCGGACACGCGGGCTCGTTCGCGACCAAGGACGCGCGACAGCCGGCGCAGAACGGCGGCGGGTCGCTTTCGTCGAGGACCGCGTCGCACGCGGCGCAGCTGGGGACGAACACGGCGTCGGCGAATGCGCGCAACATGCCGCTCCGTATCGGCGGGGGCGGCCCGCGGTTGCGTGCTAGCGTGTCCGCTCCATGGCCGAGGCGAAGGCACCCGCGATCAAGGTGATCGCGACCAACCGGAAGGCGACGCACGACTTCCACATCCACGACCGCTTCGAGGCCGGCATCGTCCTCGTCGGGTCGGAGGTGAAGTCGCTGCGCGACGCCAACGCGGTGATCGCCGACGGCTGGGCCGAGGTGAGGAAGGGCGAGGTCTGGCTGCACGGCATCCAGATCAACGAGTACCCGTGGGCGAACCGCCTCAACCACGAGATCAAGCGCGTGCGGAAGCTGCTCTTGCACAAGCGCGAGATCGGCAAGCTCGAGACCAAGACCAACCTGCGCGGCTACACGTTGATCCCGCTGTCGCTCTACTTCAAGGACGGCAAGGTCAAGGTCGAGCTCGCGCTGGTCACGCACAAGAAGATGCACGACAAGCGCGCCGCCAAGCGCGAAGCCGACGACCAGCGCGAGATCGATCGCGCTGTGAAGCGTGCGCGCTGAGATCGGGCCTCGGGCCTCGGGCCTCGGGCCTCGGGCCTCAGGCCTCGGCCCAGATCCGGATCCGAAGTCTGGCCGAGGCCCGAAGCCCGAGGCCGGAGGCCCTAATCATGGTGATGGTGC
>DATJIA010000271.1:0-6101 GCA_035493675.1 Kofleriaceae bacterium | reverse complement strand
AGCGCCGACGATCACAAGGGCGAGGAGCGCGCCTGGACCGTCGAGGGCACCGGCGAGCAGACGCTCTACGATCCGGCCGCGTCGTCGGCGGGCTTGCCGCGCGCGCCCGCGACCAGCGGCGAGATCAGGCTGCCGCCGCCGCCGCCCGCGCCTGATCCGGCCGGCGGCGATTCGTCAGGCTGACGACCGCGTACCGCTGCGCGATCAGATGCTGCGCGCGCGGGGCAAGCGCGCGCCGGGCACCAGGTGTCGGTCGAGCTGCGCGTCGTAGACCCGCCAGCCGAGCAGCGCGGCCAGCGCCAGCGCGAGCTCGAAGTACGCGTCGTCGTCGGCGTTCGAGTGGATGCACGCGTACGGCACGTGGAGGTTGATCACGTTGAAGCGCGCGTCGGGCCACTTCGCCTCGTCGAGGTCGCGCGTGCAGCCCCAGCTCTCGCCGCCTTCCTCCCACTCGAGGTCGATCTCCATGTGGCGATCGCGCGCGGGATCCTCGAAGCACCAGCTCGCGCCGCTGCCGCGGACGTGCTGGACGCGCGCGAGGAAGTCGACCACATCGCCGAGCGTCCGGTGATCCGAGCGCTCGCGATCGCTCTCGACATAGAGGTCATAGCTCATCGCGGACCTGCCCTCGCAAGAGCGATGCCGCCGGTGGAGGCCGTCGGGTCGCGCGGTTGACGCCGGCGCGAGTGGACCTGTGGTGGACCAGGTGGACCTACGCCATCGTCGCTTGGTGCGCGTCGCGGAGCGCGGCCAGCTCGGCGTTGCCGCGCGCGCGCGCGTCGGCGATCGATTCGCCCGCGCCGACGGCGACGCGGACCTCGTAGTAGCTCTTGAGCTTTGGCTCGGTGCCCGACGGCCGCATGATCACGCGGCGGCCGCCGTCGAGGCGGTAGACGAGCACGTCGCTCTTCGGCAGGCCGCCATTTCCAGAAGCGAGATCGATCGCCTCGACGACCGCGTGGCCGCCGATCGCGGTCGGGGCCGACCCGCGGAACCGCGCCATCAGCTCCTTGATCTTCGCGAGCCCGGTCGCGCCCGGCGCGGTCATCGAGACCTGCTCGGTGACGAACAAGCCGACGCGGCGATAGATGTCGTCGAGGTGCTCGGCGACGGTGCGGCCCTGCGCGCGGTTCCATGCGGCGAGCTCCGCGAAGAGGAGCGCCGCGGAGACGCCGTCCTTGTCGCGCACGAGCTCGCCGACCGAATAGCCGAGCGCCTCCTCGTAGCCCATCACGAAGTGCCCGCCCTTGTGCTCGCGCTCCCACTCCATCGCGGCGTTGCCGATCCACTTGAAGCCGGTCAGCGTCTCCTTGTAGTCGGCGCCGTAGGCGTCGGCGAGGTAGCGCAGGAGCTGCGACGAGACGATCGTCGTCGCGACCATGTACTTGCCCGGCGGTTGGTGGCCGAGCAGGTAGTCGGCGAGCAGCGCGCCGACCTGATCGCCCGTGAGCATCTTGTACGCGCCCTGGTCCGGCAGCGCGACCGCGAGGCGATCCGCGTCCGGATCGTTCGCGAGCACGAGGTCGGCCTTCACGCTCGACGCGAGCGCCATCACGCGATCCATCGCGCCCTTCTCTTCGGGGTTCGGGAACGCGACGGTCGGGAACGCGGGATCGGGCGCGCGCTGCGACGACTCGGTGTGGACGTCGTCGAAGCCGCCCATCGCGAGCGCGCGCTCGACGCACTCGGCGCCGACGCCGTGCAAGGGCGTGTACGCGATCACGAGCCCCTCGCGCGGCGCATCGCGCGCGACCAAGAGCCCGACCGCGCGCTCGAGGTACGCGTCGACGAGATCCGGACCGAGATCCTTCACGCGCCCGGAGCGGCGCGCGTCGGCGAGCTCGACGATCGGCACCGGGCCGCCCGCCGCGACGCGATCGATCGCCTCCGCGATCCCGACGTCGTGCGGCGGGATGATCTGCGCGCCGTTGCCCCAGTACACCTTGTAGCCGTTGTACTCGGGCGGGTTGTGGCTCGCGGTGACCATCACGCCCGCCGCGGCGCCGAGCGCGGTCACCGCCCACGCGGTCACCGGCGTCGGCCACGGCACGTGCGCGAGGTGGACCTTCAGCCCGCGCGCCGCGAGCACGCAGGCGGCGTCCTCGGCGAACGCGCGCGAGCCGCGCCGCGCGTCGTGCCCGATCACGACGCCGCGCTCGGCGGCGCCGGGCGTCTTCGCGATCAGATATTCGGCGAGCCCCGCGGTCGTCTGCCGCACGACCAAGCGGTTCATGCGCATCGGGCCCGCGCCGATCACGCCGCGCAGCCCCGCGGTGCCGAACGCGAGCCGCCCGCCGAAGCGGTCGGCGAGCTCCTCGAGCGACTTCGCATCACCGCGCGCGGCGGCGTCGATCACCGCGCCGAGCTCGGCGCAGGTTTCGGGGTCGCAGTCGGAGGCGAGCCAGGCGCGGGCGAGGGCGAGAGAGTCCATGTCCCTCGCTTAGCATCGACCCGAAAACCTTTCAGCCTTGCTCGCGCTTCTTCTTCATCTTCGCGATCAGGCCGTCGACGCCGTCCTTGGCGATGATCTTGTTGAACTGCGCACGGTAGTTCTCGACCAGGCCGACGCCGTCGGTGTTCATGTCGTAGACCTTGAGCTTGCCGTTGACGTTGGTCAGCACGTAGTCGATGTGGAACTCGACCGGGCGGCCCTTGCGCTTGCTCTTCACGACCGTAGTGACGAGGACCGAGTTGTCTTTCTGCGTCGACTCGCCGGTGTAGTCGACCGTGTACTCGAGGTTCGCGCGCAGGCCCTTGACGTAGTTGTCCTCGAGCAGCGCGCGCAGCGTGTCGAGCAGCTCCTTCTGCTTCGCGGCCGGGATGTCCTTCCAGTGATCGACGAGCGCGCGCTTGCCGAGCTCGTCGACGTCGAGCACGTCGCGCACGCTGGTCGTGACCTTGGCGGCGAGCTTCTTCTCCTCGTCGGAGCCGGGCGCGGCCTTCTGCTTGAGCAGGCCGGAGATCGTGTCGTTCGCGCTCTTCACGGCCTTGGTGCCGGGGCCGTCCGGCGCGGCCCACACGAGCGCGGGGACCAGCAGCAGCGCGAGGATGATCGAAAGGCGGAGGGGCTTCATCTCGTCTCCTTCGGACGCGCCGCGTCGGCGCGGAATTCACCGGTGGCGCGCCGCAACCGTACCGTGGCGACGTCCCATTGGAAAATGGCCTGCATCAGCCGCGCGCGCATCTGGAACCAGGCGATGTAGGCGTCCGCCAGATCTTTCGGATCCGCGGTCCCGATCGCGTCGTTCTGCAAGACGCTCGCGACCCACGTGTGCGCGGCCTTCTCGCCGTCGGTCGCCGCGTCGACCTTCGCCTTCGCGCGCGACGCCTCGCTGTACGCGTTGCGGATCTCGAGGGTCGCGCCGGTGCGCGCGAGCTCGGCGAGCGTGTCGGCGTGGCGCGCCTGTGCCTCGGCGCGTAGGACGTGCGAGTGGGTCGTCCACGGATCCAGGTTCCAGCGCAGGACGAGCGCGAGCCCGACGCCGGCGACGTGGTACGGCTGCGAGTAGATCCACGACGGCGGACGATCGACGCCCTGCGCGTCGGCCCAGGTCGCGGTGCCGAGCACGGCGAAGTCCGGGTAGTACTGGCGCGTCTCGAAGTCGGCGAGCGAGTGCGCGGCGAGCGCGCCCTCACGCGCGGCGACGACCTGCGGGCGATCGCTCGCGGCGTTCTCGTACTTCGCCGGGTCCGACAGCGGCGTGGTGACGGCGGCGAGCGGAGCGTCGTCGATGTCGACGTCGTCGGAGCCGACCAACGCGTGCACGCCGGCGAGCGCCTGCGCCTCGCCGTCCTTGGCGTCTTCCAGCTGGATCTTGGCTTCGGCGAGCAAGGTCGCGACGCGCTGCTGATCCTGGATCGTCACCTCGCCGGAGCCGTCGGTCACGCGCTCGTCGAGGTGCTCCTTCGCCTTCACGATCTCGTCGATGCCTTCTTCGAGCATGAAGCGCAGCTCGCGCGCGAGCTTGAGGCCGTAGTACGCGCGCGCGGCGTCGACGGCGGCGTCGCCGGCCGCCTCGTCCTCGAGCGCGGCCTGCGCGCGCACGCCCGCGTGCGCGGCGTCCTGCGCGGTGGCGATCTTGCCGAACGTGTAGAGCGGCTGCGTGATCGTGATGCCGAGGCCGCCGAACGCGCCGCTGAACTGCAGCGCGAAGCCGGCCGGCGCGGTCTGCGTGCACGGCACGTCGACGCAGTGGATCTCGGGGCTGATCGTGAGGAAGCCGGTGCCGGTCGCCTTCGGCAGGCGCGCCGCGTCGGCTTCGTCGACGCGCGCGCGCGCCGCGTCGGTGTCCTCTTGCGCGAGCGTCGTGCGCGGGCCGGCGATCGCCTTCGCGGTCAGCTGATCGAGCGTCAGCTTCTGCGGCTCGGCGGCCGCGGGAGTCGCAGCGATCGCGAGGACGATCCAGGGGGTGAGCCGCATCGGCGCCGGTTGTATCAGATGCGCTTAACCCGCGCCGGTCCGACGGGTCGGATGGGCATGAAGCCTACGTGGAAGCGCGTCTCGATCCTTGCCGCTCTCTTCAGCGCCGGTGTGCTCACCGGCACAGCCGTCGCCAAGCGCCAGCCGCTCATGCACGATGCCCTCCGCGATCTGCAGGTCGCGCGCGGCACGCTCGAGGCGGCGACGCCCGACAAGGGTGGGCATCGCGTGAAGGCGATCGAGCTGACGGACGCCGCGATCGCGGAGGTCAAAGCGGGCATCGAGTTCGACAACCACCACTGATCTGACAACGTAGTCGTAGTCGTAGTCGTGGTCGTGGTCGTGGTCGTCGTCGCCGTCAACGCCCAACGACTACGACTACGACCACGACCACGTCTACGTTGACTTAGGATCCAGTATGCTTAGCGCGTGCGGGGGCTCGCGCTGATCTTCGTCGTGCTCACCGGGTGCGTGATCCTGCGGCACCCGGTACGAGCGCCCGACGGCGACGACGCGGCGATCATGCTGGTGTCGACCGCGATGCCGCAGCCGATCCAGTACGTCGGGCGGCACGCGTGGCTCGCGGTGCGCAAGAAGGGCTCGACCGAGTGGGACCGCGTCGAGTACGGCGGGTTCGGCTCGGGCCCCGTCGACGGGCTCGCCGACGTGCGCGTGCACGCGATCTGGCGCGGCGCCGAAGCCGAGCGCGCGATCCCGTGCCTCTACGAGCACACCGAGCGCGCGCAGCCCGAGCCCTACGTGATGGTGCCGGGCCCGAACTCGAACACGTTCGTCGATCGCCTGCTGCGCTGGTGCGGGCTGCACGCGTCGCTGCCGGTGACCGCGGTCGGCAAAGACTTCCGCGGCCTCGCCGGCGTGTCGTGGACGACCGGCGGCACCGGCTTCCAGATCGAGACGCCGCTCGTCGGGCTCCGCCTCGGCCTCAAAGAGGGCATCGAGGTGCACCTGCTCACGCTCGGCTTCGGGATCGATCTCTGGCCGCCCGCGATCATCTTGCCGCTCGGGCCCGGGCGCCTCGGCTTCGACGACCGGTAGCGAAGCGCCGCGCGAGCGCGGCCGGGCCGATCTGCTTCACGCCGCGGCGGAGCAGCGCCGCTTTGATCTCGGCGTAGATCTTCGCGCAGCCCTTGGCCATCGCTTCTTGGCCGGGCGTGCGCGGGATCGCGGGGCGCGCGAGGAAGACGATCACGTCGCACGGCGTGCCGCGGCGATGACGTTTCAACCAGCGGCGCAGCGCGCGCGGCGCGGTCACGCCCTCGACGATCCACGGGCCCGGCTGATCGAACCACGTCGACGCGGCGCGGCCGGCCGCGATCCAGCCGAGCGGGATCAGATCGTCGGTGTGCAGCACGGGCACGCCGAGCGAGTCGGCGAGGGTCGTCTTGCCGGTGCGCGGGCCGCCCGCGATCACGATCCGAAGCGCGCGCTTCACTCGGGCATCATGTCATCGTCGTCGCCGCCGCCGCAGGGATCGATGCCCCAGCCGACGACTGATGTCGGCATAGATCGTCGCGCAGCCCTTCGCGATCAAATGACCAAGGTACCATCGGCCCCCAATGGAATACGTCCCCCTGGTGCGGTCGGAGATCATCGAGCTCAACCCCGGCGAGACCGGCGTGTGGCGGCTGCCACCGTCGACGGGCGGCGACTTCATCATCGA
>DATJIA010000270.1:0-15164 GCA_035493675.1 Kofleriaceae bacterium | reverse complement strand
GTCGTCCGTCTCCCGTCTCCCGTTTTCAGAGAATCGGATCCGATCCGGACGACGGGAGACGGACGACGGACGACGAACCATCAGGCCTTCGGCAGCGTGAAGCTGACGATGGTCCCTACGCCGACTTGGCTGTCGATGCGGAACGTGCCGCCGGCTTTGCCGACGAGGCGGTGGCACTGCGCGACGCCCAGGCCGGTGCCCTCGGCGCGCGTGGTGAAGAACGGCGTGCCGACCTTCGCGAGCACGTCGGGCGCCATGCCGACGCCCTCGTCGCGGATCTCGAAGCGCACGAGCTGATCTTCGGCGCGCGCGAACACGGTCACGCGGCCGCCGGACTTGTCGCGTGCGACCAGCGCGTGCGCCGCGTTCGCGACCAGGTTGATCATCACCTGCGTCAGATCGGTCGCGCCGATCCGCACGCGCGGCAGCTCGGCGGGGCCGTCGTAGAGCAGCGAGCCGCGCGCGCGAACGGCGATGTCCTGGCAGACGCCGATCGCGTGGCGGATCACCGGGACCGGATCCGCCGTCGGCGGCACCGCGGTGGCCGGCGACTGCTTGAGCCACTGGCCGAGCCCCGAGGTCATGTTGCGCATGTGATCGATCGACTGGCGCAGCTCGTCGGCGACCTCGGGCAATTCGTCGAGCAGCGTGTTGAGCTGCGAGCGCTGCTGCGCGCCGATCGCCTCGCCGCCGAGCACGCGGCGCAGGAGCGGCACGACGTCGGCGAGCTCGACCAGCCGGTCGCCGTTCATCACGAGCCCGATCAGCGGCTGGTTGAGATCGTGGATCACCGCGCCGACGATCGAGCCGAGCGTCGCGAGGCGCTCGTTCTCGAGCAGACGCCGCTGCAGCGCCGCCGAGTCGCGCCCGAGGGTCCACGCCTCGATCGCCCAGCGGAGCAGCTGCTCCATCTCCTTCCGGTCCCACGGCTTGATCACGTAGCGCGCGACCAGGCCCTCGTTGATCGCGGCGAGGATCGGCTCGACGTCCGCGTACGCCGTGATCACGACGCGCACGATCTCCGGATAGCGCTCCTTCACCGCGCGCAAGAGATCGTCGCCCGACATCTCCGGCATGCGTTGGTCGGTGAGGAGCACCGCGACCTCCTCCTTCGCGAGGAGCTCGAGCGCTTCGGGGCCGCCGCTCGCGGTCTTCACGCGGAAGCGCGCGCCGAACGACTGCTCGAACACGACGCGGTTGCCGCGTTCGTCGTCGACGTAGAGGACCAACGGCTCTTGGCTCATGACGGCTCCGTCGCGGCGCTCTCGCGGTGAGGTAGGTCGATCACGAAGACGGGACGATCGCCGCGCTCGCGCACCTCGAGCACGCCGCCGTGGCGCGTGATGATGTCGCGCGCGACCGGCAGGCCGAGGCCGGTGCCGACGCCGGGCGCCTTGGTCGTGAAGAACGGCTCGAAGATGCGCTCGCGCAGCTCGTGCGGGACGCCGGGGCCGCTGTCGGAGACCTCGACCACGATGCGGCCGCCGCCGGCGCGGCTCGCGATCTCGACCCAGCCGCCCTTGCCCGCGGCGTGCGCGGCGTTCTCGACGAGGTTGGTCAGCACCTGCACGAACAGCGGCGGCGCGCAGCGGATCGGCGTCTGCGCGCCGACGCGATCGCGGACCTCGATCCCTCGGAGCGCGGGAGACACGAGCGAGATCGCGCGATGCACGACGTCGCCGAGCGGCACCGTGCGCAGATCGAGCTCGCCGCCGCGGCGGAAGCCGAGCAGCTGCTTCGACAAGGACGCGATCTGCTCCGCGCACCCGGCGAGCACGTCGAGCAACTGCCCCGACGGCGACTCTGGCCCGGTCAGCTCCGGTGGCAGGACCTCGCGCAAGGGCGGGATCGCGTTGACGATGCCGTTGGCGGGATTGCGCAGCTCGTGCGCGAGGCCCGCCGACAGCGTGCCGAGCGCGGCGAGCTGTTCGGCGCGGTGCAGGCGCAGGTTGAGGTTGCGCATGTCGAGCTGCGCGCGGACGCGCGCCTTGAGCTCGCGCGGGTCGAACGGCTTCGTCACGTAGTCGATCGCGCCGGCCTCGAGGCCGGTGATGCGATCCTTGATGTCGGCGAGCGCGGACAGCATGACGA
Organism: Kofleriaceae bacterium; assembly: GCA_035493675.1. GTDB lineage: Bacteria > Myxococcota_A > Polyangia > Haliangiales > Haliangiaceae > JAIOQA01. The sequence continues at coordinate 13,073 of DATJIA010000270.1, read as the reverse complement.
TCGGCGCCATGCCGTTGCCCGGGAGATCGCGGAAGCGCCGCGTCAGGTCGATGCCGTTCAGCTTCGGCATCTCGACGTCGGTGACGAGCAGGTGCGGCTGGTGGCGCTGCGCGAGCTCGAGCGCGGCTTGGCCGTCGAGGCCGACGACGACCGTATAGTCCTCGGCGAGCAAGTGCGCGATCGATCGCGCGAGCGCGGGGTCGTCTTCGGCGACCAGGATCTTGGTGCCGCCGGTGCCCTCGCGCGGCTCGAAGATCGCGCCGCTCGCGATCGTCGTGGCGGACTGGCCGAAGTCGCTCGGGCGGAGCGTCGGCGAGCCGGCGGCGACCGGGCGCGCGGTGGTCGCGGGCAGGGTCACGGTGAACTCGGTGCCGGGGCGATGGCGCAGGACGGTGACGTCGCCGCCCTGCGCCTGCGCGAGCTCCTTGACGAGCGAGAGGCCGATGCCGCTGCCGCGCACCTGCGCCGACGACGTGCCCTGCTCGAAGCGGCCGAACAAGCGCGGCAGCAATTCGTCGTCGATGCCGACGCCCGAGTCGCGCACGCGGATCGCGACGCGATCGCCCGAGGCGGCCGCGAGCCCGAGCGCGATCGTGCCGCCGCGCGGCGTGTACTTGACCGCGTTGGACAACAGGTTGGAGACGATGCGCTCGACCGCGACCGGATCGATCATCGCGATCAGATCCGGCGCGGCGTCGATGCCGAGCGTGACGCCGCTCTCGTCGGTGGCCGGCTTCCAGGTCGCGCCGAGCGTGGTGATCAGCGCCGAGACGTCGGTCGGCTCGGGCCGCAGCCGGAGCGACTGCGCCTGCCCGGCGGCGAGCAGCAAGAGCTCGTCGACCAAGCGCAGGAGCTTGCGCGCCGAGACCTCGATCGATCGAGCGGACGCGCGCGCGCTGTCGTCGAGCGCGGCGTGCGCCTCGATGTCGCCGACCGCGAGCAGGATCAGCGAGAGCGGCGTGCGGATCTCGTGGCTGACGTTGGCGAAGATGCGCTCGCGCGCGTCGCGCGCCTCTTCGAGCTGCTTGACGGTCGCGGCGAGCGAGTCGTGCGCGGCGCGCAGCTCGGCGGTGCGCTCGGCGACCTTCTGCTCCAAGCCGCGCTGGTACTCGGCCAGCGAGCGATACGCGAACGCGTTGTCGAGCGCGATCGCGAGCGTCGGCGCGAGCAGATCGAGCAGCTGGCGCGCGCGGTGGGGATCGGCGTCTTGGCCCGCGTGCACGACCAGCCCGCCGATCAGGCGGCCGCGCTGCGACAGATCGAGGGCGAGGCGCGCGCCGGCGCGCTCACCGCCGGCCGCGGCGCGCTCGACCATCGTCGGCGCGTCCGACGGCGCGACGTCGAGCGTCGCGTCGGCGTAACCTGCGATCGTCACCATCGCGTTCACGATCGCGCTCGAGGTCGACAGCGGATCGCGCTCGGACCAGATCCGCTGGCCGACGCGGTACGCGGTGTCGAGCAGCGCGCGCTGCTGCTCGAGCGCGGTCTTCGCGGTCTCGAGCTGCTCGTAGCGATCGCGCAGCGTGGTGTGCGCCTCTTGCAGCTCCTTGGCGGCGGCGCCGACGGTGAACGGCAGCGATACCGTGCGCCCGATGCGCCCGAGCAGCGACGCCTTCTCGGCGATCGTGATGTGGTAGCGCGCGCCGTGCGCGAGGCGCGTCATCGTGACGCGCGCCTCGGGATAGCCGAGCAGGCGCGGCATCTCCATGAAGTTGCCGCGCGACAGCATGAAGAACTCGGGGCAGTCGGGGTAACCGTCCTGCAGGATCAGATCGCACTCGCACTCGGTGTCGCTGATGTCGCGGTGGTGCGGCGTGATGCAGGTGAAGAGCTGGTTGCCGACGCCCTCCTTCGGCTTGTTCATCCACTTGTAGAAGCCGATCGGCGTGAAGCGCAGGCGCGCGACGACGAACACGAAGCGCAGCATGCGCGAGCGCAGGTGCTGGCGGCCGATCTCGACGTACTCCTCCTCGGAGAACGCGGTCGACATGTTGCGCATGATCGTGACGGTGTCCTGCCACGTGATGCGCTCGTGCTTGTTCTTGAGGATCGCGATCGGCACGTCGGTGCCCGCGACCATGCGCTCGAGGGCGATGCCCTTCTCCTCGACGGCGCCGATCAGGATCTCGAAGACGCGGCAGGATACTTCCTTCATTCAGCGACCCCAGCGCACGAGCGTGGCGCCGTAGACGACGCCGGTGCCCCCGCCGAAGAGTACGACCAAGTCGTCGGGGGAGACCAGGCCCTCGTCCTCCGCGGAGCGTAAGATCAGCGGGATGTTCGAAGCGAACAGCGTCCCCGTGTAGGGGAACGCGTCGATCGAGCGCGCGTGCGAGAGGCCGGCGAGCTCCTGCGCGACCTTGCGGACCCACGGCGTGCCTTGGTGGCTCGCGAAGAAGCGGATCTCTTCCCTGCGGACGTGCGCACCTTCGATCACGGCGTCGCAGACCTCCTTCGCCTGATCGGCGATCGCGAGGAAGACGTCGCGCGCGCCCGGCAGATCGCGCGAGTGGAGGACCGACTTGCCGTCGTACCAGGCGCCGTCCTTGGTGCCGGCGACGAGCATGTGCGGGTGCTCGGTCGCGCTGCGGTGCACGCCGTGCAGGACGCCGCGCGGGTCCGCGACCGGACCGACGACGACCGCGGTCGCGCCGTCGCCGAAGACGGGCGAGTAGAGGTCGTCGCGATCGATCAAACGCGACATCGCGCACGACTGCACGAGCAGCGCGTAGGTCGCGCGGCCGGCGGCGATCGCGAGCTCCGCGTACTCGAGCTGCGCGAGGAACGAGTACGCGGTCGCCTCGAGCTGGAGCGGGAGGCAGCGCGCGCCGAGGCCGAGGCGATGGTGCAGGACGCACGCGCTGTTGTTGACGAGCAGCTCGGGCACCTGCGTGTGCGTGAGCAGCAGATCGATCGCGCCGCGATCGATCCCCGCGCGGCGGAGCGCGTCCTCGGCCGCCTCGGCTTCCATGTCGGTCGACGTGCGATCGGCGGCGAGCACGCGGCGCTCCACCGCGCCCTGGAACGGATCGCCGGCCTCTTCGCGCATCGCGCGCAGGACCCGCGCGGTCCCTTCGGTCTTCGGCGCGGGCGGCGGCGGCGCGGCCTTGCGCACCTGCGTCCACCGCTCGACCGTCTCCGCCGGCCACCACGCGTTCGTCCGGATCTCGGACGGAAGATGCACGCCGACGCCGAGGATCCCGACGCGCGTCACGGCGCGGCTCCGCTGATCGCGGCGTAGCCGCCCGCGGTCGGCGCGACCGCGACGTCGGTGAAGCCGGCGCGCTCGAGCAGCGCCGCGAGCTCGCGCGCGCTGCGCTGTCGGCCCTGGGTGTGGAAGATCATCGCCATCGAGTACGCGTGGGCGGCGAGCGGTCCGTCCTTGGCGTCGTCGAGGATCATCTCGTGCAGGATCACGCGGCCGCCGCGGACGAGCGAGGTGCGCGCGCGCGCGGCGAGCCACGCGCAGCGCTCGTCGTCCCAATCGTGGAAGATGTCGCTCATGAGCACGCGGTCGTGACCCAGCGGCCACGGATCGCTGAACATGTTCGCGGGCGCGGTCGACACGCGATCGCCGACGCCGAAGCGCGCGGCGTACTCCTGCGTGACGGCGCACACCGCGGGAAGATCGAGCACGGTCGCGCGCAGCGTCGCGTCGTGGATCGTCGCGGCGATCGAGTAGCTGCCCGAGCCGCCGCCGACGTCGAGCATTTTTTCACGCAGGTCGAGCCGCGGCGTGACGCGCATCGCGAGCGCGAACGAGTGCGCGTGCATCGCGTGCGTGAAGGCGACCAAGATCTCCGGCGGCGGCAGCTTCGACTCCCACGCGCCGGTGACGCGCGCCTCGGCGGCGGCCTTGCCGCGCTTCAAGGCGCCGGCGAGCTTCGCGTAGTCGAGCGGGTTCTCGCGCATGCGGCGCAGGAAGCCGCCCCAGTAGTACGGCGCGCCCGGCAGCAGGTACGTGCGCGCGCAGTCGGTGAGCTCGAACGCGCCGTCGGCGGTGATCAGCAGCTCGAGGCCGGCGAGCACGCCGGCGATCGTCTCGGTGGCGCGCAGCTCGACGCCGAGCTCGTCGGCGAGCGCGCTCGCGCTGCGCGGTCCGCCGGCGAGCGCCGCGAACAAGCCGAGCTCGTCGGCGATCACGAGCGCGGGCGCGTGGAACGCCGACAGGAAGACGCGCCAGATCGGCTCGTCGCCCACCGCGGGCGCCGCGATCACGCGCGCACCAACGGCAGCGAGGTCACGCCGCGGAAGCTGAGATCCGGACGCCATCGCAGCGCGCCGAGCTCGACACGGAACGGCGGCAGCTCGAGCAGCGCGCGCAAGACGATCGGGCCCTCGACGCGCGCGAGCGCGGCGCCGACGCAGAAGTGCGGACCGAGGCCGAACGTGAGGTGACGCGTCGGGCGCCGGCGCAGATCGAGCGTGTCGGGATCCTCGAACACGGACGGATCGCGATTGGCCGCGCCGATCATCAGCCACACCGCGTCGCCGGTCGCGAGCGGCTTGCCGCCGAGCTCGAACGCCTCCTTCACCGAGCGGCGCACGCGCTGGATCGGCCCGTGGAAGCGCAGGAGCTCTTCGACCGCGGGCTCGACGAGCTCCGGCTCCGCGCGCAAGCGCGCGAGCTGCTCGGGGTGGCGCGCGAGCTCGAGGATGCCGTTGCCGATCAGGTTGGTCGTCGTCTCGTGGCCCGCGAACAGGATCAAGACGCAGTTGGCGAGCAGCTCTTCCTCGCCGAGGAACTGGCCCGCCTCCTCGGCGGCGAGCAGCTGCGACAACAGATCCGCGCGCGGCGCGCGCCGCCGCTCGTCGAGCACCGCGCGCAGGTACTCGGTCATCTCGATCATGCTGGTCTGCGCCTGGCCGAAGCCGCGCGGTCCCAGCTCCATCATCGCGAGGTCGTCGCTCCACTGCTTGAAGCGCGCGTGATCGGCCGGATCGACCCCGAGCAGCTCCGCGATCACGATCGCGGGGATCGGCTGCGCGACGTCCTTGATCAGATCGAAGTCGGCGCCGACGCCGGCGAGCGTTTCGTCGACGATCGCGCGGATCCGCGGCGCGAGCCCCTGCACCAGCGACGGCGCGAACGCGCGCGACACCAGCGATCGGATCCGCGTGTGATCCGGCGGATCCATCATCAACATCCACAGCGAGAACGCGCGCTGCAGCGGCACGGTCGCCGCGCGGAGCTCGGGCGGCATGCGATCCCACATCGCCTCGGCGCGCCGCGCGGACATGCGCGGATCCTTCAAGCAGCGCGCGACGTCGTCGTAGCGGGTGACGATCCACCCGCCGTACGAGTCGCTCCAGTGCACCGGATCCTCGTCGCGCAGCCGCTTGTAGATCGGGAACGGATCCGCGAGCGCGGCGGGTTGCGTGAGGTCGAACGGATCGTGCATCACGACCTAGCTCGGCGGCAACGTACCGCGCGGCAGCCGCTTGGGCGGCGCGACCTGCGCGTTCTCACTCTTGCCCTTCTCACCCTCGGGTGCGAACGCGCCCATGCGATCCTTCTTGGGCAGGCGCACGTCGGGATCGATGCGCACCTCGACGACGACCGGGCCGATCCGGTTCTGGATCAGCTCGCGCGCGGCGAGGATATCGCCGGCGCGCTCCGCGCACACGACGGTCGCGCCGAGGCCTTCGGCGAGCTGGCAGATGTCGATCGGTCCGGTGCCGTAGCTCGGCTTCCTGCCGTACACGGTCTGGTGCCCGATCTCGACCATGCCGAGGCGCTGATCGTTGAAGACGAACACGACGATCGGCAGGCGCTCGCTGACCGCGGTCGCGACCTCGAACGCGTTCATCGCGAAGCAGCCGTCGCCGACGATCGCGGCGCACGTGCGATCGGGGCGCGCGAGCTGCGCGCCGATCGCGGCGCCGATCGACTGGCCCATCGAGCCGAGCCCGGTCATGACGAGGAACGAGTCGGGCTCGGTCACCTCGAGGTAGTGCGTCGCGAACAGGAAGTGCTCGCCGCTGTCGACGGTGATGATCGCGTCCTTCTCGATCACCTGCTGGATCTCCCCGATCGCGACGTGCGGCGCGATCATCTCGTCGCGCGACGCGAGCGCGTGGCGCACGACGCCGCCGGGCGCCTCGCGATCGACCTTGTGCGCGCACTTCGCGAGCCCGCCGAGGAACGACTCGCAGGTCGCGACCACCGCGTGGGTCGGCGTGTAGCTCTTGCCGATCTGGCGCGCGTCGATGTCGACCTGGATGAACGCGCGCGGCGCCTGCAGCGCGGCGCTCCAGCCGTCGGTCGACAGATCGCCGAGCGAGCTGCCGAGCGCGACCACCACGTCGACGCCGCTCTCGACGTACCCGCGCGCCGACGGATGACCGCCGAGCCCGAACACGCCGAGCGCGAGCGGATGATCCTCGGGGAAGACGCCCTTGGCCTTCGGCGTCGTCGCGACCGGGCACGACAGCTTCTCGGCCAGCTCGATCAGGCGCTCGGGCGCCTTCGCGCCGCGGCAGCCGCTGCCCGCGAGGATGAGGGGGTGCTGCGCGAGCTCGAGGATCAGCGCGATCTCCTCGAGCGTCTGCGCCGGGATCGAGTGCTGCAGCGTGATCTCGGACGCGATCCGCGGCGCGACCAGCGGCGCGAGCGCGACGTCCATCGGGATCGTGAGCACGACGGGGCCGCGGCGGCCCGACAGCGCGGTCGTGATCGCGCGCTTGAGCATGAGCGGCGCCTGCGCCGGCTCGTTCAGCTCGGCGGCGAGCTTCGAGATGTGGCTCGCCATCGCGATGATGTTCAGGCCGTAGGCGCTGCCGTCCTGCAGCGCGCCGCGGCCGTGCACCTTCTTCGGGACCTCGCCGACCAGCAGCAGCACCGGCAGGCCGTCGCAGTGCGCGGACGCGAGGCCGGTCATCGCGTTCAAGACGCCCGGGCCCGACGTCACGATCGCGACGCCGAGCTTGCCGGTCGTGCGCGCGTAGCCGGCCGCGGCGAACATCGCGCCGCTCTCGTGCTTGGTCGTGACGTGGCGGATCTCGTCGCGATCCAGGAGCGCGTCGTGAACCGTCGAGATCGGGCCGCCGGGGAGGCCGAACACGGTATCGACCCCGGATTGCACCAGCATGTCGACGAGCAGGTCCGAGACCCGCCGCGTGAGCTGGCGCGTCCGGTCGAGGTCGATCTGTTGGCGGGCGATGGTGGGTTCACGCATGAACTACTCCTACCGGCGTGACTCGACCGCGATCCCGATCTCGTTCAGGAGGAATGTCGGGTCCAGTGGCTTGGCGAGGGCGTGGTGGGCGCCCGCGGCGGTCGCATCCCGAGCGAGCACCTCGGTCATCGAGGCGCTCACCGCGATCACGCACGCGTTGCGCGTATCGGCGCTCCGGCGCAGCGCGCGGCACAGCTCGAGGCCGCTCAGCTGCGGCATGAGCACGTCGATGATCACCGCGTGCGGCTGCACGCGGCCGATGCGGACGAGCGCGCCGAGCGGATCGTCGATCGCTTCGACGTCGATCGCGTCGCTCGCGCGGCGCAGGCGGCGCGCGAGCGCCTTCAGCTGCACGCGATCGTCGTCGACGATCACGACGCGGCGGCGCGCGGCGGCGCGCAAGGACGACGGCACCGGGATCTCGTGCTCGTCGAGGAACGTGATCAGATCGCACGCGCGGATGCGGCGGTGGCCGCCGGGCGTGCGGAACGCGTGGAGGTGACCGTTGTCGACCCACTTCTTGATCGAGCTCGCGTTGACCTGCAGCAGGCACGCGACCTCGCTCGAGGTGAGCAGGTGCTCGGGGGCGATGGTGTCGATTTCCACGATTTTGGCGGCTCGCCCGAACAGGCGATTCGGGGCACACCACGCCGCAAAAACGCGAATCTGACAATCACCCCATTGGGGTGAGCGATCTCATCAGAATGAATCGTACTTACGTTGGACCACCACCTCGGCGACGGGAGCGCGGCTCGGGTGCGACTCGGGTTGCGACACCGTCGGAGGCGAACCCTCCGCAACGCGCTGAGGTATGATCGTCGCGATGGGGGCGGTGGAGAGACACCACGCGCTCGATGACGACCGCTTCGAGGTTCGGGGGAATCTCGGGACGGGTGGCATGGGCGTCGTGTATCGCGCATTCGACAAGCGACTCGGTCGCGATGTCGCGATGAAGGCGTTGCGCCACGCGTCCGGCCGCGACCTCTACCGGTTCAAGCGCGAGTTCCGATCGCTCGCCGACATCATCCATCCGAACCTGATCGCCCTGCACGAGCTGCACACGCAGGGCGACGAGTGGTTCTTCACGATGGAGATGATCGACGGCTGCTCGTTCATCGACTGGGTGCGGCCGTCGCACCGCGAGGTCGAGGCGCCGCGCGATCCGGATGCCGACGAGGACACCCGCCCGTCGATCAAGCTGCCGTCGCGGTCGCGCCAGGAGATCGCGGCGGCGCGCGTCGACCGCGAGCGGCTGCGCGCGGCGTTGCCGCAGCTGGTCGACGGCGTGATCGCGCTCCACGTCTCGGGCAAGCTGCACCGCGATCTCAAGCCGTCGAACGTGCTCGTCGATCAGAGCGGGCGCGTCGTCCTGCTCGACTTCGGCCTGGTCTCCGAGCTCGACGACGGATCGGGCGAGACCGACAAGACGCACGAGCGCGCCGCGGTCGGAACGCCGGCGTACATGAGCCCCGAGCAGGCGGCCGATCAACCGCTGACCGAAGCGAGCGATTGGTACTCGGTCGGCGTGATGCTCTACGAGGCGCTGACCGGCCGGCGCCCGTTCGAGGGCACCGCCGAGGAGGTGATGCGCCGCAAGCAGACCGACACGCCGCCGTCGCCGCGCGCGCTCGGCGCCGACGCGCCCGAGGAGCTCGATCGCCTGTGCATGCAGCTGCTGCGCAAGACGCCCAAGGATCGGCCCGACGGGCGCGCGGTCCTGCACGCGCTCGGCGGACAGGTCTCGACCCACACCCAGGACCTCGCGCGCGCGGCGCACGTGCAGGCGTTCGTCGGCCGCACCGCCGAGCTCGATCAGCTGCGGCGCGCGCTCACCGAGGCGCGCCGGCGCACGGTCGCCACGTTCGTCGTCGGGGAGTCGGGCATGGGCAAGACCCAGCTCGTGCGCCGCTTCCTCGACGAGATCGGCGATCGCGCGCTGATCCTCGAGGGCCGCTGCTACGAGCGCGAGAGCGTGCCGTTCAAGATGCTCGACACCGTCGTCGACGCGCTCGCGACCGGGCTCTTGCGCATGCCGGCGTCGCGGCTCGACGCGGTGCTGCCGCGCGACGTCGCCGCGCTCGGCCGCTTGTTCCCGGTCCTGCGCCGCGTGCCCGCGATCGCAGATCGCGCGGTCGGGCAGGGCGTGCCGCCGGATCCGCAGGAGCTCCGCCGCCGCGGCTTCGGCGCCTTGCGCTTCCTGCTCGGACGGCTCGCGAACTTCGCGCCGCTCGTGATCTGCATCGACGACCTGCAGTGGGGCGACGTCGACTCGGCCGTGTTCCTGGCGGACCTGATCCATCACCCGGAGCCGATGCCGCTGCTCCTGGTCCTCTTGCATCGTCCGGAAGACGACACCGGCGTCGTCGCGCAGATGCGCGAGGGCCCCAACGTCGGCCGCTCGTCGGGCGACATCCGCACGATCGAGGTCGGGCCGCTGTCGCAGTCGGAGGCGGTCGAGCTGGTCGCGAAGCTCGGCGGCGACGCGGTCGGCGCGGCGCCGGTCCTGCGCGACGCCGGCGGACATCCGCTGTTCCTCGCCGAGCTCGCGCGCGAGACCACGCCGGGCTCGGCCCCGCCGACCCTCGACGCGCTGCTCGCGACCCGCATCGGCGCGCTCGCGCCGTCGGCGGCGGCGCTCTTGCGTGTCGTCGCGATCGCGGGCCGGCCCCTGCGCCTCGACGACGCGATCCGCGCGGCGGGGCAGGTGAGCGGCTGGGAGCTCGGGCGCCTGCGCGCCGATCGCCTCGTGCGCGTGCGCCGCCTCGCCGACGACGCCGCCGCGTCGCTCGAGCCGTATCACGATCGCGTGCGCGCGGCGGCGGTCGCGTCGATGAACGCGGCCGAGGTCAAGACCACGCAGCGCGCGCTCGCGGAGACGATCGAGGCGCGCGGGCCGGGACCGCGCGACTTCGACGGCCTGGTCGATCACTGGCTGCGCGCGGGCGAGCCGGCGCGCGCCGCCGACTACGCGGTGCGCGCCGCGGCGATCGCGGAGGAGATGCTCGCGTTCCACCGCGCCGCCGAGCTGTACGAGCACGCGCTCGAGTACGGCGCGTCGACGGGCGAGCCGCGCCGCAAGCTCGAGCGCCGCCGCGGCGACGCGCTGGTCAACGCCGGTCAGCTCGAGGAGGCCGCGCTCGCGTACTCGGCCGCCGCCGACGGCGCCGACGAGCGCGAGCGGCTCGATCTCGATCGCCTGCAGCTCGAGCAGATCCTGCGGCGCGGCCGGCTCGTCGAGGGGCTCGCGCTCGCCAAGCAGGTGCTCGGACGGATCGGCTACGCGCTGCCCGAGTCGCACTCGGCGGCGGTGCGCGGGATCGTGTGGGAGCAGTTCAAGCTGCGGCTGCGCGGCACCAACTACCGCGAGCGCCACGAGGCGGACATCCCGCCCGACGAGCTGCAGGCGGTCGACATCCTGCAAGGCATCTCGAGCGGGCTGTCGTTCGTCGATCCCATGATCGGGCGCGCGGTGCAGATGCACGCGATCCGCAAGTCGCTCGAGCTCGGCGAGCCGCACCGCGTGTGCCGCGCGTTCAGCCTCAACATCGGCTACGTCGCGACCGCGGGCGCGCGCGCGCGCAAGCGCATCGAGGATCAGGCGCGGCGCGCGCGCGACCTCGCGCTCGTCCTCGACGATCCGTACCTGCGCGGCTTCGCCGACGCGGTCAGCGGGCTCGGCGCGTTCCTCATGGGCGACTGGCGCGTCGCGCGCGATCACATCGACAAGGGCCTCAAGCTCCTGCGCGATCACTCGACCGGCGGGCGCTGGGAGACCGACATCGCGGAGCTGTTCCTGACCGCGGCGATGTTCTACGCCGGCGACACCAAGGAGATGGCGCGGATGGTGCCGCTGCTCCTGCGCGAGGCGGTCGATCGCGGCGACGTCTACGCGCAGCACGGCCTGCGCGGGTGGCGCTCGAACGTCGCGTGGCTCGTGATGGGCCAGCCCGGCGACGCGCGCGCGCACGTGCTCGCGGTCGCGAGCGAGCGCGCGCCGACCGAGGAGTACAACCTGCACCACTACTACGAGATGCTGTCGCACTCGCAGATCGATCTGTACGTCGGCGACGGCGAGGCGGCGCGCGGGCGCGTCGCCGGTGCGCGCAAGGGCATCGCGCGCGCGTTCCTGTCCAAGATCCAGACGATCCGGATCGAGACCGAGTACCTGGCGGGGCGCGCGTCGCTGATGGTCGCGTTCGCGCAGAAGGACGCGGCGGCGGCGAAGCCGTTCCTCGACGAGGTGCGCACGTCGATCAAGCGGCTCCACAAGGAGCGCGCGCCGTGGGCGACCGCGCTCGCGCGCCTGCTCGACGGCCTGCGCCGCGACGCGCTCGACGAGGACGGCGCGATGGAGGCGCTCGCCGACGCCGAGCGCGAGGCCGGCAGCTGCGGGCTCGCGCTGGTCGAGCAGGTCGCGCGCCTCCGCCGCGGCGAGCTCGAGCGCGGACCCGGCGGCGCCGCGCGCGCGCAGGCGGCGATCGACTGGATGCGCGAGAACGGCATCGCGGAGCCGGCGGCCCTGGCGAACATGCTCGCGCCGACTAGGAGCTGATCGTCGTCCGTCGTCCGTCGTCCGTCGTCCGTTCGAAGATCGTGACCGGGACGAACGGGGCGAAGAAGCGATAGAGCGCGCGCACGTGCAGGCCGCGCGCGGTGCGCGAGCCGTCGGCGAGGAGCTCGTCGGCGTGGTCGACGTCGTGGAGCGACGCGAGCTCGGTCCAGCTCGCGCGGGCGCGGGCGCGGGCCTCGACGATCACGTCGGCGATCGTGGCGGCGGTGAGGGCGAAGGCGAGGCCGAGCGCGGCGCCGGTCGCGCGCGCCGACGCGAGCTCGAGCGACGCGACCGACAGCGCGATCGCGGTCGACAGCGCGATCGCGCCGGTGCGCGCGGCGCCGGCGAGGCGGCGCGACCACAGCGCGGCGAGGAGCGCGGCGAGCACGCACGCGCTCAGGAGCTGCGCGGCCGGTTGACCGAGCCGATCGACGATCTGGAACGCGAGCGCGCCGCCGCCCGGGATCAGCGTCACCGTGCCGACGAGGAACGCGAACAGCGCGGGCGTCGCGGCCGCGGCGACGACGCCGCCGAGCGGCAAACGCGCGTGGTCGATCTTCGTGCGCGCGGCACCGAGCGCGATCATCGCGACGAGCGCGCCGCCGGCGAGCGCGAGCGCGAGCGGCGCGAGCGCGGCGTGCGTGACGTCGCGCGCGATCCACTCGATCAGCGGTGCCGCGATCACGACGCTCCAGCCGTTGCCGAGCCCCCAGCGCTCGATCGCGAGCGCGCCGAGCGCGTACGCGAGCACGCCGGCGCTGAGCGCGGCGACGATCGTCCAGCGGTCATCGGCGAAGCCGTACGCGACGAAGTAGTCGGCGAGGAACCAGGCCTGCACGATCGTGAGCGCGGCGCCGAGCGCGGCGGTCGCGCTGGTCAGCGGCAGGCGCGCGTCGCGCCCGGCGTGCCGCCGGCGCCGCCACCCCGGGATCACGAGCGCGGCGAGCTCGACGAGCAGGTACGCCGTGATCACCGGCGTCACGCCGATCGAGAGGATCGACACGCGAGCCAGCGTCAGGCCGGGCATCAGGTCGCTCGTCGAGACGCCGGGCAGCGGCGCGCGTGCGAGGACGATCAAGACCGCCGGCACGCCGAGCGTGACCGCGAGCCGCGGCGCGAGCGCGCGCCAACGGATCGCGCCGTCGCCCGTTCCGCACGGCACCGGCGCCGGCGCGAGCGCGCGCCATCGGAGCAGGAACGCGGCGATCGCGAGCGCGAGGATCGCGGCCGCGATCGCGGCCAAGAAGCGCGCGAGGTGCGCGCGCGCGATCGACGCCGTGCGCGTGTCGATCACCTTCGCCGTCACCGGCGCGGGGAACGTGTAGCCGGCGGTGAGCGCGTTC
>DATJIA010000269.1:0-21564 GCA_035493675.1 Kofleriaceae bacterium | reverse complement strand
TCCAAACGATCTACCGCGCTCATGGAGCCTCCGTGCCCTGGAAGAGCTCTTGGTGGAGCACCGGGAACTTCTCGGGATCTTCCTTGTTCAGGGCCTCGAGCGCTTCCTGCGACCACTTGTTCGAGACGCCCTTCTGCTTCGCGAGATCGACCACGTCCTGCAAGCGCTTGCGTCCGTCGTCGATCGTCGGCTGCACGTTCTTGGTCAGCGCATCCTCGAAGTGCCCGATCGCATCGGCGTCCGGGTTCCGATTGTTGAGGGCGACGATGAACAGCGGAGTGGGCTGCTGGGTCAGCTTCTCGACGTAGTCGAGATCGATCTCACCGAACCGCACGGCCGCCGCCATCGAGTACTCGAGCACGCCGAAATCATCGAGCGCGGTGTACTGGTCCTGAAGCTTCTTAGCGGCCGCAGTCAGATCGTCCTTGCGCTTCTTGTACTCCTTGTCGGTCTTGGCCGCGCTCTTCGGCCACCCCATCGGCGTCCACTTGGCGTCGTGATCTTTCTCGGCGAAGTACAGCGCCCACTCGCCCGCCTGCTTGGCGCCGTCGGAGTTCTTGACCGCGCCCTTCTTCTTCCACGCGTCGATCGCGGCCTTGCCCGCCTTCTCGGCGTTCGCCGTGCGGCCCTTCTTCTGCCAGAGCTTCGACTCCTCGTAGAACGTGCCGACGAAGTCGTTCTCGTTGCCCGCGTCACCGCCGTAGGTGCGGCGCCACTTGTCGGCGGTCTCGGTGAACGACGTGACGTCGCCCGAGCTCTTGTAGATGCGGGCCTGCGCCCACAGCGCGCGGTCCTTCTTCTTCCGATCGGTCTCCTCGGCGTCGTACTTCTTGTAGAGATCGATCGCGCGCTTGAAGTCGCGGTTGAGCTCGGCCATCAGCGCGGCGTTGAACGCCGCGTCGAGCGCGATCTGGTTCCACGTGAGCTGCGGCGCGTCGCCGATCGGCTTCGGCGGCGGCAGGCCCTTCTTCTGCGCGGCGCGCGCGAGGTCGTGCAGCTGCAGCGACGTCGCGATCGCGGTGTTGTAGTCGTACATCTTGCGCTGGCTCTCGGCGGTGAGCCGCATCGACTCGATGTAGTAGGTCGAGTTGCGGAACGCCGGATCCTTGTTCGCCGTGAACTCCTTGAAGAGGCTGATCGCCGTCTTCGGGCGCTCGCCCAGCTCGTACGCGACGGCCGCGTTGTAGAGCGCGGTCGGCAGGTCCGGATCGCCGGCCGGCGTGGTCTTGTAATAGTTGTAGAAGGCGTTGCCCGCGGCGATGTAGTCCTTCGCGTCGAACGCGGTCTGCGCCTTCTTGAAGTCGATCGAGCGGTTCTGCGACTTCGCGATCTCGATCGACTTGGTGTCGCCGCATCCCGACGAGATGAACGTGTTGTTCGTCGCCTGGAACTTGTCGAGCTGTCCGGTCGCGTCGTAGATCGCGAGCAGCGAGTCCTTGGCCTGGATGTACGCGGGCGAGCCGCAGAAGTCCTTCATGACCTTCTGCAGGCGCGAGATCGCGTCGTCGATGTGGAAGTACGCGAGCGAGATCAACGCGGCGTTGATGCCCTGCTGCGGCGCCGTCTTCGGATCGGGCACCAGCTCCTGGTACTTCACGTACTCCTCTTGCAGGCGCTGGTAGACCTCGGGGATCGGCTGCGGCTGCATGTTGCCCTGCTTCTTCAGCTCGTCGCCGGTCGGCACCTTGAGCGGCTGGACCTTGCCCTCGGCGACCTGCTGCGCGGCCTCGGCCTCGTACGCCGCGAGCACGCCGGTCGCCGCGTCGATGTAGCTGAAGTTCTCGTGCGGCATCGACTGCTCGAGGTCGCGGTGATCGCGGACCCACGCGTACTGATCGACCGCGTCGGGGTAGTGCTCGCTGTAGAAGAGCGCCTCACCCATGAAGAAGGTCAGCTCGTAGACGTAGTCGGAGTCGGGGTACTGCGTGATGTACTGCTTGTAGAGCTCGACCGCCTTGTCGTAGAGCGCGAGGTACTCCTTCTTCGCTTCCGGATCCTTCTTCGGCGACGCGTCGTAGTCCTTGCGGAGCTCGGTCGCCGACGAGTGCGTGTTGCGCGCCGCCGCGTAGAGGGCGCGCTCGCTGATGCGCCGCCAGTTGTCCATGGCGGTGCGGTCCTTCTCGTTGTGCTCGTACCACTTCGTGCACGGCGCGTAGTTGGTCGCGAGCTTCGCCGCCTCTTGGTCCTCGGCGAACTTGTCGCCCTTGGCGTGGAAGGCGTCGACGATCTCCTGGTGCACGACCGGGTTGTCCGGATCGAGCTCCCAGGGCGGGCCGATCGCCTTGCGGAACGAGTCGACCGCCTGATCGTAGGCCTGCAGCTCCATGAACGCGCGGCCCATCGAGACCCACACGTCGCGGACGTGCGACTCGCCCTCGCGGCCTTGGTAGAACTGCTTGGCGCGATCGAGCGCCTTGACCGGATCCGAGTCCTTCTCGGGCGACCACGGATCGGTGAAGGCGACCGCAATGTACTGCAGCGACTCGGCGCGCAGCTCGAGGTGCGGCGTGTCGCCGCGCGCGACCGTCGCGTCGTAGAGCTTCACGCTCTCGTCGAAGCGCTTGATCGAGTCGAGCAGGAAGTCGCGCTTGTAGTACGACCACGCGAGCTTGTAGAGCGCCTCGGCGTAGAGCTCCGAGTCCTTGTCGGTGTTGACGACCTTGTTGTAGGCGCTGATCGCCTCGTCGAGCTCGCCGGGGACGGTGAAGTGGTAGTCGGCGAGGCCGCGCACCCACGAGTGCTCCTGCAGATCCTTGTCGGCGCCGTCCATCGGGACGCAGCCGTCGTACGGATCGCTGAGCGTCTTCTTGTCGGCCTTCGCGATCGCCTCTTGGCGGGTCGGGACCGGCGGCGGCGCATCGCTCCACTTGTACTTGTTGGTGCAGACCAGCGCGCGGAAGTACTGCATCGACTTGCGCTCGTCCTTGGTGCGGCCGTAGTAGGCGGCGAGGAAGAGCGTCTGCGGCAGCTGGCGGTAGTGCGGGAACTTGTCGAGGATCTGCTGCCACAGATCGATCGACGGCGTGTAGTCGGCGATCGCGTCGGGGTTCGACGAGGTGTCGACCTCGTCCTCGGCGATGTCGAGCTCGAGATCGGCGAGCCGGAACATCGCGTCGGGCGTGAACTGCTCGTGGTCCGGGTGATCGACGATGAACTTCTTGAGCAGGTCGACGGTGAGCTGCCGGCGATCGTGCTTCTGCTGATCGGTGTCCGCGATCCGCTTCGCGTACTTGTCCTCGAGCTGCTTGGTGCGCTGCTGGTACTCGAGGTGGAGGATCTCCTTCATCCGAGCCTGGTGCTCGTCGGCGACCTGCTCGAAGCGCGCGTACTGCGTCTCGACGTCGCGCATCACCTCTTTCTCTTCGGGTGAGAGCGGACGGATCTGCGGCGGCGGCGCGCTGGAGATCGGATGCGAGGCGTTGGTGCCGTTGTCGCACGCGCCCGGGCCTGCATCGAGATCGGTGCTGGTGTTCGTATCCGGCGCGGGCGTCGGAGTCGGCGTCGGCGCGGGCGTGGTGTCCGGCGTCGTCGTCGGAGTCGGCGCGGGCGCCGGCGTCGTCGGCGGCGTCGTCGCGGGCCCGGTCGCGCCGGGCTGCGCGAACACCGGCGTGACGCCGAGCGCGGTCGCCAACAGCGCCGCGAGCGAACGCTTGAATGCGGTGCGGATCATTGCCCACCTCCCGTCGCCGGAGTCTGTGAAGGCGCAGGTGCGGGCTTGTTCTGCTCTTCCTCGATGATCTCGCGGAACTCGTCGCGGATCTGCTTCGCCTCGCGCTGCTTCTCGAGGTTCAAGCGCTTGAGCTCGTCCTCGCTCTCCTCGCGGCGCGACCACGACACGTCGATCACGCCGACGTCGGCGCGCACGATCACGTCGTAGAACTTCGACTTCACGTCGCGGAAGCTCTGGCCGAGCACGGTGCCGCCGAGGCTGCGCGACTCCGCTTCCGAGTCGTCGTACTCCTTCTTGTAGTCGGCGAGCGCGACCTTCTGCTGCTCGAGCTCGCTCTTCACGGCCGCGAGCGCCGCGGACGCGGTCGAGTCGATCTGCTGATCGGCGCCGTCGAGCGTCTGCAGGATGCGCTTGGCCTGCGCGACCAGCGTGCCCATCTGCTGCTCGTCGCGGTTCGAGCTGCCGAGCATCTTGGCGGCCGCGTCGTGCTCGTCGTCGAGCGCGGCGACCAGCTTCGCGCGCGCGTCGCGCTCGGCGGCGGCGACCGGATCACCGGGCGCGGCCGCGTCGCGCGTCATCACGATCTCCTTGCGGAGATCGTCGATCTCCTGCTGGATCGAGTCGACCTCGGGGCCGAGCTGCACGAGCGAGCCCTCGACGGACTCCTCGAGCTCGGGCGTGATCTTCGTGCCCTCGTCCGCCATGTACTTGCGGATCGCGGTGCCGGTCGCGTGGACCGAGTTGATCACGACCTGGCTCTCGGACACGCCGCCGTCGAGCGCGTCGAGCTGCTGCAGGAGCGCGCTCGCGTCCTCGATCGCCTGCGCGCGCTGCGCCGGGATCTGCGCGAGCGCCTCTTCGGCCTTGCCGCGCGCGAGGTGCGCGCTCTCGAGCTCCATCGCGTCGCCGCCCGACTTCTTCGCGAGGTCGTACTCCGCCTCGGCGAGCGCGAGCCGCTGCTTGATCACGTCGGCGCGCACGTCGGCGATCTGCGCGCGGCGCTCGGACAGCGCCGGGAACGCGGTCGTCTTGTCCTTCGCGTTGATCACCGCGTCGAGGCGCTCGATGTAGCGCTGCGCCGCGGCGATGTTCGCCTCGATGTCGCCGAGGTCGTTCTCGATCTGCACGACGCGCTGCACGTCGGGTTGATCGCGCAGCCACTGGGCGGCGGTCTCCGGCAAGGTCGCGTGGACCTGGAAGGTGTCCGCGTTGCGGCCGGTGATCTGCGCGAGGTACGTCGTCGGATCGTCGTTGTCCTGGATCAGCCGCGACAGCGCCTCGTGCGCGTTGGCGTAGTTGTCGTGGGTGTCGTGGAAGATCTTGTCGGCCTTCGTGTACTCCTCTTCGGGATCGGCCTTGCCGGTGAAGAGGCCCTGGATCTGCTGCTGGTGGATGTTCTGCGCCTTGCGGATGCGCAGGTTGCCCTCGAGCAGCTTCACCGTCGGCAGCTTCTGCGAGCCGGGGTCGTTGAGCGCGAGCAGCTCGAGCGCGCGGAGCGCCTTGTCGAACTGCTTGCCCTTCACGTAGACCCACGCGACCTCGTAGAGCGCGTCGTCGAACAGATCGCTCTTGCGATCGATCATCAGGTACGAGTCGATCGCCTTCGACGGCTGATCGCGCTCGTAGTAGAGGCGGCCGAGCGCGAGCTGCGCGAGCTCGATCACGCGGCGATCGGCGTTCTTCTTGGGCGCCTTCGCCGTGATGTCGCTGAAGGTCTGCGACGCCTTGCCGAGATCCTTCATCGCGACGTACGTCGTGCCCGACAGGTACATCGCCTGGAAGCCGTACTCGCTGTCGGCGGGGACCTCCGCGAACCAGTGCAGCGCTTCGTCGTAGTGCTCGAGCGCGAAGGCGTACTTGCCGCGCGTGTACGGCACCGACGCGTCGCGCGTCGACGACGGGATCTTGTCGAGCGCGGCGATGTAGTCGTCGACGCCCTGCGCGTCGTGCAGATCGAGCGAGAGCTCGATCAGGCGCTCGAGCGACTTCTGGTAGTACTCGCTGCCCGGCGCGTCCGTGACGAGCTGCTGGAAGTACGTGCGCGAGGCGCCCTTGTCGCCCTTCATGTACATGGCCTCGGCCATGTAATAGAGCGCGGTGTCGTAGTCCTTCGCGCCGCGGCCCTGCGAGACCACGTCGTAGAGGAGCGTCGCGGTGTCGTCGTAGCGACCGAGCGAGAACGAGACCTCGGCGTCGGTCATGCGGCGCGACATCTCGGCGGCGCCGACGACGTTCTGATCGGGACGGCGGATGTCCTTCGCGAGCGCGCTCGCGTGGGTCTCGTCGGTCGAGAGCTGGCTCTGGATCGTCGACAGCGAATCGGCGCGCACGCGCGGCGCGACTGCGATCGCGGCGAGCAGGAGCCAGCGCCCCAGGCGCCGACCCCGTCGACCCCGTGCGGAGCTGGTGCGAGTCATGTCACTTCCCCGGCGTGGTGGTCGTGGTGGGCGCGGGCGCAGGCGTGGTCGTCGGCGCGGGCGCGGGCGGCGGCGTCACCGACGGCGCGACCTTCTCGGGCTCGACCTGCTCGACCTTGAAGTCGATCGCGGGACGGTTCTGCATCGGCGTGTTCGCCTTGCCCTTCTCGTAGGCGGTCGCGGTCACCTTCGTGGCCTTGCCCTCCGAGACGGTGAACGTGTGCGAGGAGCGAACCGTGTACGTGTACTTCTCGAGGTACTTGAAGACGCCGTAGCCGTGGCCGCGGTAGACGGCGAGCACGCTGATCGTGTGCGAGCCGGGCGCGATCGGGCCGGTGACGATGTCGAACGTCTTCTCTTTGTAGAGCGTCTCGGCGTCGTCATCGACCTTCGAGAAGACCTGCGTTCCGTCGAGCGCGTAGACGAGCTTGATCAGGCGGAACGACGAGCCCATGTCGTTCTCGTGCGAGATCGACGCCTGCGCGCCGATGCCGCCGCCGATCACGGCCTCCTTGATCATCGCGATGTGCGCCTTCGCTTGCCAGGCGCGCTCCTTCAGCGCCTGCACGCGCTGCTCGATCTTGCGGAGCCGCAAGTTGACGGGAACGTCGTCGGGATTCGCCGGAGGTGGCGGCGGTGCGGGCGTCGGCGCGACCGAGCCGCTGCCGCTGCCCGACGCAGCCGCGCTTCCCGACGCAGAGCCGGAGCCCGACGCTGCGGATGCCGACCCGCTGCCCTTGCCGGTGGTACCTCCGCCGGCTTCGGCGAAGGTCGCCCACGAGATGACGGCCGCGAAGCCGAGCAGGAGGCCGATACGAGCACGCACGGGACGAGTCGAGTTGGTCATCTGGTTTCTCCGGAACCGGCCCCCCACAGCCAGTTGGCCTTTGGTCCCCGCGAACGCCTGACGCCAAACGAAGTCGGACGGCAAGCAGTCGCAATCAATAGTGGAACGGTGTGGTTGTAACACCGCGACAGGCTGTACTCAAGGCAACGACCCCATCCGAATGATGAGGGTCACTCTTCGCTCACAGGGATTCTTCCGGAGGCGACGTGCGGCCACAGAAGGTCTAGGAGGCGTTCGACCCCCTCGCCGGTCGCGGCGCTGACCGGGTGGAGCGTGATGCCGCGCGCGGCGAACGCGGCGACGTGCTCGTCGACGGTCGCCTTGTGGGTGCCGGCGTCGAGCTTGTTGAGCGCGACGATCTGCGGCTTGGCGGCGAGCTCGGGAGCGTAGCGGGCGAGCTCCCGGTTGATCGTGTCGAAGTCTTTCAGCGGATCGCGATCGTCGCCGGTGGTGAAGGTGTCCTCGACGATGTGGAGCAGCACGGGGCAGCGCTCGACGTGGCGCAGGAACTGGTGGCCGAGGCCCGCGCCCTCGGCGGCGCCCTCGATCAGGCCCGGGATGTCGGCGATGACGAAGTTGCGATCGCCGGACAGCTGCACGACGCCGAGGTTGGGCGCGAGCGTGGTGAACGGGTAGTCGGCGATCTTCGGCCGCGCGCGCGAGACGCGCGAGATGAACGTCGACTTTCCGACGTTGGGGAAGCCGAGCAGCCCGACGTCGGCGAGCAGCTTGAGCTCGAGGCGGAGCGTGCGCTCCTCGCCGAGCGTGCCGGGCTCGGCGGTGCGCGGCGCCTGGTTCCACGGGGTGGCGAAGTGGATGTTGCCGCGGCCGCCGGTGCCGCCGCGCGCGACGATCACGGTCGCGCCGGCGGTGGCGAGATCGGCGAGCTCGTCGCCGGTCGCCTCGTCGCGGATCGACGTGCCGACGGGGACGCGCAGGATCAGATCCGCGCCGCCCTTGCCGTACTGATCCTTGTTGCGGCCGTGCTCGCCGCGCTCGGCCTTGTAGTGGCGCTTGTAGCGGAAGTCGAGCAGCGTGCCGAGCTGCGGATCGGCGACGAAGATGATGTTGCCGCCGTTGCCGCCGTCGCCGCCCGACGGGCCGCCGTGCGGGACGTTGTCCTCGCGGCGCATGGCGTTGGAGCCGTCGCCGCCGTCGCCGGCCTTCACTTCGATCGTCGCTTCATCGATGAATTGCATGTTGGCCGTCGTCCGTTATCGTCCCGGCTGTGATTACCACGTGGGCGCGCGTTGTCGGCGCGGCGGCGGCCGAGCGGGCGCTGCCGGTGTGGGCCGGGGTCGGCGTCGTGGTGGCGATCGTGTTCGGCGGGACCGGGATGCAGCCGCACGATCTGACGAGGCTGGCGATCGGCGAGCGCGGGGTCGGTGCGGCGCTGGCGGTGATGTGGATCGTGTTGGTCGTGCCGGTCGGCGCGGCGATGATCGATCCGCCGGGCGCGGCGTGGATGCGGGCGCTGCCGTCGTCGAGGATCGCGCGCGGCGCGATCACTGCCGCGGTCGCGATCGCGGCGCAGGGGCCGTGGATGATCTTGTGGGGATCGGGCGAGGGCCCGCTCGCGGGGGCGATCGCGGGGATCTCGGCCGCGGCGATCATGATGATCGCCGCGCGCGTGCGCTTGCCGATGCGGCGGACGGCGCCGACGTGGCGCGGCCCGGTGCGCGCGCTCGCCGGCGTGCACGCGCGGACGATCGTGCGGACGCGCGGCGCGGCGATCGCGCGCGCGATCGCGTGGAGCGCGTGCGGCGGGCTGGGCGCGGGGCTGGTCGCGCGCGAGAACGAGCTCGACGCGTTGGTGCCGATCCTCGTCGCGATCGCGATCGCGGCGCCGGCGGGGATCGCGGGCGTCGCGGGGACGGTCGCCGAGAGCGATCGCGCGATCGCGTGGGCGTCGCTCGCGGCGTCGCGCGGTGCGCGCGCGGCGGCGCAGGCGATCGTGCTCGCGAGCTCCGGCGCGGCGCTCGGCGTGATCGCGGCGATCGCGGCGATGATCCTCGGCGCCGGCGGCCCTATCGAGGTCGCGGCCGGCGCGGCGCTCGGCGCGGCGCTCGGCGCGACCGGCGTACGCGCGGGCGCGTGGGGCGTGCGCGACGGCACCCGCGTCGTCGTCGGGATGACGGGCGCCGCGGTCGCGAGCGCGCTCGCGATCGGCGCGCTCGGCGCGTGGGCGATCGCCGGCGTCGCCGCGGCGGCCGCGGGGTTGGTCGCGCCGCTCGCCTCTCGGAGCGGGGCGTGATCCTCGACGTCCGCGATCTCGGCGTGCGGCGCGGCGAGCGCCGCGTCCTCTCCGCGATCGATGTGCGCGTCGAACGCGGGACGATCGCCGCGCTCGTCGGCGCGAACGGCGCGGGCAAGTCGACCTTGCTCGCCGCGATCGCCGGCGTGCTCGCGCCCGATCGCGGCGCGGTCCTCGTCGGTGGCGCGAGCGTGTGGGGCGCGGAGCGCGAGCGGCGACGCGCGCGCGCGCAGCTCGGCTACGTGCCGGAGGCGGCCGATCCACCGGGGCACCTCACGTGCGACGAGGTGCTCGCGCTGGTCGCCGCGGTGAAGCGCAGCGCGCCGATCGAGCCGGCCGTGCGCGCGCGGCTGGGGCTCGGCGCGATCGCGAACGTCAGGATCGATCGGATGTCGCTCGGCCAGCGGCGGCGGGCCTGTCTGGGGGCCGCGCTGGTCGGCGCTCCCGCCCTGCTCGTCCTCGACGAGCCCGACAACGGCCTGGATCCGGCCGGCGCCGAGACCTTGGTGTCGCTCTTGCGCGAGCGTGCCGAAGCCGGCGCCGCGGTCGTGATCGCGAGTCATGACGCGGGCTTGGTCGAAAAGCTCGGGGCGCGACCGATCGAGCTGGCCGGCGGGCGCGTCGTGGATCCCGCGGGATCGTCTTGACCTGCGGCTCGCCGTGAGTAAAGTCCGCGATTCCGAAGAGCAGATCGGAGACCGAAGCCATGTACGCCGTGATTCAAACGGGTGGAAAGCAGTATCGAGTGGAGCCCGACCAGACCGTCCTGGTCGAGAAGCTCGCCGGCAACGCCGGAGACAAGATCGTGTTCGACGAGGTCCTCCTCGTTTCGAGCGGCGACGGCGGCAAGGTGACCGTCGGCAAGCCGACGGTCGCCGGAGCGAAGGTCACGGGCCAGATCGTCGAGCACACGCTCGGCGAGAAGCTCACGGTCTTCAAGTTCCGCCTCCGCAAGAACTACGTCCGCAAGAACGGCCATCGTCAGGAGCTGACGCGGGTCAAGATCGCGGCGATCGAAGCCTGAGCCTGAGAAGGGAACGAAGTCATGGCGCACAAAAAAGGACAAGGCTCGACCCGCAACGGCCGCGACTCCAACCCGAAGATGCGAGGCGTCAAGCGCTTCGCCGGGCAGGTCGTGAAGGCCGGTAGCATCCTCGTGCGGCAGAAGGGCACGAAGCTGCACCCCGGCAAGAACGTCGGCATCGGTCGCGACTTCACGCTGTTCGCGCTCGTCGACGGCGAAGTGAAGTTCGAGCGCGAGGGCCGCGAGCGCACGCGCGTCGCGGTCTATCCCGCCACCGCGACCGCCTGAGCCGCCGCGCCCCTCGAGCCGTCGTAGGCTCGGCGCATGACGTGGCGCACGCCTCCGTTCGATCGCGCGGCCGACGAGCTCGTCGCCTACGCGCGGGCGACCTACGCTCCGCTGGGGATCGTCGTCTCGGGCAGCATCGTCCGAGGTGACGGCGGGCCGACCAGCGACCTCGACGTGCACGTCGTGCACGCGCACGGCTGGCGGCTCCGCGAGCAGAAGCGCTTCGCGGGTGTCCCCGCGGAGCTCTTCGTCAATCCGCCGCGGCAGGTGCGCCGCTACTTCGCGGACGAGCACGCGGAGGGCCGGCCCTGCACCGCGCACATGTTCGCGACCGGCGAGGTGATCGAGCCGGCGCATCCGGTGATCGCGGAGCTCGTCCGCGAGGCGCGCGAGTGGCTGGCGCGTCCGGTCCCGGCGAGCGACGCCGCGCTGACCCAGATGCGCTACGGCATCGTCGATCTGCTCGACGACGCGCGCGACCTCGCCGCCGATCCCGTCGCCGCGCAGCTCGTGCTCGCCGAGGCGGTGCGCGAGATCATCGACCACGCGTTCGCGCAGCGCGGCCTCGCCCGGCCGCGCCGCAAGCACCGCATCGTCGCGCTCGAGGCGATCGATCGCGAGGCGGCCGCGCTCGTGCGGGCGTGGCAGCCGAGCTCCGCCGACGCCGGGCTCGCCTCGGTCGCGGAGCTCGCGCGCCACGTGCTCGGCGCCGACGGCTTCTTCGAATGGACCTCGGCGCGCGACGTCGTCGAGGCGTGAGCCGCGCGATCACGATCCGTTGGACAGCACGCAGGTCCCGTTCTGGCAGCGGAGCGGCGAGCAGCAGTCGCCGTCGGTCTGGCACGACGTGCAGACGTGCTTGGTCGTGTCGCACGCCTGGTTGCCGCAGTCGCGGCAGCTGTTGCAGCCGGTGTCGGGCGGCGGGCACTCGTTGCCGATCGTCGTCGCGCCGCGATCGTAGTGGATGATCGTGTCGCCGCTCGCGTCGTAGCTCTGCGAGAAGATCGCGCCGTACATCGTCAGCGTGCCCGAGTGCTTGACGTGGCCGTAGCCGGCCCAGAAGAGGCCGTTGAGCAACGCGGTGTTCGAGAACTCGACCGCGTTGCCCAGCGAGCCGCCGGTGCCGCCGCAGGTGCCGTCCGCGTTGCAGATGCCCGAGCAGCAGTCGGCCGGCGCCGAGCACGTGCCGCCGTTGCCGTTGCAGCTGCCGCTGCCGAAGTACACGCGCGACAGGCGCGGGTACGCCGGCGAGCCGACCGTGAGGGTCGCCGAGTTCTTGACCACGCCGCCGACGAAGATGTCGAGCGTCGCGCCAGGATCGACGTCGAACTGGATGTTCTGGCTGCTGATGATGCTGCCGCCGATGAAGAGGCCGGTGTGGCCGTGCACGACGATCGTCGCGGTGTGGTTCGCGTTGATCGTGTTGAGGTAGTAGTAGCCGCACGGCAGATCGAGGCGGATGTCCGTCGACGGCGACTGCAAGACCGTCGGTGACAGTCCGATCGCCGCGTTGTCGTTGTGCGCCGGCACGCTGAAGTACGCGACGATCGTGCGCACCGGGATCAGGCCGTTGTTCGTGCAGTCGCACGGCGGCGCGACCGTGACCGGCGCGCTCACGCACGAGGTCGGCTGGAACGTGAACGGCACCGCGCTGCAGTCCGGCGTCGTCAGCACATTGGACGTGCCGCCGCCGCCGCCTTGCGACGTGATCAGGCCGCCGATGAACGCCTTGCCGGTGATCGTCAGCGTCTTCGACAGCGCGAGCCCGAAGCCGTTGTGCAGCTGCGACTTCACGCTCGAGTTCGCCTTGATCAGCAGACCCGCGGAGCCGGCGACCCAGAGGTCGCCGCCGATCGTGATCGTCGTCGAGTCGCTGATGGTACCGTCCGCGGCGACGCCGCCGCCGATGCCGCCGGGCGTATACGGGCCGAGCGTCGAGTCGAACGCGTCGGTGAAGATCAGCTGCGACAGCGGGCCGATGTCCTCGCACGCGCACAAGGCGTAGGTGAACGACACCTGGCCGAGGTTGCCGGTGCAGTCCTGGCCGCCGCCGCCGTCGGGCACCTCGATCGGCGGGCCGCCGCCGACGCACTTCGCCGGCGGGTTGCCGAGGCCGATCACCGGCACGCACGAGCCGTTCGAGCAGCCGGTGCCCGGATCGCACACCTTGCCGCAGGTCCCGCAGTTGTTGTTGTCGTCGTTCTTGTTCGTGCACGTGTTGCCGCACGCGCTGAGCGGCGCCGGGCACGCGTTGGTGCAGCCGCCCGACACGCAGAACGAGCCGGACGGGCAGACGTTGCCGCACGCGCCGCAGTTGTTGCGATCGACCGACGTCGTCGTGCAGGTGCCGTTGCAGAGCTTCTCGTTGACCGGGCACTGGCAGGTCGAGCCCGAGCAGTACTGGCCGTTGCTGCAGGTCGTGCCGCACGCGCCGCAGTCCGCGTTGTCGTTGGAGAGATCGTGGCAGGTGCCGTTGCAGTTGGTCTGGCCCGCCGGGCAGCAGATGCCGTCGGTGCAGACGTCACCGCCGGGGCACACGTTGCCGCACGCGCCGCAGTTGTTGCGATCGGTGTCCTTGTCGGTGCAGATGCCGCCGCACGAGTCCGGATCCCAGACCGGGCACGAGCACGTCGAGCTCGCGCAGATCGCGCCGCCGGTGCACGAGTGCCCGCACGAGCCGCAGTTCGACAGATCGCTCGTCGTGTCGGTGCAGACCGACCCGCACTGCGTCTTCGGCGCGAGGCAGCTCGAAGTACACGTGCCGTTGGTGCAGAAGTCGCCGAAGGCGCACGAGTTGCCGCACGCGTTGCAGTTGTTCGGATCGTTCTTGAGATCGACGCAGACGCCGTTGCAGTTGGTGGTGCCCGCCGCGCAGCAGATGCCGCTCTGGCAGGTCGCGCCGCCGGCGCACGCGTTGCCGCACGCGCCGCAGTTGTTGTTGTCGCTCTGCTCGTTGGTGCAGGTGCCGTTGCAGAAGTTCGGCGTCCCCGCCGGGCACGAGCAGGCGCCGCCGGTGCACGTGCGGCCGCCGCTGCAGACGTTGCCGCACGCGCCGCAGTTGTTGTTGTTCGACTGCTCGTTCACGCAGACGCCGCCGCAGTTGACGGTGCCGGGTCCGCAGCAGATGCCGCTCTGGCAGGTCGCGCCGCCGGTGCACGCGTTGCCGCACGCGCCGCAGTTGTTGTTGTCGCTCTGCTTGTTGGTGCAGGTGCCGCTGCAGACGTCGGGCTTGGTGCTCGGGCACGCGCACGCGCCGGTCGTGCACAGCTTGCCGCCGGTGCAGATGGTGCCGCAGTCGCCGCAGTTGTTGGGATCGCTCTGCACGTTGTCGCAGACCGAGCCGCACAGCTTGTTGGGCGGGTTGCAGATCGGCTCGCACGTGCCCGCGTTGCACTGGTTGCCGAGCGCGCACGCGTTGCCGCACGCGTCGCAGTTGTTCGGATCCGACGATAGATCGACGCACACGCCGTTGCAGTTGGTCTCGCCCGCGCCGCAGCACACGCCCGACTGGCAGGTCTCGCCGGAGCCGCACGTCACGCCGCAGCCGCCGCAGTTGTTGGGATCGGAGTTGACGTTGGTGCAGCCCGACGGGCACACGTTCGGCGTGCTCGACGGACACGAGCACGACGAGCCCTGGCACACGCGACCGCCGGTGCACGACACGCCGCACGCGCCGCAGTCGTTCGGGTCGTTGGTGAGGTTGTGGCAGGTGCCGCCGCACGCGGTGAGACCGCCCGCGCAGCAGATGCCGCTCTGGCACGACGAGCCGCTCGGGCACGAGATGCCGCAGCCGCCGCAGTTCGCGGGATCGTTCTGCTCGTTGGTGCACGTGCCGTTGCACAGGTTCGGCGTGCCCGACGGGCAGCCGCACGTCCCGCTCTGGCAGACCTCACCGCCGGTGCACTGCGTGTTGCAGTCGCCGCAGTGGTTGTTGTCGCTCTTCGGATCGACGCACGACGATCCGCACGTGATGTCGTTCGCGGGGCACGTCGAGACACAGCCGTTGATCGTGCACGCCTCGGTCGGCCCGCACGCGATGCCGCACAGCCCGCAGTTGTCGTGGTTCGAGGCGAGGTCGACGCACGCGCCGTTGCAGTTGACGGTGCCGAGCGCGCAGCAGACGCCGAGCTGACACGAGCTGCCGGCGCCGCAGCTGGTGCCGCACGCGCCGCAGTTGTTGTCGTCGTCCTGCAGATCGGTGCAGCCGGTCGCGCAGACGTCGGGCGCCGAGGTCGGGCACGCGCAGCCGGTGCCCTGACAGGTGCGGCCGCCCGTGCACTGGTTGCCGCACGACTTGCAGTTCGCGGGGTCGGTCGAGAGATCCGTGCAGGTGCCGTTGCACACGACCTGCGAGCCCGGGCACGTCTGCGCGTCGGGCGTCAGGTTCGCGTCGGGCGCCGCGTCGGGCGTCAGGTTCGCGTCGGCGGGCCTCGCGTCGATCACCGGCGCGTCCATGACGGCGTCGGAGGTCGTGCTCGCGTCGGCGAGGCCGGCGTCGGCGAGGCCGGCGTCGGCGAGGCCGGCGTCGACGATCGCGCCCGCGTCGATCGACGCGTCGATGCCGATCGTGATCGGCGCATCGATGCCCGCGTCGGGCACCGGCACCTTCGCGTCGGCGGTCGTGTTCGCGTCGCCGTTCGAGCCGCGGGCGTCGAACTCCGTCGGCGGATTGTGTCCGCACGCCGCGACGACGACGAGAACCAGCGCACACCACACCCATAGAACGGCACGCGCGAGGCGCAGGTTCCCCATCAGATCCATAGTGCGGGACCCCGCGGCGAAGATGCAAGAGACTGGGGTACGCCGCGGTTAGCTGAGCAACCTACGGAGCACGTCGCTCGTCACCTGCGGGTTCGCGCGCCCGCCGGTCTCGCGCATCACCTGCCCGACGAAGAAGCCGAACAGGCTGTCCTTGCCCGCCTTGAACGCGGCGACCTGTCGCTCGTTGGCCGCGAGCACGGCGCGGGCGATCCGCTCGATCTCCATCGGATCACTGAGCTGGCGCAGCCCCTCGGCCTCGACGATCTGATCGGGCATCGCGCCGGTCGTGAAGGACTTGTCGAAGACGTCCTTCGCCATCTTGCCGCTGATCGTGTCGCTCTCGATGAGCTGGACGAGTCGCGCGAGGTGGGTGGGTGTGACCGGTGACTGCGCGATCGTCTTGCCGGCGGCGTTGAGCGCGCCGAGCAGCTCGTTCGCGATCCAGGTCGCGATCGTGCGCGCGCTCGCGGGGTTGCCGTGCGCGCGGACCGACTCGTCGAGGAAGTCGGCGAGCGCGCGCTCGCCGATCAGCTGATACGCCTCCTGCTCGCGCAGGCCGTAGTCGCGCCCGAACCGATCGAGCTTCTGCATCGGCAGCTCGGGCATCGAGCGCATCACGGCGGCCATGGTCGGACCGTCGACGACCAGCGGTGGGAGATCCGGATCCGGGAGGTAGCGGTAGTCGTTCGCCTCCTCCTTCGTGCGCATCGTGAAGCTCGCGCCCTTGTCGGCGTCCCAGAGCCGCGTCTCCTGCACGATCGTGCCGCCCTCCTCGAGGATGCGGATCTGGCGCAGGATCTCGTGCTCGATCGCCTTCTGCACGAAGCGGAACGAGTTGATGTTCTTCAGCTCGGTGCGGGTGCCGAGGCGATCCTCGCCGCGGCGGCGGACGCTGACGTTCGCGTCGCACCGCATCTGGCCCTTCTCCATGTCGCCCTCGGACACACCGAGGTAGCGCGCGAGCCGGTTGAGCGAGCGCATCAGCTCGGCCGCCTCTTCGGCGGAGCCGAGCTCGGGGTGGGTGACGACCTCGCAGAGCGGCACGCCGCAGCGGTTGAGATCGACGAGCGACGCGTTCGCCGCGTGCGTGCTCTTGCCCGCGTCCTCCTCGAGGTGGATGCGGATGAGGCGGATCTTCTTGCGCCCACCCTCCGGCCCGGGCGTCAGGATCTCGATCGCGCCGTCCTCGCAGATCGGCTCGTCGGCCTGCGTGATCTGGTAGCCCTTCGGCGAGTCCGGATAGAAGTAGTGCTTGCGCGCGAAGCGCGAGCGCGCGCGGATCTTCGAGCTGGTCGCGATGCCGAGGCGGACCGCCGCTTCGAGCGCGGCCTTGTTGAACACGGGCAAGGCGCCGGGCAGGCCGAGCACGACCGGATCGGTGAGCTCGTTGGGCGGCTTGCCGAACGCGACGCCCGACGACGAGAACGCCTTCGAGTGGGTCGCGAGCTGGACGTGGACCTCGAGCCCGATCACGGGCTCCCAGATGTCCATGAAGTCGGCGAGCTCGCTCACGCGGGCGCTCCGATCGGCTGCGTCGCGAACGCCGGCTTGTGGTCGCGAACGCCGGCGTTGGCCTCGATGTGGCCGGCGACGCGCAAGACCGTGTGCTCGTCGAGCGGCTTGCCCATGATCTGCACGCCGATCGGCAGGCCCTTGCCCGACATCGCGGCGGGCACGCTCGCGCCCGGGAGCCCGGCGAGGTTGCACGAGAGCGTGAAGACGTCGGCGAGGTACATGTCGATCGGGTTCGACTTGGCGCCGAGCTCGAACGCCGGGGTCGGCGTGACGGGCGCGAGGATCGCATCGCAGGAGGCGAACGCCGCGTCGAAGTCGCGCTTGATCAGCGCGCGCACCTGCTGCGCCTTCTTGTAGTAGGCGTCGTAGTAGCCGCTGCGCAGCGTGTACGTGCCGAGCATGATGCGGCGCTTGACCTCGGCGCCGAAGCCGGCGCCGCGCGTCGTCTTGTAGACGTCGATCAGCGCGTCGGCGGGCTTGCGCAGGCCGTAGCGGACGCCGTCGTAGCGCGCGAGGTTCGACGACGCCTCGGCGGGCGCGAGGATGTAATAGACGGGCAGCGCGTAGCGCGTGTGCGGCAGCGAGACGTCGACGACGGCGGCGCCCGCGTCGCGCAGCATGTCGGCGGCGCGCGCGACCGCGGCCGCGATCTCCGGATCGAGATCGTCGGAGCGATACTCGACGGGCAGGCCGATCTTCAGGCCGGCGACGCCGGCCTTGTGCGCGTCGCGCAGCTTCGGCGCGGGCTCTTGGATCGAGGTCGAGTCGCGCGGATCGAAGCCGCTGATGACCTCGAGCAGGAGCGCCGCGTCCTCGACGGAGCGCGCCAGCGGGCCGACCTGATCGAGCGACGACGCGAACGCGACGACGCCGTAGCGCGAGACGCGCCCGTACGTCGGCTTCACGCCGACGACCCCGCACATCGCGGCGGGCTGGCGGATCGATCCGCCGGTGTCGGTGCCGAGCGACGCCGCGCAGAACGCGGCGGCGACCGCGGCCGCGCTGCCGCCCGAGCTGCCGCCCGGCGTGCGCGTCAGGTCCCACGGGTTCTTGCACGGCTTGTACGCGCTGTTCTCGTTCGACGAGCCCATCGCGAACTCGTCGCAGTTGAGCTTGCCGAGGATCACGGCGCCGGCCGCGCGCAGGCGCGCGACGACGGTGCCGTCGTACGGCGGGATCCAGCCGCCGAGGATGCGCGACGCCGCGGTGGTGGCGAGGCCCTCGGTGACGAGCACGTCTTTCAGCGCGATCGGGACGCCGGCGAGCGGGCCGACGTCCTCGCCCTTCGCGAGCTGGCCGTCGATCTCGACGGCGCGGCGGATCGCGGCCGACTTGTCGACGCGCAGGAACGTGCCGAGCTTGGGATCGAGCGCGGCGATGCGATCGAGGTACGCGCGCGACAGATCGACGGCGCTGATCTCCTTCGCCTTCACGCGCCTCGCGAGCTCGGCGGCGCTCTGCCAGACCAGGTCGATCATACTGGCCGCTCCGTCAGGGTGCTTCCCCGGGTCCTCGCGCCGCGCTGCGCGCGGTGCGCTCGGCTCGGCCTTCGGCCTCGGCCCTGCCCCTCGACTCCGCGGCCCATCATGACTCCGCCTGCGTCTTGATGATGTTCGGCACGCGGAACTGGCCGTCGACCTTGTCGGGCGCGGCGGCCAGCGCGACCTCCGGCATCAGCGACGGCGCGACCTCGTCGGGGCGCAGGCGCAGATCCATCGGGACCGCGTGGGTCATCGGCGCCACGCCGACGGTGTTCACCGTCGACAGCGCCTCCATGTGCGTCAGGATCTGCGCGAGCTCACCGCGCAGCCGCTCGACCTCGTCGTCGGTCAAAGCAAGCCTCGCGAGGTGCGCCAGCTCCAGCACCTCGTCCCGCGTCAGGCGGACCATGTCTCGGTTCGTACCATCGCAGGGTGACGAGAGACAACGCTAGGCAGACGGCATCGCGAGCGGTGCCAACTCTGGCCGCCCGCCGAGGCGTGCCGCGAGCTCGGCCCCGCCCCTCAGGTGCTCGTCGGCGATCCGGGCCGCCTTGTCGGGGTCCTTGGCCTCGACCGCGGCGATCAGCTCCCGCTGGTGCTTGCGGACGGTGTCGGAGGCCGCGGCCAGGTTCGAGAGCAGCGGCATGAACGTGCGCACGCCGTCGCGGACCGTGTTGATCAAGAGGACCATGACCTGGTTGCCGCTGACGTGGGTGAGCGCGACGTAGAAGTCGAAGTCGGTCTCGAACAGGTCGATCGCCGTCGACGCGCGCTCGGCCTTGTCGGCGATCGCGCGCAGCTTGGCGGTGGTGTCCTTGCCGCCGCGGAACGCGGCCAGCCGCGCGACCTCGCGGCCGAACAAGCGCCGGAACTCGAGCAGGTCGCGGATCAGCTCGGGCTGATTGCCGCTCGCGAGGGGCAAGAGGTGCTGGACCAGCTCGATGCCGCCGGTCTGCATGAAGTCCTGCACCCGGGTGCCGTCGCCCTGACGGATCCGCACGAGGCCGAGGTGCTCGAGCTTCTTCAGCGCCTCACGCAATGAAGCGCGGTTGACCCCGAGTCGCTTCGACAACTCCCGTTCCGGGGGGAGCTTCGCCCCGGGAGGGTACTGCCCGGTGAGGATCAAGCCGCGCAGCTGCTCGACGATCTCCTCGGCGACGCGCTGCTTTTCTACAGGTTTGAGCATCGGCGGCGCCAGCTTAGCCCGGTCGCATTGCGGGTGAAAGGCCCGTCCATTACACTGGGCCGTCGCCGTGCGCCGCCTCCGACGACACGCCCTGCGCCGGGTCGCGGGGATCGGTCTGGCCCTCGGCCTCACCGCCGCCTGCTCGGGACAGAGTCCTCCCGAGGCGGGCGTGCCGGCGCCCGTGGGCGCGTACGCGCGCGTGAAGGTCGTGATCGCGCGAGGCGTCGACACCTCGAACGTCTTGTTCTCGTCGAGGTTCGTCGGCTTCCGCGGCATCGATCGATCGATCGCGGATCTGCTCACCGGCGGCGACGCGACGATCGGCTACGGCTGCGGCCCCGCGCCGGCGGGCGCGCCGTTCGAGGATCTGGTCGCGCTCGCCGGGCAAGGCCAGGTCGAGCACCTCGACGCCGGCGAGGTCACCGCCGTCGTCGACGGCGTCGCGCTCGCGACCGCGCCCAACGTGAAGCCCGCGCTCGCGCCGTACGTCGCGGGCCTCGAGTACCAGGACAACGCGGCGGCGCTCGCGGTTCCGCGCGGCGACGTCGTCGTCACCGGGCTCGGCGGCGCGCGCATCGGCCCGTTCGAGGCCGCCGCGTCGCTGCCTCCTCCCGTCGAGGCGCACGCGTCGTGGGCCGCGGATCTCGCGGTCACGTGGACGCCGATTGCGGCGGATGAAGTCACGCTGACGATCGCGCCCGAGCGCGGCGCGTCGGCGGTCGTGTGCCGCGTCGCGGATCGCGGCGAGATCCACGTGCGGCCCGATCTGCTCGCGCGCGTCGCGGGCGTGAACGCGGGCGATCCGGTCACCGTCGTGATCGATCGCGCCGTGCGGACCGGCTTCGCCGCCCCCGGGCTCGCGGACGCATCGCTTGAGGTCGTCGCGCGGGACGTGGTAACTGCGACGGCGAACTGATGAGCGCCCCCGCCGAGCACAAGGCCACGCGCGCGGTCCCCGCGGATGTCGCGATCGCGGTGATCGGGCTGTCCGAAGGCGCGTCGTACGACATGTTCGACGTCGTCGCGCTCGACGGCGCGGCGGTGAAGGTGCGCGGCTCGCTGCTCCTCGAGATCAGCGAAGAGGTCCCGCTGCGGGTGTCGCGCAACGGCTCGTCGGTCGACGTGCGCGCGCGCGTGATGGGTCACGAGCGCGGCGCCGGCGGCGCGGTGACCGAGCTCGTGCTCGTCGACGGCGAGACCGAGCTGCGGCGCCTGCTCGGCGCGTCTTGACCGAGATCGAGCGTGGAAGAGCTCGACGACATCCGCTGGGACTGGGAAGAGGACGGGCGGCTGGTGCGGCGCGAGCTCGATCGGCGCACGTTCGCGCGCGGCGGATGGGCGACGGTGCTGTTCCTGTTCGAGGAGCTCGATCCGTCGACGGAGACGTGGAAGGACAAGAAGGTCGCGATCGTGCGGTTCCAGAAGCTGCGCGGCGTGTGGAAGAAGCACGCGGCGTGGAACGTCGACGCCGGCGACGCGCGCGGCGTGATCGACGCGCTGTCAGCCTGGTTCGCGTAGCGCGTCGAGCTGCGCCTCGAGGTCTTCGATCTGCTGCTCGAGCGCCGCGGCCTCGCGCTGCTTCGCGTGGAGCTCGGCCTTCGCGGCCTTCAAGACGAACGCGATCCGATCGCGCTCGGCCTTGCGCTGCTCCTGCTCCTTCTTCTTCGCCGCGTGGTCGTGCTTCGGTGCGTGCGCCGGCGCCGGCGCCGCGAGCGGCACGCCGACCATGCCGCCGAACCCGGGCGCCTCGCGATCCTCGGCGAGCGTGCCCGGCGCGTCGGGATCCCAGCCACCCGCGGCGGCGAGCGCGGCGAGCGTGTTGGTCACCTTGCGGAGCGTGGCTTCGTTCGCGGTGTGACCGGCCTCCTCGATGATCGACGCGGCGCGCACGCGCAGCGCGGTCATCGCGTCGCGATGCGCGGCCTGCGCGTCGAGCTTGCCCTTGCGCAGGCGCGCGGCGGTGTCGAACATCGCGTCCATCTCGGCGCGCGCTTGCCAGTGGAGCTGATCGACCGCCCACGCCGACACCGTCGGGCGGCGCCTCTCCATCAAGGCCTTCGCGGCGGCCTTGTCGCCGGTCTTGAGCTCGGCGGCGAGGCGCTTGCGCTCGGCGACGAACTG
>DATJIA010000268.1:0-6759 GCA_035493675.1 Kofleriaceae bacterium | reverse complement strand
TCGCGATCGACGCGGACGGCGATTGGCCGGCGCCGCTCGCGGAGATCGCCGGCAAGTGCGAGCGCGTGCTCGTCGACGCGCCGTGCTCGGGCGTCGGCGCCTTGCGGCGCAACCCGGAGGCGCGCTGGCGCCTGCGCGAGGAGGACGTGACGTCGTGCACGATCGAGCAGCGGACGATCCTCGCGCGCGCGCGCGAG
Organism: Kofleriaceae bacterium; assembly: GCA_035493675.1. Lineage (GTDB taxonomy): Bacteria > Myxococcota_A > Polyangia > Haliangiales > Haliangiaceae > JAIOQA01. Next base: position 6,562 of record DATJIA010000268.1, on the reverse strand, counting down.
TTGGTCGCGCCGGGCGGGCGCATCGTCTATGCGACGTGCACGCTCTTGAAGGCGGAGAACGACGCGATCGCCGCGGGCATCGGTGAGGGCTTCGCGATCGTGCCGGTGAGCACGATCTGGCCGACGCGCACCGAGCTGTGCTCCGACGACGGACGCTTCCTGCAATTGCGTCCGGATCGCCACGGCACCGACGGCTTCTTCGCCGCGGTGCTCGAGCGTACAGTCGGCGCATGAGAGCTTGGCTTGCGCTCGTCGCGTTGGCGGCGTGCGGCGGTGGGATCGATCCCGGCGTGCGCACGACGCTGCCGCATCCCGAGGTCGCGAACGCCGATCACGGCGAGCTCGTGATGGAAGGATCGATCTACGGGCAGTGGTGGCGGCCGCGCGGTGACGTGAAGGCCGTCCTGGTCGTGCAGCACGGCTTGAACGATCACGGCGATCGGTACGCGCACCTGGCGTCGACGCTCGTCGACAAGGGCTACGCGGTGTACGCGATGGATCTGCGCGGGCACGGCCGCTCGGCGGGGCCGCGCGACGAGATCGATCACTTCGAGCGCTACGTCGACGACGAGCACGCGTGGATCGCCGCGGTGAAGCAGAAGGAGCCGGGCAAACCGATCTTCGTCTTCGGTCACTCGATGGGCGGCGTGATCATGATCCGCTACGCCGAGGAGCACGGCGACGAGATCGCGGGCGTGATCCTGTCCGCGCCGGCGATCGGCATCGACGCGCCGCCGCTGCAGGCCGCGGCGATCGGGCTCGCCGGTCACCTCGGCTCGCCGGGCAAGATGCTGCCGCAGCGCGACGCGGACTTCACGCGCATCCCCGACGAGGTCGCGGCGATGGGGAAGGATCCGCTCCTGCCGCACGGCGACGGCCCGACCCACACCGCGGTCGAGCTGGTCGGCGCGATCGAGCGCGCGTGGTACGAGGCCGATCACTTCACCGCGCCGCTGATCGTCTTGCACGGCAGCGCCGACAAGCTGACCTCGCCGGCGGCGAGCCGCGACTTCGTCGCGCGGGTCGCGTCGACCGACAAGCGTCACGTCTTGATCGCGGGCGCGTGGCACGACATCGCGCACGATCCCGCGCGCGACGAATTCGAGGGCGACATCGCGGCGTGGCTCGACGCGCACGTGGGCGGCGCGTCATTGCCGCCGCCCGCCGCGGAGCCCGAGCACATCAAGGGCGAGCGCACGCGGAGCGCGACCGCGGTCGAGCTCGCGGGCGTGTCGCAGCTCGATCCGGCGATGGAGACGTGGGGCCGCGTCGCCGCGCGCGCGTCGCTCGGTGCCTTCTATCACGCGGAGCTCGATCTCGCGATCCGCGACGGCGTCGGCGCCGAGCTCCTGCCGATCGGCGTCGCGGGTCGCCTCGGACGCGCCGGCGAGATCGCGCTTTCAGGCGGCGTCGGCGCGGGCTGGCCGGGCACGTGGAGCGACGTCGAGATCCCGGTGCGCGTCTCGCTCGAGCTCCCGTTCGGTCCTTCACACTTCTTCGCAAACGCGACGTGGCACTGGTTCGTGCGCGGGCCGGCGCCCGACTCGATCAGCGCGATGGCCGCGCTCCGCTTCGGCGGCGATCACGACTACTGGAGCCGCGTGTCGGCGGGCGCGGGCCCGTTCGCCGGCGTCACGTACGCGCACAGCGACGGCATCGACACCTGGGGCGTGACCCTCGGGCTCCATCTGTGGGGAGTCGACTGATTTGCATCAGTGAGACCAGAAAGCGAAACCCGGCACGCCGGATGCTGTGTCAGAACGATGCATGCCGATCGCGCCGTATTCGTCGACGATCGCGACGCCCGTGTTGCCGAAGGCAACGACCGACGCAACGAGCCCGGCCCAGCGCGCGCTCGAGCTGGCTCGTGTTACCGTGCTCGCACGGATGACCGTGGAAGTTCAGGTGCTTCGTGACCTGAGCGCGCTCCGGGCGATCGAGCCCGAGTGGCGCGCGCTGGCCGCGACCGGCGGATCCGGCGCGCTGTTCCGCGGGCCCGACTGGCTGATCCCGTGGTGGCACGCGTATCACCAGGTGCTCGGCGCGGAGCTGCACATCCTCGCGGGGCGCGAGAACGGCGAGCTCGTCGCGCTCGCGCCGCTCTACACGCGGACCGCGAAGCTCGCGATGCTCGACGTGCGCGAGGTCCGCATGCTCGGCGACGCGGGCCCGCGCCCGCCCGCGCTCGACATCTTGTGCAAGCCCGGCGTCGAGGAGCGCGCGGCCGCGGCGCTCGCGAAGGCGATCGTCGAAGAGGGCGAGCGCTGGGACGTCGTCGAGCTGACGCCGCTCGCGGATCCGTCGCGCGTGCGCGGCCACCTGGTCTCGCGGCTCGGCGCCGCGGGCATGCAGGTCGAGTCGACGCCGGCGGCGGGCGGCGCGCGTCGCGTCGCGCTGCAGATCGGGCACACCGGTGACACGACGCCGCCGCCGATGACCGACGGCATGGTGTCGGCGTACGTCACCGATCCGGCCGCGCTGCGCAAGGGTCTGTCGGCGCTGCGCCGGCTGTCGCGGCTCGAGTGGGCCGAGCGCGAGGAGACCTCGCCGCTCGCCGACGCAGAAGCGACGGCCTTGCTCGAGGAGGTCGCGATCGCGCTCGCGCCGAGCGGACGCTCGCGGCTCGCGCGCCTCGACGACGGCACCGGCGAGGCGATGGCCGCGGCGCTGATCGTCGACGACGGCGATCGCGCGGTCGTGCTCGCGATCGCGGTCGATCCGCGCGGCGTCGCGCGCGGCGCCGCGCAGCGCTTGATCACCGCCGAGGCGGTCGCGGCGGCGATGCGTGGGCGCATCGCGCTCGACGTCGTCACCGGCGCGACCGAGTACGCGCTGCCGCCGATGCCGGTGTCGAAGCAGGGCGCGCTCGCGGTGCGCGTGTGGGCGCCGACCAAGACCGCGAGCGTGACGCGGACCGCGCGATCGGTCGCGCGCGGCGCGAAGGCCGCCGTCGAGGCGCCGGCCGCCGCGGCGGCGCAGGCGCGCGCGGCGTGGGCGAAGATCCGCGGCGCGGCGTCGAACGTCGCGCACTACCACCGCATGCACCTCTACCGCGGTCAGCTGTGGACGCGCGGCATCGAGGCGCCGCCCGGCCTCGAGCTCGCGCTCTACGGCGAGGCCGACTTCGATCGCGAGAGCGACGCCGGCCGCGCGGATCTGCTCGAGCAGCTCGAGCTGACCGAGGAGCTCGCGCGCCGCGCGTGGCAGCGCGGCGATCTCGCGCTGCTCGCGCGCTTGAACGGGCGGCCCGCCGGCATCACGTGGGCGGCGCGCGGGCCCGTCGAGGTGCCCGAGCTCGGGCGCACGCTGCGCATGACCAAGTACGAGGCATACATCCACGACGTCTTCGTCGCGCCGGCGGCGCGCGGCCGCAACGTGGCGCCCGTGATGCTCGAGCACCTCGCGCGTGAATTGCGCGAACGCGACGTCTTCCGCGCGTGGGCGCTGATCGGCAGCGACAACGGCGCGTCGGTGCGTTCGTTCGTGAAGGCCGGTTACACGCCGGTGTCGGATGTGATCCGTGCACACGTCGCGAACCTCGACCGCCTGATCGTGCGCCCGCCCGATCCGGAAGCGCGGGAGCTGCTCGGCGTGTAGGGGCAGTCCCTCGGCCCAGCATCAGTCGAGACCAAGTGGCGTGCGTGTGTTGCGGCGCACGCCCGAAGCGCAGCGAGGAGCGGGCTGAAGCCCGTGACGAGCGAGCATCGGACGTACGGCGCAACGCGCCCGCGCCGCGCCGGTCGCAGACGATGATGGGTCGAGGAACTGCCCCTCGTGCTAGGGTTGCGGCTGAATGACCGCGACCGAGCGCATCACGATGGTCGTCCTGAACGAGGACGGCACCCGCGAGAAATTCACGCTCAGCTCGTGGGTCGGCATTCCGCGCAAACACGAGCTCATGTGGATCGGAGACGATCCGTACATGGTGATCGAGGTCGAGTACGCGGTCGCCGAGGGCTTCTTCGGCGCGCGATCGATCGACGCGGCGGGCGTGTACGTGCGGCGGTTGACGAAGGAAGAGCAAGAAGCGGTCGCCCGTCGCTTGGCCAATCCGACTCGTGGTAAGGACGAGCAGCCCTTCCGGCCCTGAATGTCGAAGCCCCGCGCCATATGCGCCGCCGCGCTCTCCGCCTTGCTCTTGGCGGTGACGCTGCTCGCGCAATGGCACCAGGCGACCGTGCTGCACGCGCGCTGCGCCGAGCACGGCGAGCTCGTGCATGTGCACGCGAAGGCCAAGACCGCGGATCACACGATCGCGGCGCACGACGGCGCGCCGGAGGCGGAGCACGAGCACTGCACGATGTGCCCGGCCGCGCACGACGGCGCGCCGGCCGTTCGAACGATCCTACGCGTCGTGATGCCGCCGGCCGTGCCGGCGCCGCTCGCGACGCCGCGCGCGATCGCGCTCGTCGACGAAGCACCGTATCGCGACGCTCCGAAGACGTCGCCGCCTGCGAACGCGAGCCTGTCCTAGCTCTCGTTTCGTAGCGGCTTCTACTTCGGAGTATTCGAATGAATCGTTTCGTCACGTGGATCGTGATCGCGTTCCCTGCGATCGCGCACGCGCAAACCGACGACGCCGACATCGCGAAGGCGCTCGCCGACGACGCGGCGGCGCAGAAGGCCGCGCAACCGGCGGCGGCCGCGGTCGACACGTCGGTCGGGCCCGCCCCCGCGCAGAGCATGAACCCCGACCTGTCGTTCATCGCCGACTTCGCGGTCGCGTCGTTCTCGCAGCAAGCGCTCGAGGACGGCGATCACGATCCGCACGAGGACGGCTTCGCGCTGCAGGCGCTCGAGCTCGCCGCGTCGAAGGCGGTCGATCCGTACTTCAAGTTCAACGCGAACATCAACTTCTCGAACGACGGCGTCGAGATCGAAGAGGCGTACGCGACCACGCTCGATCTGCCGTGGAACCTGCAGGCGCGCGCCGGCAAGTTCCTCACCCAGTTCGGGCGCATCAACCCGACGCACCCGCACGCGTGGGACTTCGCCGACGCGCCGTTCGCGATCACGCGCGCGTTCGGCGGCGAGGGCAACCGCGGCGTCGGCGTCGAGCTGTCGTATCTGACGCCGCTGCCCTGGTACGTCGAGCTGATCGGCAGCGCGACCGATCCGCGCTCGGGCAGCTTCCTGCCCGAGGACGCGGCGATCGATCATGTGTGGACCGCGCAGACGACGCTCGCGGCGAAGCAGTTCTTCGAGCTCGGGCCGAACTGGTCCTTGTTGTGGGGCTTGAGCTACGCCGAAGGCCCGCACGGCGGCGACGCGCTGCGCACGCACGTCGCCGGCACCGATCTCTACCTGAAGTATCGGCCGATCACCTTCGGCTCCGACACGATCGTCTCGCTGCAGAGCGAGTGGATCTATCGTCGCGTCGAGGAGGCGTCGGGCTCGATCGCGGACGTCAGCGGCTACGCGCAGCTGTTCTGGCGCTTCGCGAAGCGCTGGGGCACGGGCCTGCGCTACGAGTACGGCTCGCACGATCCCGACGATCCCGACTGGATGGCCGATCGCCATCGCGGCGCGGTCGCGCTCACGTTCTGGCCGACGGAGTTCTCACGTCTGCGCGCGCAGGTCCAAGCCGACGATCCGCGCTGGCTCACCCCTTCGTATGAAGCGTTCGTGACGCTCGAGCTGTCGGTCGGCGTCCACGGCGCGCACAAGTTCTAGGAGGCTGTATGAAGATCATCACCACATCGATCGTGTTACTCGCGCTCGCCGGCACCGCGCGCGCGGATCTCGAGGTCGTCGCGACCGTGCCCGACCTCGCCGCGATCACGAAGGAGATCGGCGGCGGCAAGGTCAACGTCACCGCGCTGTCCTTGCCGACGCAGGATCCGCACTTCGTCGACGCCAAGCCGTCGGCCTTGCTCAAGCTCAACAAGGCCGATCTGCTGATCGCGGTCGGCCTCGAGCTCGAGGTCGGCTGGCTGCCGACCTTGCAGACCGGCGCGCGCAACCCGAAGATCCTCTCGGGCGCGAGCGGCTACCTCGAGTGCTCGACGTTCGTGCACGTCTTGGAGGCGCCGAAGGCCGCGGTCGATCGCTCGCAGGGCGACGTGCACCCGCAGGGCAACCCGCACTACCTCTACGATCCGCGCGCGGCCGCGCTGTGCGCGAAGGGCATCGCGCAGAAGCTCGAGGCGCTCGACGCGTCGAACGCGAAGACGTACGAGAAGAACCTGGCGGCGTTCCTCGCGAAGCTCGACACCGCGCGCAAGGGCTGGGAGAAGCAGATGGAGCCGTTCAAGGGCAAGCCGGTCATCACGTACCACCGCTCGTGGACGTACGTGATCGACTGGCTCGGGCTCGTCGAGATCGCGAACCTCGAGCCGAAGCCGGGCATCCCGCCGTCGCCGAGCCACGTCGTCGACGTCCTGAAGCTCGCGCGCGCGCAGGGCGCGAAGGTCGTGCTGCAGGAGGCGTACTACCCCGACAAGACCGGCGCGTTGTGCGCGCAGAAGCTCGGCGGCTCGGTCGTGAAGCTGCCGGCGGGCGCGGACATCGCCGGCGGTGAGAGCTACATCGAGCACGTGTCGAAGGTGATCGACGCGCTGGC
>DATJIA010000267.1:0-2116 GCA_035493675.1 Kofleriaceae bacterium | reverse complement strand
TGCATCGACATCGCGTACGTGCCGTAACGCGTCTATTTCTGCTGCGCCGCGACGTCGTGCGCGAGCTTCGCGAGCTGGTTCGCGACCGACGTGCGCAGCGACGGATCGCGGAGCGCGTCGACGTACGGGATCGCGAGGTAGCGCTGCTTGAGCGGCTCGCCGACGTTCTCGCCGCGCGCGGCGATCAGCGCATCGATCGAGTGACCGACGGCCTTGTAGCGCTTGGTCAGCGACGCGGTGTCGGTGACGGGATCGAGCACCGCGACGGTCGTGCTGCCGCTGCCGGAACCGCTTCCGGATCCCGACGCGACATGAACCGCGCTGCCGGATCCGCTGCCGCTGGCGCTGCCGCTGCCTTGCGGCACCCGCGGGTGATCGACGTGATGGTTCGTCACGACCTTCACGCCCGCATCGACCGGAGCGGCCACGACCGGCGCCGCATCGGGCGGCTCGACGATCGCCACCACCCCCGCGTCGATCACCACCGGCGGCGGCGGCGTCACGATCGCGACCTGCGCGTCGATCACGGGCGCGGCTGCGCCGCCGCGCGTCGCGAGGAACACGCCGCCGCCCCCGACGAGCAAGACCGCCGCGCCGATCGCGAGCATCGCGCCGCGCCGCTTCGGCGGCGCCTCGATCTGATCGGTCGCGCCCGTCGCGTAGACCTCCGGTCTCGACGCCTGCATCGGCAGCGTGCCGCGCGCCTCCATCGCTTGATAGAGCGCGCGCGATTGCTCGGCGGCCTGCGCCTGCGGCGTCGGCGGTCGGATGCCGGGATCGTTCGGCGAGTCGTCGACGCGCAGCCACTTCGCCGCGGCCGCGCGATCGTTCGAGATCGCGCGCAGGCACATCACGACGTCCTTCGCGTGCTCGGGCCGCTCCGACGGTCGCTTCGCCATCAGGCGGAACGCGAGCGCCTCGAGCAGCGGATCCGGCACGACGCCGGGGTTGCGCTTGTTCACGCGCGGCGGCGTCCTCGTGATGTGTGCGCGCGCGACCTCGGCCGGCGCGCCGTCGAACGGCAGCATGCCCGCCAACATCTCGTAGATGATCACGCCGAGCGCGAACAGATCGATCCGGTGATCGATCGGCTCGTTCATCGCCTGCTCGGGCGCCATGTAGTGCGGCGTGCCGACGACGAGCCCGTCGGTCGTGAGGCGCTCCCTGGTCGCCTCGTGCTCGTCGCGCAGGACCGCGATGCCGAAGTCGAGGATGCGCGCGTGATCGCCGGTCTCGGTCCGCTCGATCACGACGTTGTCGGGCTTGAGATCGCGGTGCACGAGGTTGCGCTTGTGCGCGTGATCGAGCCCGTCGGCGATCTGCTCCGCGATCAACCGCGCGCGCGCCGACGGCAACGGCCCGATCTGATCGATCAGCGATCCGAGCGACGGCCCGTCGGCGTAGTCCATCGCGAGGTACAGGAGACCCTCGGGCGTCTCGCCGAAATCGACGACGCCGACGACGTGCGGGTGCCCGAGCCGGCTCGCCGCCTCGGCCTCGCGCGAGAAGCGCGCGATGACTTTCGGATCGCCCGCGAGATCGCCGAACAAGACCTTCACCGCGAAGCGGCGGCTCATGCGCATGTGGCGCGCGCGATAGACGCGGCCCATGCCGCCTTCGCCGAGCAGCTCCTCGATCGCGTAGCGCTCGACCAAGGTCGAGCCGACCAGCGGATCGATCGCCGCGGACTCGAGCTGCGCGCCGTCGCGCGGACATCTGACGAAGCGGCCGCGGAACACCGACTTGCACGTCGGACACGACGTGCGCTCGGGGATCGCGGAGTCGACGGTCAGAAGCGTCCTCCGAGCGTGATCGCGGCGCCGCCCGGCGTCGGGGTCACCGCGATCGTCTCGCCGCCCGACTTCCAGTACAGGATCGCGGTCGTCACCCCGGCGGCGATCGCGATCGCGCCGAGCCCGTCGGCGATGCGCGACTTGGTCGTGATCGAATCGATCTTGTCGTTCGTGCACGCCATCTCGGGATGGTTGCAGTCCTCGAACGCGTTGCGCGTCATCACGCCGAGCGAGAGCGCGCCGATCCCCGCCGCGACCGCGACGCCGCCGGTGATCCACGACGTCGTCGACATCGAGCGCGGCGTCGTGATCGTGTCGCCGTT
>DATJIA010000266.1:0-40445 GCA_035493675.1 Kofleriaceae bacterium | reverse complement strand
CCTCCGCTCACGACGAACGGAGCATGTAAGCGGCGCGATGCTCGTCAAGACAAAGACCAAAGACCAAGACCAAGACCGCGACTCGCCGAGATGCGCGAGCCCGATCACCGGCACCGGCTGGACGCCCGCGATCGAAGCAAGGGTCGCCGCGCTCGTGAAGAACGCGCTCGACTGATCTAGCATCGCGCCATGGCCGACATCGCTGTCATCGGCGCGGGGAGCTACGGCACCTGTCTCGCGATCCTCGCCGCGAACGCGGGGCACGACGTCACGCTGTGGGCGCGCGAGCAAGAGGTCGCCGACGAGCTGGACAAGAGCCGGACCAACGCGAAGTACCTGCCGGGCTACACGCTGCCCGCCCGCGTGAAGGTCACGCACGATCTCCCGCGCGCGCTCGCGAACAAGGAGATCGTCCTGGGCGTCACGCCCTCGCACGCGATCGCGAGCGTGTTCGAGCCCGCCGCGCAGCACCTCGATCCCGACACGATCATCGTCAACGCGTCGAAGGGGCTGGAAGAGAACACGCTCGACACGATCGATCGGATCTACACGCGCATCTTCCCGGCTCGGATCGCGCAGCGGGCGACGTTCCTCTCGGGCCCGACGTTCGCGACCGAGATCGCCGCGGGCATGCCGGCCGCGATCGTCCTCGCGGGCCGCGACGCCGACACCTGCGCGCACGCGCAGCGCACGCTCTCGAACGACCGCTTCCGCATCTACACGACCGACGACGTGACCGGCGTCCTGCTCGGCGGCGCGCTGAAGAACGTGATCGCGATCGCGGCCGGCGTCTCCGACGGGCTCGCGTTCGGCTCGAACGCGCGTGCGGCGCTGATCACGCGGGGGCTGGCAGAGATCACGCGGGTGGGCGTGGCCATGGGCGCGCACGCCCAGACCTTCGCGGGGCTGTCCGGGATGGGGGACCTCGTCCTCACGTGCTCGGGCGATACCTCGCGAAACCGGCGCGTCGGCTTGGGTCTCGGTCAGGGCAAGTCGATGGACGAGATCCAGCGCGACATGAAGGGCATGGTGGCCGAGGGTGTGAAGACGACAAAAGTTGCACACGAGCTCGCCGCAAAGGTCGGCGTCCCCGCGCCGATCACCGAGGTCATGTTCCACATCATCCACCGGGGGGCCCCGGCCCGGGACACGATGACCCGGCTCATGTCGCGCGCGCTTCGTACGGAACGCGACGCTTGAGAACGGCGCCAAAGTTGCCGTTTCAATCGGTTCTGTGGCGAGTATGATCTGAACTGGGCTTGCTGCCGGGCGAGCTCTCTGGAGGTAACGCATGCGCGCCGTCCGCGCCGCGACCGCGGCTTTCGCTTTGATCCTCGCCGCAGCCTGCGGCGGTAACGGAAAGATCGGTGGAGATGACGTCGACGGGCAGGGCTCCGGCGGCCCGCCCGACGCGTGCGTCGGTCTCCAGTGCAAGCTCGTCAACTGCATGGGGCAGGGCATCGGCACGACGCGCCTGTCGGGCACGGTCTACGCGCCGAACGGAACGCTGCCGCTCTACAACGCGTCGGTCTACGTGCCGAACACCGATCCGGGTCCGCTCGCGAAGGGCGTGACGTGCGATCGCTGCAACGACATCCTGCCGGGCCAGCCGGTCGCGCAGACGACGACCGACGAGCTCGGTCACTTCGCGCTCGACAACGTGCCGGTCAGCGACAACCTGCCGGTCGTGATCCAGCTCGGCAAGTGGCGCCGTCAGATCACGATCGACACCGTCGCGCAGTGCGCGGACAACCCGGTCGCCGCGGCGAAGACGCGCTTGCCGAAGAACTCGAGCGAAGGCGACATCCCGCAGATCGCGATCACGACCGGCGGCGCCGACGCGCTCGAGTGCCTGGTCCGCAAGATCGGCATCGACGACAAGGAGATCACGACCGACACCGGCAACGGCCGCGTCCATCTCTTCGCCGGCACCGGCGGCACCAACTCCTTCAACACGGGCTTCGCCGGCGGCAGCGGCGCGTTCGCCAACGCGCAGACGATCTGGGGCTCGCTCGACAAGCTGAAGGGCTACGACATCGTGATCTTCTCGTGCGAGGGCGCGCAGAACCCCGGCACCAAGGGCACGACCGCGCTGCAGGCGGTCAACGACTACTCGAACCTCGGCGGCCGCGTGTTCATGTCGCACTGGCACAACTACTGGCTCGAGATGAACCCGTCGTGGTCGACCATCGCGACCTTCGACAACAACTCGAACAACATCTCGTCGACCAAGGGCACCATCAACCAGGGCATCGATCGCGGCAAGGCCATGTACAAGTGGCTCAACGGTCCCGAGGTCATGGCGCTCGACGCCAATGGCCTCCTGCAGATCAACAACGCGCGCAACACGTGCTCGAAGATCAACGACGAGACCAAGGCGGATCGGTTCGTCTATCTCGATCCCAACACCGCGGGTGGCCTCGACGGCGTCCAAGATCTCCAGTTCACGGTGCCCAACGACAAGGCGCCTCAGGATCGCTGCGGCAAGGTCGTGTTCAGCGACATGCACGTCGCGTCGGGCTCGTCGTCCTCGACGGGCAAGCCGTACCCGACCGGCTGTTCGACGGCTGACCTGACTCCGCAAGAGAAAGCACTCGCGTTCATCTTCTTCGACATCGCGAGTTGTGTTGGCCCTATCGTGAACTAAGGCTCTAGCTCGAAGATCACGCGCAACTCGAAACGCCGCTTCCCAACGGAGGCGGCGTTTTGTTATTGAGCGGCAGATGCGCACGACCCTCGCTCTCACCGCCGTCCTCGCGATCGCCTGCGGCTCGAACAACAAGCCGCCGCACAACGGCGACGTCGACGCGCCGGTGCAAGGCGCGGTCGACGCGCCCGAGGTGCACTACATCGACGGTACGCCCGACGCGTGCGTCGGGCTCGAGTGCATGAAGGTCGATTGCAAGGGACAGGGCATCGGCACGACGCGCTTGTCCGGCACCGTCTACGCGCCGAACGGCACGCTGCCGCTCTACGGCGTGAACGTCTACGTGCCCAACAGCGATCCGGGCGCGATCACCGACGGCGTGTCGTGCAATCGCTGCGACGACAAGCTGCCGGGCAACCCGGTGTCGAAGACGACGACCGACGAGTACGGTCACTTCCAGCTCGACGACGTGCCGGTCGTCGACAACCTCCCGGTGGTCGTGACGGTCGGCAAGTGGCGCCGTCAGCTGACCGTCTCGACGGTCACGCAGTGCATGGACAACCCGCTCGACGTCGCGGCGACGCGCCTGCCGAAGAACCACACCGAAGGCGACATGCCGCAGATCGCGATCTCGACCGGCGGCTGCGACGCGCTCGAGTGCCTCGTCCACAAGCTCGGCATCGACGACAGCGAGTTCACCAACGGCAGCGGCGCCGGCAAGGTGCATCTCTACGCGGGCACCGACGGCGCGAACAAGTTCGACACGTCGTTCGCGAACCAGGGCAACTTCGGCGACTCGAAGAGCTGGTGGAGCGACGTCAATCAGCTGAAGAAGTACGACATCGTGATGTTCTCCTGCGAGTGCGAGCAGCACATGGAGACCAAGCCGCCGAAGGCGCTGCAGGCGCTCTACGACTACTCGAACCTCGGCGGCCGCGTGTTCATGTCGCACTGGCAGAACGGCTGGATCGAGAACGCGCCGCAGCCGTGGCCGTCGGTCGCGAACTTCGACAACAACCAGGACACGCCGTTCGAGGCGCTCGACACGATCAACCAGAGCTTCGATCGCGGCAAGGCGATGTACCTGTGGCTCGACGGGCCCGAGGTCAAGGCGCTCGATGCGTCGAAGAAGCTGCCGGTCAACGATCCCCGCGACAGCGCGCACACGATCAACAACTACACGGGCACGAACACGCCGCGCGCCGACGACTTCGTCGATCTCGGCGGCTGCAGCGACTGCTCGCTGGCGACTGCGGTGCAGGACTTCCAGTTCACGACGCCCAACGACAAGCCGGAGTCCGAGCGCTGCGGCAAGGTCGTGTTCAGCGACATGCACGTCGCATCGGGCTCGTCGTCGTCGACGAGCGAAGGCTTCCCGAAGGGCTGCTCGACCGACCCCACGATGACGCCGCAGGAGAAGGCGCTCGCCTTCATCTTCTTCGACATCGCGTCGTGCGTCGGCCCGATCGTGAACTGAAGCAGTCCGATCGTGTAATCTCCGGCACGTGCTCGGCTACGTGCTCGACGAGGTGTTCGTACAACACCGCGCGCCGCTCGGACACCCCGAGCGGCCGGCGCGCGCGGAGGCCGTGCGTGACGCGTTGGTCGCGGCGGGCGTGAAGCAGCGCGGGACGCTGATCGATCCGCGCGCCGCCACCGACGAGGAGCTCGCGCGCGTGCACCGCGGCGCGTACCTCGATGATCTGACGCGCGACGTGCCGGGCAAGTCCGGCTGGCTCGACGCCGACACGTACTTCTCGCCGGGGACGTGGGAGGCCGCGACGCGCGCGGCCGGCGGCGTGAGCGATCTCGCGATCCGCGTGTTGCACGGCGAGCTCGGGCGCGGGCTCGCGGTCGTGCGCCCGCCCGGCCATCACGCGACCGCGGATCGCGCGATGGGCTTCTGCCAGCTCAACAACGTCGCGGTCGCGGCGGCGGCGGCGCGCGCGGCCGGCGCGGCGCGCGTCGCGATCGTCGACTGGGACGTGCACCACGGCAACGGCACGCAGGACATCTTCTGGGACGATCCGTCGGTCCTGTACGCGAGCTGCCACCAGTACCCGTACTACCCGGGCACCGGCGCGCCCGACGAGATCGGCGGCGAAGGCGCGCGCGGCGCGACCGTGAACGTCGGCTTGCCCGCGGGCTCCGGCGACACCGAGTACGCCGCGGTCTTCGAAGAGGTCTTCCTGCCCGCGTTGCGGCGCTTCAGGCCCGACGTCGTGCTGGTCTCGGCGGGCTTCGATCCATATGAAGACGATCCGCTCGCCGGCATGCGGGTCACGCATCGCGGCTTCGGCGCGATGGCCGCGCGCCTGCGCGCCGCCGCCGACGAGCTGTGCGCGGGGCGGATCGTCGTCGCGCTCGAGGGCGGCTACGATCTCGACGGCCTCGCCGGCGGCATGACGCACGTGCTCGAGGCGCTGGTCGCCGAGCGCGCGCCCGCGGTCGCGCCGCCGGTGACCGTGTCGGCGCCGGCGCGGATCGCGATCGAGGCGACCAAGCGCGCGCACCCGGAGCTGGGCTCGTGAACAAGGCGCCCGCGGGTTCCAACCTCCAGGCGCCGATCTCGCTCGGCGGACGCTACGAGCTCTTGCGCTTGCTCGCGACCGGCGGCATGGCCGAGATCTACCTCGCGCGCCAGAACGCGATGGCCGGCTTCGAGAAGGAAGTCGTGATCAAGCGGCTCAAGCCGGAGCTCGCGACCGATCCGCGGCTGGTCGAGATGTTCCTCGACGAGGCGCGCATCGGCGCGGTGCTCAATCACCCGAACATCGTGCACGTCTACGACGTCGAGGAGCACGCGGGCGTCCCGTACATCGCGATGGAGTACATCGTCGGCGAGGAGCTCGTCGATCTGTGCCGGCGCGGCTTGGGGCTCGGCAAGTTCCTGCCGCTCGAGCACGCGGTCGAGGTGATCCGCCAGGCCGCCGCGGGCATGGGCTACTTCCACGCCAAGCGCGGCGCCCTGGGATCGCGGCTCGGCGGCGAGCCGCTCGACATCGTCCACTGCGACATCTCGCCGACCAACCTGCTCGTCACCGAGGACGGCTTCCTCAAGCTGATCGATTTCGGCATCGCGCGCGCGCGCGGCCAGCGCTTCCGCGAGGAGGGCATCTTCCCCGGCAAGCTCTCGTACATGTCGCCCGAGCAGGCGCTGCGCGAGCGCGTCGACGCGCGCAGCGACATCTATTCGCTCGGCATCGTCTTGTACGAGATCACCGTCGGCAAGCGGCTCTTCAAGGGGCCGGCTCACGATGTCTTGAAGCGCTTGACGGAAGGCGTGATCGAGCCGCCGACCTTCGTGCGGCGCGACTTCCCGGGCGGGCTCGAGGCGATCGTGATGCGCGCGCTCGAGCGCCATCCGATCGATCGCTACCAGAGCGCGTACGATCTCGCGGACGATCTCGAGGAGTTCCTGCGTCACGCGAACCTCCACTCGGGGCCGGTGCGGATCGCGCGCTACCTCGACGAGCTCGCCGAGGCGGCGGGCGGCGTCAGGCGCCACGAGCTGATCAGCGAGCACGAGCGCGCGCCGAAGCACGAGGAGCTCGACTTCGACTCGCAGGTGTTCGCGGGCTACGAGCCGGCGCCGCCGGGCGAAGCGCCGCCGCAGAGCGATTGGGACGAGTACGACGAGCGCGACGAAGACGTCGCCGCGGCGCTCGGCTTGGATCTCGAGCAGCTGAAGCTGATGCGCACGCCGGTGCCGCATCACGGCGACGGCAGCGGCGGAACCGGTGGCGGTGGTGGCGAGCCGCCGCCGACGCTCCATCGCGAGATGCTGCCGCTGCAGGCGCCGCCGGAGGTGATCGCCCCGGCGCCGCCGAAGCGCGCGCCCGCGCCGGCAGCGACACCGGCGGCGCCCACATCCTTGGTCCCGCAGCCGGCGGGATCGGCGACGGCGATCCAAGGTCCGCCGCAGGACTTCGTGCCGTACGTCGTGATCGGCGGGCTCGCGGCCGCGATCGTCGGCGCGCTGCTCTACTTCCTGCTATAGCGATCGACATGCGTTGGTCGGTGATCGCGATCGTCGCGTGCGCGTGCCGCGGCACCGACCCGCCGCCGCCTGCGCCCCACACCGCGCCGCCGGCGCCGCGCCGCGTGCTCGGCCCCGCGCCCGGCGGCGTGCGCGCGCTGCCGCCGCACGCGATCCGCGGCGACGGCGTCGGGCCATATCGCCTCGGCCGTCCGCTCGGCGAGATCCTCGCCGATCTCCCGCTCGGCCCGAGCATCGCGACGCTCGACATCCCCGGCGTCGTCGGCACCAGCGTCGTGCGCGCGGAAGAGGGCGCGGTCTTGATCGACGGCGAGTCGCAGGGCGAGGCGAGCTTCCTCGCGGTCGTGCGCCCCGACATCGCGCGCACCGAGAGCGGCATCATGGTCGGCTCGACGCGCGAGGATCTCGAGCGCGCGCTCGGCCCGCAGCTGATCGATCACCGGCGCGCGCGCGATCCGCGCATCTGGGTCGGCCACGCGATGCCGAGCGTGCGCTTCGTCGTCGAGAACGATCACATCGTCGCGGTCTTCCTCGCGCGCGGCCCCGGCGCGGTCGCGCCCGGCACCAAGCCGGTCTCGCCGCCCGACGCGGGCGTGCCCGCTTCCGACGCGCTGCCCGAATGCGACGCGCCGGCCGCCGCCGACGCGATCGCGGTGATCGCGTCCAAGCCCGGCGTGCCGATCTACGCGTCGCCGTGGTGCACCGGTGAGGGCGCCGCGCTCACCGCGGTCGCGACCGAGGGCGTCGTCACGCTGATCGGCGCCGCCGACGGACATCCGCACAAGGTCGGCGCGCTCGACGCGCCCGGCGTCGTGTGGGCCGGCGCGATCGCCGACGACGATCGCGACGATCTCGCGGTCGTGTCCGAGCGCGGCGGCGCCGACGCGCGCACGATCGAGCTCACGATCTACCGCATGGACGCGGGCCGCCCGAGCCGCGTCGCCGAGCAGGATCTGTATCGCCTCACCGCGCAGTCGGCGCGCTGGATCGGCGCCAAGCTCGAGGACGTCGAGATCCTGATCGAGCTCGACGCGCGCGACGAGAACGTGGTCGCGACCGGCGCGATGGTGTCGCGCGCGGGCGGCGAGATCCGCGACGTCGCGCCGCTGGTTCCCGTCGAGGTCGTGCGTCGCCGGCGCGCGATCACGCCCGATCTCGACGCCGGCCATCCGACCGATGACGCCCACCGATAACCGACGGATCTCCTCCGAACCTTTCGAGCGTGCACCGCTCAGCGTGTGTCTCACGCCTACCCCTTTGCCAGTGCTCGGCTTTTTCGGCACAATGTTCGGACCCGTGGCGCCGCGCCGACCCCACGAAAGCTGCCGCTTGGGCCGCGTTTCATGAAGTTCCTCTGCGATCGCTGCAAGACCCGCTACTCGATCGCTGACGAACGCGTTCGCGGCAAGATCCTCAAGATCCGTTGCAAGAACTGCGCGAACGTCATCAGCGTTCGCGAGGGCATGACCGACGCCGACGTCGATGCGTCGGCGCCCGCGCCGCAGCAGGAAGGCTCCGCGCTGCAGAACGCGTTCGCGACCGCGATGATCGGCGCGCGCCCCGGCGAGACGCAGCCGCCGCCGCCCGTCCTCGAGGAGGAGTGGTACGTCGCGATCGACGGCAACCAGTCCGGACCGTTCACGCTCGCCGAGGCGCAGGCGTGGGTCGGCAGCAAGACGCCGACCGAAGACCTCTACTGTTGGTGCGAAGGCTTCGACGACTGGCTGCCGGTCGAGAAGGTCTCGCACTTCCGCGGGCTGCGCGGGAAGCGTGAGGAGACGCCGAAACCGGCGGGCGCTGCGAAGTCGAAGGCGAGCGGCGGGACGCCGCTCGCGGCCGCGCCGACCGCGCCGAGCCAGCGCAAGGCGCCCGCCGCCGCGCCGCCGCCCGATGAAGAGCCGAAGCCGCTCTTCGCCGCGACGCTCGCGAAGCTCGAGGCCGAGCAGTCGGGGTTGATCCCGCTGCCGGGACCGCCGGGCAAGAACGGCGAATCGAAGGCGCCCGCGCCGAAGAAGCTGGAGCCGCTCGCCGCGACGCCGCCGAAGAAGCCGGAGCCGCTCGCGGCGACGCCCCCGAAGAAGCCCGAGCCGGTGCCGCTCGCCGCGCTCGCCGCGAAGGCGCCCGGGGCGTCGCGCGCGCCGCTGCCGATGCCGACGCGCAACGCGTCGCCGCCGATTTCATCTTCTTCGTCGCCGGCGCGCGGCGCGGTCGCAGGTTCCGGGGCGGTCGCGAGCGCCGCGCCTGCCGCTGCGACGGCGACGGCGACCGCGCCCGCGTTGCGCGAGCCCGAGCCCGCCGCCGCGCTGCCGAAGCCGATGCCGAGCGGCAAGTCGGGGCCCGCGCGGCGCCCGATGTTCGACACCGGCGAAGCCGCCGAGGAGCCGGAGCACCTCGACGAGAGCGCGCTCGAGGACGAGCCCGAGGACAACGGCGGCGACGATCTCGAGATCGGCGAGGTCTCGCGCGTCGTGCGGCTTCCGGATCTGATGGCCGCGGGCGCGCGCGCGGCCGCCGCGAAGCCGAAGAAGACGATGGGGCGCACGACCGGCTCGAACGCCGCGATCGCGCGCGGCACCGGCGCGGCGCCTGCGCTCGCCGCGGCCGCCGGCGCCGCCGCGCTCGGCAACGCGGGGCAGGGAATCGACGGCGACGCGCTGCCGCCGCTCAGCGACGCCGCGCTCGCGGACGCGCACGCGCCGCTCTCGCCGTCGGTGTCGCGTCGCAATCACCAGGTGATGTGGATGATCGGCGGCGCCGCGCTGTTGCTCGGCGTGATCGTGGTGGCCGCGGTCGCCGCGTCGTCGAGCGGCGGCGCAGGCGAGCAGGTCTCGACCGGCAACATCGACGTCACCGGCCTCGGCTACACGTACGATCCGCTGCGCCCGCGCGGCAGCGACAACGGCACCGGCTCGGGCAGCGTCACGATCACCGGCACGCGCATCATCAAGCGCACCGGCAACGGCGGCAACGGCGGCAACGGCTCGCAGTCGATCCAGACCAACCCGCAGGGCAGCGGCCGTCAGGAGATCGGGCCCAACGGCGAGCCGATCACGCCGCTCACCGGCGACGACATCATCTCGGTCTCGTCGAAGATGTCGATGGGCACCTCGCGCTGCTACGAGCGCGCGCTCAAGAAGGATCCGTTCCTCTCGGTCCAGAAGATCAACGTCTCGCTCAAGGTCGACAAGTCCGGCGTCGTCACCGACGTCTCGCTCGACTCGCACGCCTCCGACGATCTCGGCCAGTGCCTCACCGCCGCGATCCGCCGGTGGCCGTTCCGCCAGTCGACCGAGGGCATCAACACGGTCTTCCCGCTGGTCTTCCAGCAGCACTGATTTCGGGCCTCGGGCCTCCGGCCTCGGGCCGCGGCCCAGAACCGGCGTGCGTGTCTTCTGCAGGGCCGAGGCCCGAGGCCCGAGGCCTGAGGCCCAACTCAGCGGGCGAGCGACTTCACCGCATCACACAGAATGGATGCGGCCATCTCGACTTCTTCGGCCGTCGTCGTGCGCTCGAAGCTGAAGCGCGCGACGCCGAAGTCGTTGCCGAGGCCGAGCGCTTGGAGGACCGCCGAGGGCTTCGAGTCGCGATCGGCGCAGGCGCTGCCGGTCGAGATGTAGACGCCGCGCGACGAGAGCGTGTTGCGGAGCGCGGAGGCGGCGACGCGCTCGAAGGCGAGCGCGACGATGTGCGGCGAGCGCGGCGCGCCGGCGGCGATCTCGAGCCACGGCACGCCCGCCTGCGCCGCGGCCTCGATCAAGCGCGCGCGCATCGCGCCCCAGCGCGCGGCGGACTCGGCGCGCGACGCGACCGCGTGCGTGCACGCGAGCGCGAGCCCCGACGCGCCCGGCGCGTCTTGCGTGCCCGATCGCAGCCCGCCTTGCTGGCCGCCGCCGCTCCACAGCGGCACGACGCGCGCGCCGCGCCGGAGCCACAGCGCGCCGGCGCCTTTCGGCCCGCCGATCTTGTGCCCCGCGATCGCGATCGAGTCCGCGCCCGAGGCGGCCGCGTCGAACGCGACCTTGCCGATCGCCTGCGCCGCGTCGAGGTGCACGTGACAATCCGGCGCGCGCCGGCGCGCGATCCGCGCGGCGTCCGCGTACGGCTGCAGCGTGCCGATCTCGTTCTGCACGACGACCAGCGCGACCACCGCGGCGTCCGGATCGATCGCGCGCTCGAGCGCCTCGAGATCGATCACGCCGTCCTTCGTCGCCGGCACACGCACGACCTCGCCGAGGTCGATCATGTCCGCGGTCGCGCCGACCGCGGGGTGCTCGATCGCCGACACGACGACCCGCCCGCGCCCGCGCGCGCGGAACCCGCCGAGCACGCCGATCGCGTCCGACTCGGTGCAGCCCGACGTGAAGACGACGTCGCCCGCGCCGCCGTCGCCGAGCGCCGCGAGCAGCTCGACGCGCGCGGCCTCGATCCAGCGCCGCCCGGCCGCGCCCTGCGGGTGCGCCGACGACGGATTCCCCCACGCGGTGCGCATGACCTCGGCCATCCGCGCGATCACGTCCTCGTCGACGCGCGTCGACGCCGCGCTGTCCAGGTAGATGGTCTGCACCCGCGAAGCGTGGCACAAGAAGGCGTGCGAATGCCGCCGCGAAGAGGGGCAGGGCCGAGGCCGGAGGCCGAGCCGAGCGCGCAGCGCGAGGACCCGGGGCAGCACCCCGAGCGGCGGCTGGGATCGTCCGGCCTCTACGTGCACTTCCCCTGGTGCCGTCATCTGTGCCCGTACTGCGACTTCCCGGTCGCCGTCGCGAAGGGCGAGCCGCCGCACGACGCGTACACCGCCGCGATCCTCGGCGAGATCGACGCGCGCGCGGCGTTGCTCGAAGGCCACGAGCTGGTGTCGATCTATTTCGGCGGCGGGACGCCGAGCCTCTGGCGCCCCGACTGCCTCGCCGCGGTCGTCGATCACGCGAAGGACGCGTTCGCCGCGGCGCCGCAGGAGATCACGATCGAGGCCAACCCGATCGACTGCGCGCCCGACCGCCTCGCGCGATGGCGCGACGCCGGCATCGATCGCGTCTCGATCGGCGTGCAGTCGCTCGAGCCCCGCGAGCTGGTCGCGCTCGGCCGCGATCACACGATGGGCGACGACGGCCTCGCCGCGATCGATCACGCGCGGCGCGCCGGCTTCCGATCGATCAGCGCCGATCTCATCCTCGGCATCCCCGACGCCCACACCGACGCCGTGCCCGCGCACGTCGCGGCCACCGCCGCCGCCGTCGATCACCTCTCGATCTACGAGCTGACGATCGAGGAGCGCACGATCTTCGGCAAGCGCGCGCGCGAGGGCTCGCTGCGCCCGCTCGACGAAGACACGCTCGCGTCGCTGTACGAGCGCACCCACGCCGCGCTCACCGCGCAGGGCTTCGATCACTACGAGATCTCCTCGTACGCGCGCCCGGGCCACCGCGCGGTGCACAACTCGCTCTACTGGCGCGGCGCGCCGTTCCTGGGCGTCGGCGTCGGCGCCGCCAGCTTCGTCCGAAACCCGGACGGCACCGCGACCCGCACGACCAACACGCGCAGCGCGCCGGCCTACCTGCGCGGCGAGCGCACCGCCGACACCCTCGTCGCGTCCGAAAAAGAGCACGCGGCAGATCTCCTCTGGCTCGCCCTCCGCACGACCGACGGCATCGCCGAAACCGACGCCCCCCCGGCCTTCACGGCCTGGCTCCTGTCCGAACGCCTCGCGACGCAGGCCCAGGGCCGCATCCGCCCGACGCTACGGGGATTCCTGTACGCGGATCGGATCGCCGCGCGTGCGGTACAATCCGCCGAAACGCCCTGATGAGCAGCCCCTTCGAGCTCAACCGGCGCGCCCGCAAGATCCTGCAAGCGGTCGTGTCGGAGTACCTGTCCTCCGGCGACGCCGTCGGCTCGCGCACGGTCACGCGCCGGCACGACATCGGTCTGTCGCCCGCGACCGTCCGCAACGTGATGTCGGACCTCGAGGACATGGGCTTGCTCGAGCAGCGCCACACGTCGGCGGGCCGGGTCCCGACCGATCGCGGCCTGCGCTTCTTCATCGATTCGCTGCTCAAGGTCCGCGGCCTGTCGCCGGTCGACAAGGACGCGATCCGCGGCCGCCTGGTCGGCGGCTCGCGCGACGAGGTGCTCGGCAACGCGTCGCGCCTCCTCTCCGAGATCACGCAGCACGCCGCCGTGATCATCGCGCCGGATCCGTCGCAGCTCCGCTTCGATCACCTCGAGTTCCTGCCGCTGCGCTCGGGCAAGGTGATCTGCATCCTCGTCACCTCCGACGGCCGCATCGAGAACAAGCTGCTCTCGATCGAAGAGCCGATCGACGAGCGCTCGCTCGATCGCGTGCACAACTACCTCAACCAGCTGCTCTCGGGCCTGACGCTCGACGAGATCCGCGACCGCGTGCTCCGCGAGATGGGCGAGGACAAGAACCGCTACGATCGCGAGGTCGCGGCGGCCTTGCGCCTCGGCCACGCCGCGTTCAGCGAGCCCGCGCGCGCCGACGTCGTCGTCGCGGGGCAATCGAACCTGCTCGATCCGGAAGCCGCCGCCGATCGCGCGCGCATGGATCGCATGCGCGAGCTCTTGCGCGCGCTCGAGGACAAGCAGCTGCTGATCCGGCTCCTCGATCGCACCAAGGGTGCCGAGGGCATCCAGGTCTTCCTCGGCGCGGAGACCGCGCACGACGCGCTCGCCGAGTCGTCGGTGGTCGCGATGGCCTACGGCGCCGAGGAGCGGCCGATCGGCGCGCTCGCGGTGATCGGTCCGATGCGCATGAACTACGGCAAGGTGATGTCGATCGTCGACTTCACCGCCGACGTGGTGTCCGAGCTCTTGACGGAGCTGTAGCGGTGGATACGGTACCCAGACCATGAGCGAAGCCGACGAGAACGCGTCCGACCAGGGCAACGGTGAAGCCCCGATCAACGTCGAGGTCGATGCCTCCGATCTCCCGGCCGATCCTTCTGCGGCGCGCATCGCCGAGCTCGAGGCGCAGCTCGCGGCCGCCGAGAAGGACAAGAAGGACAACTGGGACAAGTACCTCCGCACCGCGGCGGATCTCGAGAACTACCGCAAGCGCACCAAGCGCGACATCGACGACGCCAAGGCCGACACCAAGTCGCGCGTCTTGAAGGAGATCCTCCCCGTCGTCGACAACCTCGAGCGCGCGATGGCGCACGAGACCGACGGCAGCGCCGTGCTCGAGGGCATCAAGCTCGTCCATCGCCAGTTCCTGACCGCGCTCGAGCGGCTCGAGGTCACCGCCGTCGAGGCGATGGGCCAGCCGTTCGATCCGAACCTGCACGAGGCGATCGGCCAGGAGGAGAGCGACTCGCCGCCCGGCTCGGTCGTGAAGGTCCTGCAGACCGGCTACAAGCTCGGTGATCGGTTGTTGCGTCCCGCGCTCGTCGTCGTCGCGAAACCCAAGACGACGTCCGCGGAGCCGAGTTGAGCGCTGGCCGCCGTTCTGGTCGAGCACACGATGCGCTTCGAGGCGTGATCTCGTGAGCACGAAACACGGGGAGCGCGAGGAAGACCCCACGACCCTGCTCGTCGGCGATGAGCACGGGCTATGCTCCGAGCTGCGGATGAGTGTGACCACTCGAGAGGTGGTTCGAGCGTGAGCAGGGTCGTCGGAATCGACTTGGGCACGACGAACTCGTGCGTCGCCGTCATGGACGGCGACAACGCGGTCGTGATCGCGAACAGCGAGGGCTCGCGCACGACGCCGTCGGTGGTCGGCTTCGCGCAATCCGGCGAGCGCCTGATCGGACAGGTCGCGCGCCGCCAGGCGCTGACCAACCCCGAGAACACGATCTACGCGGTGAAGCGGCTGATGGGCCGCAAGTTCGAGGACGACGAGGTCCAGCACCAGATCCTGACCTGCCCGTACGAGGTCGTCGGCGCGCCCAACGGCGACGCCGCGGTGCAGGTGCGCGGCCGCCAGTTCTCGCCGCCCGAGATCTCGGCGATGGTGCTGCAGAAGATGCGGCAGACCGCCGAGGACTGGCTGGGCGAGACCGTCACCGAAGCGGTGATCACGGTGCCGGCCTACTTCGACGACGCGCAGCGCCAGGCGACCAAGGACGCCGGTCGCATCGCCGGGCTCGACGTCCTGCGCATCGTGAACGAGCCGACCGCGGCCGCGCTCGCGTACGGGCGCGAGACCGAGGGCGCCGGGCGCGTCGCCGTGTTCGATCTCGGCGGCGGCACGTTCGACATCTCGATCCTCGAGCTCGCCGACGGCGTCTTCCGCGTCCGCTCGACCTCGGGCGACACCTTCCTCGGCGGCGAGGACTTCGACAACGCGATCGTCGAGCACCTCCTGCGCACGTTCGCCGAGCAGAACCCCGGGCTCGATCTGCGCGGCGATCGCCTCGCGCTGCAGCGGCTCAAGGAAGCGGCCGAGCGCGCGAAGATCGAGCTGTCGTCGGGGATGATCACCGAGATCAACCTGCCGTTCATCGCGGCGTCGCCGCAGGGGCCGCGCCACCTGCAGCTGCCGTTCGAGCGGATCGCGCTCGAGCGCCTGGTCGAGCCGCTCGTGCAGAAGACGCTCGAGCCGTGCCGCCGCGCGCTCGCCGACGCCGAGATGAGCGCGGCGGACGTCGACGTCGTGATCCTCGTCGGCGGCCAGACCCGCATGCCGCGCATCCAGCAGCTGGTCGCGGAGTTCTTCGGCCGCGATCCGTCGCGCCGCGTGAACCCCGACGAGGTCGTCGCGGTCGGCGCCGCGATCCAGGCCGGCGTGCTCACCGGCGAGGTGCAAGAGGTCTTGCTGCTCGACGTCACGCCGCTGTCGCTCGGCGTCGAGACCGCGGGCGGCGTGTTCACGCGCCTGATCCCGCGCAACACGACGATCCCGTGCCGCGCGACCGAGATCTTCTCGACCGCCGTCGACAACCAGCCGTTCGTCAACGTGCACGTCCTGCAGGGCGAGCGCGAGATGTCGGCCGACAACAAGTCGCTCGCGCACTTCGAGCTGACCGGCATCCCGCCGGCGCCGCGCGGCGTGCCGCGCATCGAGGTCGCGTTCGACCTCGACGCCGACGGCATGTTGATGGTGAGCGCGCGCGATCTCGGCACCGGCCGCAACCAGTCGGTGAAGGTCATGCCGACGACGGGCCTGTCCGAACAGGACATCGAGCGGCTGGTCGCGGAGTCCCTCGAGGCCGCCGACATGGACGCCTCGCGCAAGCAGCTCGCCGACGCGCGCAATCGCGCCGAGTCGCTCTTGTACTCGGCGGAGCGCGCGCTCGCCGAGTTCGGGCACATGCTCGATCCGTCGGAGAGCGAGCTGATCGCCGCGGATCTCGCGGAGTGCCGGCGCGCGGCGGAGCACGGCGCGCTCGCCGAGGTCGAAGACGCGATCCGCCGGCTCGAGGAGAGCGCGCAGCGGATCGGCGAGACGATCTACGCGGCGGCGACCGAAGGCGCCGAGGGGGAAGGCGGCGAGCCGCCGCCGCCCGGTGGCGACGACGTCGAAGGAGGCGCCTGATGGCCCGCAAGCGCCGCGACTACTACGACGTGCTCGGCGTCGCGAAGGACGCCGACGACGCCGACATCAAGCGCGCGTATCGCGAGCTCGCGCGCAAGTACCACCCCGACGTGAACCCGGACAAGCCGGAGCTCGCCGAGCGCTTCAAGGAGATCAACGAGGCGTACGCGGTGCTCTCCGATCGCGACGCGCGCACGCGCTACGATCGATGGGGCCACGGCGACGGCTCGGGCGGCGGCGTCGGCTCGGTGATCGACGCGGTCGAAGAAGTGCTCGGCGACGTCTTGCGGCGCCGGCGCACGAAGCAGCGCGGCCGCGATCTGCGCTACACCCTCGAGGTCACCTTCGAGGAGGCCGCGTTCGGCTGCACCAAGGCGATCCAGATCCCCGACGGCGCGGTCGGCGAGACCGCGACGCAGGTGAAGCGCGCGCGCGAGTTCTCGGTCGTGATCCCGCCCGGCACGCGCGAGGGCGGCGTGAAGATGATCAAGGGCGAGGGCGAGCCGGGCAAGCACGGCGGCGGCAACGGCGACCTGCACGTGATCGTCCGCGTGAAGGAGCACGCGCTGTTCCGGCGCGAGGGTCACGATGTCTTGAGTGACCTGGCGATCACGTTCCCGCAGGCGGCGCTGGGCGCGGTGGTGGACGTGATGACGATCGACGGCAACGTGCGGATGCGCATCCCGGAGGGATCGCAGCCGGGCCGCGTGTTCCGGATCCGCGGGCGCGGGATTCCGCGCGCGCCGGGGAAGAACGCGCCGCGCGGGGATCAGCTCGTGCGGGTGACGATCACGGTGCCGCAGACGCTGAGCGCGCAGCAGCGGGCGATCATCGAGGAGCTGGAGAAGGCGACCGGGAACGATCGGTTGCCGGTGCAGAAGCGATCGCTCTTGGATCGCGTGCGATCGTTGCTCGACGAATGAGCGACGGAGGCGTGGGGCAGCGCCGA
Organism: Kofleriaceae bacterium; assembly: GCA_035493675.1. Lineage (GTDB taxonomy): Bacteria > Myxococcota_A > Polyangia > Haliangiales > Haliangiaceae > JAIOQA01. The sequence goes on along the minus strand of DATJIA010000266.1, from coordinate 23,356 downwards.
GGAGCCGAAGGCGACGAGCCGAGGGCACCGCGCCCCGCGCGGGCCCGAGGACGCGGGGCAGCCCCCGCGCCGGAGTCGCCGGGATCGATGCGATCGTTCCTGCTCGTCGCGATCGTTGCGTGCGGGCATGCGCAGCAGGGGTCGTGGAAGGAGGAGGACGCGCCGGGGGTGTCGACGGGCGGGAGCCAGCCGGGCAGGGGCACGGCCCTTCGACAAGCTCAGGAGGGCACGGTTTCGGATCCGATCGTCGACGAGATCGTGCGAGGAGATGACGGGGCGATCGATCGCGCGAGCGTCGAGGAGCTCGAGGCCGCGTACGCGAAGAAGGCGAGCGCGAAGGTCGCGATGAGGCGCGCGCTGCTCGCGCATCATTTCGGCGACGACGAGGTCGCGCGAGCGTGGCTCGCGAAGGTCGACGACGCAGGGTTGGCGGCGCGGTTGAAGGACGAGCTCAGCGCGCCCGTCGACGAGAAGATCGTCGCGGTGCTGTTGCCGAAGAGCGGGCGCTTCAATGCGCTCGGGGCCGAGCTCGAGGCGGCGATCCGGTTGGCGGATCCGAGAGGCGCGAAGCTCGTCGTGATCGATACCAAGGGCGAGGAGCAGGGCGCGCGCGACGCGGTCGATCAAGCGGCGAAGCGCGGCGCGATCGCGATCCTCGGGCCGGTCGGCGAGCGCGAGGCGCAGGCCGCGGCGCGGCGCGCGGCCGAGCGCGGCCTCCCGATCGCGCTGCTCGCGCCCGGCGACGGCGCCGATCCGGCGAGCGGCGTGTTCCGCCTCGCGACCTCGCCCGCCGACGAGGCGACGATGGCCGCCGACGTCGCGGCGGCGCAGGGCTTCCCGAGCGTGGCCGTGCTCGCGCCGCGCGACGACGTCGGCGATCTGATGGCGAACGCGTTCGTCGCCGAGGCGAAGGCGAAGCAGCTCGACGTCACCGGCGACGGCCGCTACGACCCGACCGCGACCGATCTCGAGCCCGACGTGAAGGCGTTCCTCGGCCTCGATCCCGCGAGCAACGCGCGGCTGGCCGCGTGGCTGCGCAGGTACGGACGCAAGGGCTGGCAGACGTTCGTCCCCGACGTCCCGTTCTCGCTCGTCTACATCCCCGATCGATACGATCGCGCGACGATCGTCGCCGCGTTCCTGCCGTACCTCGGCGTCGAGCTGCGCACGACCGAGATCGCCGACGTCGACGCGCTCCGCAAGAAGTACAAGGGCCGCGTCCCGCAGGTCGTGCAGCTGCTCGGCTCGAGCGGATGGAACCATCCGTCGCTCGCGGTGCGCGGCGGGAATACGGTCGAAGGCGCGATGCTGGTCGACGTCTTCGCCGGCGATCGCGACGCCGGCCCGTCGGGCGAATTCGCCAACGCGTTCCACGACGCGACCGGCCGCGATCCGTCGAGCGCCGCCGCCCAGGCCTACGACGCGGCGCGGATCGTGTTCGCCGCGCGCGACGGCGCGCACACCCGCGCCGAGGTGATCCGCAACCTCGCGCACGCGCGGCTCGACGACGGCGCGTGCGGCGAAGCGCTTGTCGGTGAAGACGGTGAGATCAGCCGCGTACCGATCGTGCTCCAGGTCGACTCCGGCGAGCTCACGCTGGTACCTTTCTAGCCCATGAAGTACGCCGTCGTCCTCGCGATCCTGACGAGCGCCGCGCACGCCGCGCCGTCGTTTCCCGACGACGTCGCGAAGCACGCCTATCCGCTCGCCGTGCAGAAGGGCGCGCTCGCCGGCAAGGGCGCCGACGTGCTGCGGCCTGCGCTCGACGACGCGACCTTCGTCCTTATCGGCGAGGATCACGGCATCGCGCAGGTGCCCGAGCTCGCGGGCGCCCTGTGCACCGAGCTCGCGCCGCACGGCTTCCATCGCGTCGCGCTCGAGGTCGGCCCGTCGGTCGCGCCGCCGCTCGCGCAGATGGCGGCCGCGAAGGACGGCGCCGCGCAGCTGCGCGCGTTCGTCGCGAAGTATCCGGAGACGATCGCCTTCTATTCGTGGCGCGAGGACTTCGCGTTCGTGTCGAGCTGCGCGAAGCAGATGAAGGGCTTCGAGATCTGGGGCGTCGATCAAGAGCTGATGGGCGCGGCGCAGCTCGTCTTCGATCAGATCCTCGCGATGAAGCCGGGCGACGACGCGGCGAAGGTGATCCAGGCGCTGCTCGACGAGGCGAAGACCGATCGCAAGGCCGCGGTCAAGGCCGCCGACTTCGGCAAGCTGTTCTTGATCGCCGCCGCGCAGGCTACGCTCGACGACGCCGCGGCCAAGCTCACCGGCGCGCCGCACGCGAGCTTCGACACGCTGCTCCGCTCGCGCGCGATCTACCAAGGCCAGATGTCCTCCGATCGAGACGGGCCGTATCAGTCGAACCGCGATCGCGCGCTCCTCATGAAGGAGCAGTTCTTCGGCGCGCTGTCGTCGGCGGCGTCGAAGGACAAGGCGATGCCGAAGGTGCTGGTCAAGCTCGGCGCCTGGCACCTCTATCGCGGCTTGAACCCGCTGCACTCGTCGGAGCTCGGCAACCTGATCGCCGAGGCCGCCGACGCGCATCAGGTCAAGGCGGTGAACGTGCTCGTCCTCGGCGTGACCGGCACGCAGCTCGCCGCGCAGTCGCCCGGCGTCGACAAGCCGGTGCCGCTCGATCTGCGCGCGAAGGACTCGCCGTACGCGTTCCTCACCCCGTTCTTCGACGCGCAACAGAAGAACGCGACGACGCTCTTCGATCTGCGCGCGCTCCGCCCGCACTTCGACGCCTACGGCGCGCTCGACAAGGAGATGGAGCGCCTCGTCTTCGGCTACGACTTCCTGGTCTTGATCGCCGCGCCGAAACCCGAGCACGCGCTGTGAAGACCGCCCTCGTCCACGGCGGCTTGTTCGCCGCCGCCTGCGTCACGACGTACCTCTCGCAGGGCCTCGCGTTCGCCGCGACCTTGATGGCGATCTTGAGCGTGCACGAGCTCGGCCACTACGTCGTCGGGCGCTATCACAAGGTCGACGCGAGCCTGCCGTTCTTCATCCCGCTGCCGCCGAAGATCACGCTCGGCACGCTGGGCGCGATCATCCGCATGAAGAACCCGATCGAGGATCCCAACCAGCTCCTCGACGTCGGCGCCGCCGGTCCGCTCGCCGGACTCGCGCTCGCGATCCCGCTGCTCGTGATCGGCCTGTCGCTGTCGAGCGTGGGTCACGTCCACGTCGACGCCGACACGATCCAGGAGGGCAACTCGATCCTCTACGGCGTCGCGAAGCTGATCATGTTCGGCCGCTGGCTGCCGTCGCACGGCGACGACGTCAACCTCCACCCGATCGCGTTCGCCGCGTGGATGGGCCTGCTCGTCACGATGATCAACCTGATCCCGATCGGCCAGCTCGACGGCGGGCACATCGCGCGCGCGCTGCTCGGCGATCGCCACGAGAAATTCTCGGCGCGCCTGCACGTCGCGCTGCCGCTGGTCGGCGCGCTGGTCGCGGCGTTCTTGTTCGCGCAGGCCAAGCGCCTCGACGCCGAGACGATCGACGCCGCCTGGTACGCGTTCGACGGCGCGATCCCGTGGCTGGTCTGGTCGATCATGCTCGCGGTCATGCGCCGCATGGGCGGCGGCGTCTATCACCCACCGGTAGGTGACAGGCCGCTCACGACGAGCCGGCGCGTGGTCGCGCTCCTCACCCTCGTCCTGTGGGCGTTGATCTTCACGCCGATTCCGACGCGGCCCAGCTTGCCGTAAGATCTCGATCAGGGGACATGAAGGTCCAATGCGATCTTTGTAAGGAGATCGTCGTCGCGGGTCTGTCGATCCGCGGCGACGAGATCGCGGTGCACTGCCCCGCGTGTGACGGCACGTTCACCGTCGGCACCAGCGCGGCGCCGGCGCAGCAGAAGGACGTCGCGCCGCCGAAGATCGAAGACGGCCCGACGATGACGTGCCCGAAGTGCGGCGTCGTGCAGCGGCCCGCCGACGCGTGCCGATCGTGCGGCTTGCTCGCGTCGCGCATGCCGGACTTCGTCGCGACCGAGGATCTGCCCGCCGCCGAGGTCGCCGCGGGTTGGGCCGCGTGCGAGGCCGCGTGGAACGACAACGCCGCGCACGAGGCGCTGGCGCGGCTCGCGTCGGCGCACAACGCGTACGCGTACGTCGCGCGCCGCTACCGCGAGCGCGTGAAGAAGAACGCCGACGACTCGATCGCCGCCGGCCGCCTCGCCGCGATCACGCGGATGACCGAGGCGTCCTTGCGCGCGGGCGCGACCGCGCGCAACGATCGTGCGCCGCTCGTGCCGGGCGCGCCGCCGCGCAAGCCTTATCGCGCGTCGCTCACGGTGCTCGTCATGCTCGTCGTGCTGGTCGCGGCAGGCACCGTGTACGCACTGGTCACCACTCCCACCGAGGAACCCGCAGCTGCGCCCATCCCGGTCCAGCCGGCCCACTAACCCGTAGTTCACCGAAGAACACCGAGCTGCCGGTACAGTCGATCCTGGTGGCTCAGGTCGATTTCAACGAGCGTCAGATCACGCTGAAGCTCGTCTATTACGGGCCGCCGCTCTCGGGCAAGACGACCAACCTCAAGTCGCTGCACACGCGCGTCGAGGAGCTCAACCGCGGGCGCCTGATGATGCTCGACACCCGCGACGACCGCACGCTGTTCTTCGATCTCCTCCCGATCTTCTTCAAGGCGAGCGGCCTGTCGTTCCGCATGAAGGTCTACACGGTGCCCGGTCAGCCGATGCACGAGGCCACGCGGCGCGTCGTGCTGCAGGGCTCCGACGGCGTCGTCTTCGTCGCGGATTCGTCGCCGGCGCAGGCCGAGGCGAACCGCACCGCGTGGCTCGGGCTCGCGCGCCACCTCGGCAACCTCGGGCTCGAGCGCATCCCGGTCGTCATCCAGTACAACAAGCGCGATCTCGACGACGCGATCCCGGTGAGCGACGCCGACCGCTTCGGCACCGACAAGCTCGATCTCTTCACCGCGACCGCGCTGCGCGGCGACGGCGTGATCACCACCTTCTTCGGCCTCCTCGATCGCGTGTGGGACTCGATCGACGCCGACATGCAGCTCGGCCAACGGTTCGGGATCTCGCGCGCCTCCTTCCGCGATGCCGTGTGCGCCCATGTGGGTGCCGAGCCTCGTGATATCCTCACTCGGTGAGCGCGGCTGAGAAGTCGTCCCAGGCGCGTATCGGCCTGGACGACCCCGTCGACATCGACAGCCTGCTCGATCGCGACGAGCTCGCGGAGCTGGCGGCCCGATTCGGCGAGGCGCATGGCTGCGCGATCGCGGTCGAGGACGCGCGCGGCCGCACGCTCGCGATCGCCGGCAAGGTCGACACCGGCTCGGCGATGCGCATGGCGGTGCGTCACGGCGGCGAGGCGATCGGCGCCGTGGTCGTGACGGGCCCAGGCGCCGAACGCACCGCGAAGCTCCTCGCCGACGTGCTCGGCCTGCTCCTCCATCACGCGCACGCGCGCGCGCTGACGCGGGCCACGCACGAGGCCGCGATGGAGCAGTCGTTCGCGGATCTGACGCAGCAGAACGAGCGGCTCGCGCAGGCGGTGCAGCGCCTGACCGAAGTGGATCGCTTGAAGTCGTCGTTCCTCGCGACGATGTCGCACGAGCTGCGCACACCGCTGACCAGCGTGATCGGCTACAGCGAGATGCTCCTCGAGGGGCTCGCGGGCGGGCTCGCGCCCGAGCAGCGCGACTACATCACCACGATCTTGTCGAAGGCCGATCAGCTCTTGCAGATGATCACCTCGGTGCTCGACGTCTCGACGCTCGAGGCCGGCCGCGTCCAGGTCGACGAAGCGCCGGTGCCGCTCGGTGATCTGGTCGAGAGCGTGGTCGCGAGCTTCGTGCCGCAGGCGGGCAAGCGCGGCATCGCGATCACGGTCGACACGACGACCGCGCTGATCGCGGTGGGCGATCGCAAGAAGATCCGGCAGGTTGTGTGGAACCTCGTCTCGAACGCGGTGAAGTTCAGCCGCGATCAGGGCAAGGTCGCGGTCGTCTTGCGCGAGGGCGCGCTCCGTCCCGGCGAGCCCAGCGCTCCCAAGGGCGCGCTGGTCGAGATCATCGACTCGGGCATCGGCATCTCGCGGCATCAGCTGGCGTCGATCTTCGAGCCGTTCTTCCAGGTCGATCAGTCGTCGACCCGCGAGTACGGCGGCAGCGGCCTCGGCCTGACCCTGGCGAAGGCGTACGTCGAAGCGCACGGCGGGAGGATCTGGGTCGACTCGACACTCGGCACGGGAAGCACCTTCACGGTGTCGTTCCCGATGGTGGGTGCTAGGGAGAGCGAGTGAGCTCCGATGTCGCCTGGCTAGTCGCCCTCGGGATCGTGCTGGTCGCGATGTCGGCGTTCCTCACGGCGACGGAGGTGGCGCTGTTCTCGCTCCGCCGCGTCGATCGCGAGCAGATGGCGCGGTCGGGCAAGAAGCGCGACGAGATCGTGCTGCACCTGCTCGAGAAGCCGCGCCGCTTGATCATGACGGTCTCGGTCGCGAACGACGCGGTCAACGCCGGCCTCACCGTCACCGCGCTCGCCGCGATCGAGCGCGCGATGATCGCGCAGAGCGTGTGGGCGTGCGTGTGGATCACGGTCGCGGTCGTCTTGCCGTCGGTCGTGCTGGTCGGGGAGGTGCTGCCGCGGCTCGCCGCGCAGAAGGCGCCGATGGCGTGGGCGCGCGCGGCGGCGCGGCCGTTGTGGCTGCTCTGGTACGCGGCCACGCCGGTGCGCTGGGTCGTGCACGGCGCCGCCGACTTCGTGCTCCTGCCGTTCGGCGATCTCGGCAAGGGCCGGCCCGGCGATCTCAGCGAGGAAGAGTTCAGGAAGCTGGTCGACGCCGGCAGCGCGCAAGGCCAGGTCGATCAGCGCGAGCGACGCTTGATCCATCGCGTGTTCGAGTTCGGCGACAAGACCGTCGGGCAGATCATGACCCCGCGCGACAAGGTGTTCGCGCTCAGCTACGACCTGCCGATGGCGCGCATGGTGAAGGAGGTCGCGTCGCGCGGCTTCTCGCGCGTCCCGATCTACACGCGCTCGCTCGACAACATCCGCGGCATCTTGAACGCGAAGGACCTCGTGCTGCACGCGACCGGGCAGCCGGTGACGACGCGTCCGCTCGCCGAGCTCTTGCACGAGCCGCTGTTCGTGCCGCGCACGACGCAGGTCAAGCGCCTGTTCCGCATCTTCAAGCAGAAGAAGGTGCACATCGCGATCGTGGTCAACGAGTACGGCAAGCTGCTCGGGCTCGTCACGATGGACGACGTGCTCGAGCAGCTGTTCGGCGACATCCGCGACGAGCGCGAGGGCTTGCAGTCGGCGATCCGCCGCCCGCGCCCGCAGCCCGGCTACATGAAGACGCCGGTGCCGCCCGGCGACGAGCCGCTCTACAGCGACGTCACGCCGCCGCCGCAAGAGGTGCCGTTGCCGCCGCCTTCGGTCGAGAAGGAGGTCGCCGGCAGGGGCGATGCCTCCGACGACGGCTCGCCGGTGCCGATCATCGACGTCGCGACCGGCCCGAGCGGTCCGGTCGAGATGCCGCGCCAGCGCGGCGATCGGGGGATCGACCGATGATCGACACCGAGACCTGGTTCTTCGTGATCGGCCTGTGCTTGCTCGTGCAGGCGTTCTCCGTCGGCGCCGAGGCCGCGCTCGGCGCGGCGAACCGCGGCCGCTTGCGCCAACGCGCGCAGGAGGGGAATTGGTCCGCGCGCGCGGCCGAGAGGCTCGCGACCAACCCGCGCATCGCGCTCGCGACGACCTTGATCACCGCGAGCGCCGCCGGCGTCGTCGCGGTCTTGGTCTCGGCGCTCTTCCTGCGCGGGCGCGGCGCGCCGATGGTCGTCGCGGTCGCGGTCGTGCCGCCCATGCTCGTGCTCGGGCAGGTCGTGCCGAAAGCGCTCGCGCAGGCGAAGGCCGATCGCGCGATCACGCTGTTCGCGCCGATGCTCACGGCGCTGTCGTGGGTCCTGCGCCCGGCGGTCCTCTTCGTCGGCGGCTTCGCGACGATCCTCACGCGCTTGTTCGGCACCGACCGGCGCCGCACGTTCGTGTCGCGCGACGAGCTCGCGCTCTTGATCGAGAGCGATCCGGAGACCGACAAGCCCGACATCGAAGCCGACGAGCGCGAGATGATCGCGAACGTGTTCGAGCTCGGCGAGTACCGCGCGCGCGATCTGATGGTGCCCTTGTCCGAGGTCACCGCGCTGCCCGAGGACGCGACGATCGCCGAGGTCGCCGCCGAGATCGCCGACAAGCAGCACTCGCGCCTGCCGGTCTATCGCGAGCGCGTCGACGACATCGTCGGCATGGTCCACCTCTTCGACGTGCTCGGCGCCGGCCAATCCGCGGAGAAGCGGCGCGCGCCGATCTCGACGGTCGCGCGCCAGGCGACCTACGTGCCCGAGGCGATCAAGGCGACCGAGCTGATGCGCCAGCTCCAGGCGGACGGCCAGCACATCGCGGTCGTCGTCGACGAATACGGCGGCGCGGTCGGCGTCGTCACGGTCGAGGATCTGCTCGAGACGATCGTCGGCGACATCGAGGACGAGTACGACGCCGAGCCGACCGCGCTCAAGGCCGAGCGCCCCGGCGTCTGGCGCGCCGCCGCCAAGACGCCGGTCGCGCGCATCAACCAAGAGCTCGAGATCGCGCTGCCCGAGTCCGACGACTACGAGACCCTCGCCGGCCTCCTCATCGAGCACTTCCGCCGCATCCCCGATCGCGGCGACAAGATGACGATCGGCGGCGCCGAGCTCGAGGTCGTCGAGGCCTCCGACCGCGCGGTCGAGATGGTGCGCATCACGAAGAAGAAGAAGTAGCGCCGTCGATCTTCTGATTGGCGCGCGGCCTGCAATTTCTCGTCGGAAAACCACCAGGAGAAACCTGCATGGCGTCCGACAGTGGAAGCAATACCGGCGTGGTCGCGATCTTCGCGATCGTCCTGCTCGCGGCCCTCGCGGCGCTCGTCGCGTGGAAGATGGGCGTGTTCGGCGGCGGCGGTGGCGGCGGTGGGGCAGGCAGTCACAAGGTGATCGAGCTGAAGACTCCGTAGATCGCCGAGCGTGCTAAAGAGGGGCGTGGATCGAGAACGGCTCGAAGCGCTCCTCGCCGCGGTGTCGCGCGGCGAGCTCGCGCCCGACGAAGCGGCCCGGCGGCTGCGCGATCTCCCGTTCGAGCAGGTCGGCGGCGACGCGGTGATCGATCATCACCGCGCGCTGCGCACCGGCGTTCCGGAAGTCGTGTACGGCGAGTCGAAGACCGCCGAGCAGATCGCGGCGACGCTCGGCGCGCTCGCGTCGCGCGGCGGCGGCGCGCTCGCCACGCGGGTGTCGCCGGAGAAGGCCGAGATCGTGTGCGCGAAGGTCGCGGGCGCCGAGCACCTCGCGACCGCGCGCATGCTGCGGGTCGCGCCGCCGGTCGCGCGCGAGCCGCGCGGCACCGTCGCGGTGGTCGCCGCGGGCACCAGCGATCTGCCGGTCGCCGAAGAGGCGGCGGTGACGATCGAGTTCCTGGGCGTCGCGGTGGTCCGCGTGATCGACGTCGGCGTCGCGGGCGTGCATCGCTTGATGGCGCGGGTCGCGGATCTGCGCGCCGCCGACGCGCTGGTCGTGGTCGCGGGGATGGAAGGCGCGCTGCCGAGCGTGATCGCGGGGCTCGTCGATCGTCCGCTGGTCGCGGTGCCGACCAGCGTCGGCTACGGCGTCGGCGCCGGCGGGCTGGTCGCGATGGGGACGATGCTGTCGTCGTGCGCGCCGGGGATCACGGTCGTCAACATCGACAACGGGTTCGGCGCGGCGGTCGCGGCCGCGCGGATCGCGCGGGCGGTCGCGAAGGTCGCGCCGTGAAGGGCGCGCATCTCCATCTCGACTGCGCGAGCGGCTGCGCGGGCGACATGACGCTCGCGGCGTTGATCGATCTCGGCGTGCCGGTCGAGGTCGTCGGCGATGCGCTCGACGCGGTCGGCGCGGGGCGATGGCGGTTGAAGACGAGCCGGGTGATGAAGCGCGGGATCGCGGCGTGCGACGTGAAGGTCGACGCGTCGCCGGACATCGATCTGACGGCGAAGCTCCTGCCGACTCATACCCACGACCACGACCACGATCATCCGCACGATCACGCGCATCATCACTACGGCGCGATCCGAAAGCGGATCGACGGCGCGGCGATGGACGCCGACGCCAAGCGCCGCGCGCTCGACATCTTCGATCGCGTCGCGCGCGCCGAGGCGAAGCTGCACGGCACGACCGTGGAGGAGGTCGCGTTCCACGAGGTCGGCGCGATCGACTCGATCGTCGACATCGTCGGCACCGCGGCCGCGCTCGCGTGGCTCGCGCCGTCGAGCGTGAGCTGCACGGCGGTCGCGATGGGACACGGCACGCTGAAGTGCGCGCACGGCGTCCTGCCGGTGCCCGCGCCCGCGGCGCTCGAGATCCTGAAGGACGCGCGCGGCGTCATGGCCGACGGCGGCCTCGCGCAGGAGCTGTGCACGCCGACCGGCGCGGCGATCCTCGCGCACGCGGTGACGAGCTGGACCGCGGCGCCGACCGGCACGCCGATCGCGATCGGGTGGGGCGCGGGCGACTTCGAGCTCGCGGATCGCGCGAACGTCGTGCGCGCGACGATCATCGATCCGAAAGACAATGGCGAGATCTTCCGGATCGAAGCGAACCTCGACGACATGAGCCCCGAGCTGTGCGCGCACGCGCTCGACGCCGCGTTCGCGGCCGGCGCGCTCGACGCCTGGTGGACCCCGATCACGATGAAGAAGGGCCGTCCCGCGCTGATGATCTCGGCGCTCGCGCCCGCCGCCAAGAAGGACGCGGTCGCGCGCGCGATCCTCCGCGAGACGACGAGCCTCGGCGTGCGCTTCGATCGCGTCGATCGGTTGATCACCGAGCGCGAGACCGTCGAGGTGCAGACCGAGCTCGGCCCGATCACGATCAAGGTCGGGCGCCTCGATCGGGACGAGATCAACGCCGCGCCCGAGTACGAGTCCTGCCGCGCCGCGGCGGAGCGCGCCGGCGTCCCGCTCAAGCGCGTCTACGCGGCGGCGATCGCGGCCTGGGAAAAGGCCCGCCCGTGAAGGGTGATAAGCTGCTCGGCGCGTGGAATCCACCGGCGACATCGCTGTAGTCGGGGGCGGCGAGGGCGATCGGAGCGCGCTCGTCTCGAGCCTCCGCGCCGCCGGCATCGAGGCGCGCGCGTTCGACGCGCTCTCGATCAACTCGCCCGCGCAAGCGCCGACGCTCTTGATCGTCACCGGCGACGTCGTCACGCTGTCGGCCGAAGCGCGTGACGTGCCGGTCCTCGCCGACGTCCCGATCCTCGCGGTCGTGCCGTCGATCCCGACCTCGGCTTCGACCGACGCGCTCGCCGCCGGCGCGACCGACGTGATCCTCTTGCCGGTCAGCGCCGCGGTGCTCGCCGCGCGCGTGCGCAACCTGCTGCGCGGCCGGCGCGTCGGCGGCGCGTGGGCGGCCGGCTCGCTCGCGCCGCAGCTCTTGCGCATCCAGGATCTGCTCACCCAAGGCGGCGACGACGCCGGCGCGCTGATCGGCGTGCTCGAGATCCTCGCCGAGACGCTGTCGTTCCCGCGCGCGTCCTTGCTCGCGCACATCGACGGCAGCGAGCACGCGTACGTGATCGCCGCGACCGACGATCCGACGCGCACGCAGTTCACGCTCTCGATCTCGGACTACCCCGAGGTCGCCGAGTGCATCCGCACCAACGCGCCGGTCCTGCTCGACGACGCGCAGGAGCATCCGCTGACCGCGGCGGTCGCGCCCAAGCTCGCCGCGCGCGGCGTGCGCGCGATCGCGGTCATGCCGGTCGCGTGGCGCGGCCGTCCCGTCGGCGTCGTGCTCCTGCGCAAGCACACGGCCGGCGTCGGCGACCTGGGCGCGCGCGGCGCCGACTTCGCGAAGCTGGTCGCCGCGCTGATGGCCGGGCACCTCCGCCACGGTTCGGTGCTCGAGAGCCTGCGCGATCAGACCCATCGCATCTCGCGCGTGCGCTACGAGGCCGAGCGGCGCCTGCGCGGCATCGAGTCGCTCAAGGAGCACTTCGAGGCCGCCTCCGACGGCGTCGTGATCCTCGACGATCGCGGCCGCATCCTGTTCGTCAACCGCGCCGCCGAGCGCATCACCGGCTTCGCGCGCGACGGGCTGCTCGGCAGCGAGCTCGCCGATCTGGTCGTGCCCGCGCACCGCGACCTCACGACGCAGACGATCCAGCGCGTGCTCGCCGCGCAGAACGTCGAGCCGTTCGACCTCGAGCTCGCGACGACCACCGGCTCGCCGGCGACGGTGTCGGTCTCGACGTCGACGGTCTTGTCGCGCAGCTCCGCGGTGATCCTGACCTTCCGCGACGTCACCGCGCAGCGCGCGCTGGAGACCGAGCTGCGCTCGACCAAGGAGTTCCTCGAGCGCCTGATCGACTCGACCGTCGACGCGATCATCGCGGCCGACATGCGCGGCACGATCATCCTCTTCAACCAGGGCGCCGAGCGCCTGTTCGGCTTCCGCGCCGACGAGGTGCTCGGCAAGATCCCGGTCTGGGAGCTCTACCCCGAGGGCGTCGCGCGCCAGGTCATGCGCATGCTGCGCTCGACGTCGTACGGCGGGGTCGGGCGGCTCGAGCAGACGCGCCGCGAGATCCGCACGCGCGCGGGCGAGATCATCCCCGTGACGATGACCGCCTCGATCGTGTACGAAGCGGATCACGAGGTCGCGACCGTCGGCATCATCTCCGACTTGCGCGAGCGCATCCGCATCGAGCAGCGCTTGTTGCAAGCGCAGGAGAAGTTGCAGGTCACCGAGAAGCAGGCGCTGGTCGCCGAGCTCGCGGGCGCCGCCGCGCACGAGCTCAACCAGCCGCTGACGTCGATCATGGGCTACGCGCAGCTGATCCAGCGGCAGTCGCAGCCGGGCGCGCAGCACCTGCGCGCGGTCGGGATCATCTTGAGCGAGGCCGAGCGCATGGCCGACATCGTCAAGAAGATCGGCCGCATCACCAAGTACGAGACGACCGAGTACGTCGGCACGGCGTCGATCATCGATCTCGATCGATCGACGGCCGGTCCAGATTCCGTACCTCCCGGCGTGATCGGCGTGATCAGCGGGACGACCACGACCCCCGACGCGACGCCGACCGAGAGCCGGCTCGCGCGCGCCGCCGGCGACGAATCGGTCGACGACGAGGGCCTCACGCGCGAGTTCGCCGCGATCCGTCCGTCGAGCGAGCTGATGGCGGCGCTCGGCGATCTCGGCTTCGACGATCCCGCCCTGGACAAGATGGACAAGCACGACCGGCCGATGGTGCCGCGCCTGCCGTCGCTGCGCGCGTCGACGCAGTCGGGGCAGTCGCAGGACGGCGACACCACGACGTCCGAGCGCCCGCCGATCCTCGAGACCGAGGAGACCGACACGCCCGAGGAGACGCCGGCCGCCAAGCCGAAGGAGGACTCGCGATGACGGTCACGCCGCCGCTCGCGATCCCCGACGCGCCGTCCTTGCTCGCGGCCGTGCTCGAGCTCGGCCGCGAGCTGCACCTCGAGAAGGACGAGCGCGCGCTGGTCGAGACCTTCCTCGAGCAGCTCGCGGTCTTGTTCCCGCGCCGCGCGATCGCGGTCCGCGTCGTCGACGCGCGCAGCGCGGAGCCCGCGCGCTGCTACGCGGTGTTCGGCGCCTTGCGCGACGGCGTCGAGCACGATCGCATCGTCGTCAAGGAGAGCTCCGTCACCAAGACGCGCTTGAAGTCCGCGGTCGCGGCCTCCGCGCGCTTGAAGATCGATCCGCGCTGGGACTCGCCGTTCCGCCACATCGCGGCGGGCTTCGCGGTGCCGCTCGTCGCCTCCGGAGAATTGTACGGCGTGCTCGACGTCGGCTATCCGCTCGGCACCGACGCCTCGCACGTCGACGAGCCGCTGGTCCTGCCGGTCGCGAACCAGCTCGCGGTCGCGCTGCGCAACCTGCGCCTGCACGGCGACATGATGGCGCTGCGCGATTACCAGGCGCGCCTGATCGATCACGCGAACGCGCTGATCGTCGGCATCGACAAGGCGTGGCGCATCACGGTCTGCAACAAGGCGCTGCTCGATCTCACCGGCTTCTCGCGCGACGAGCTGATGGGCGCCGATCTGCGCGACGTGCTGCCGCCGGATCAGCGCGCGCGGCTCACCCGCGTGTTCGCGACCGCCTTGCGCGGCACGCACCACGACGCCGTCGAGGTGATGCTCAACTCGCGCCGCTTCGGCCGCGTGCGCACGGTCTGGTCGATCGCCGCGATCGGCGCGGCGGGTCGATCGGTCGAGGCGGTGGTCGCGATCGGTCAGGATCAATCGCGCCTGCACGAGCTCGAGCAGCAGATCATCCAGGCCGAGCGCCTCGCGACCCTCGGCCAGCTCGCCGCCGGCGTCGTGCACGAGCTGAACAACCCGCTGACGTCGATCACCGTGTACGCGGAGTACTTGCTCCGCAAGACCGAGAAGCGCGGCGACGCCGAAGAGGGCGATCTCGAGAAGCTGCGGCGCATCGCCGCCGGCGCGCACCGCATCCTGCGCTTCGCGCGCGAGCTCGTGCAGTACGCGAAGCCGGTCGGCACCGAGGTCGAGGTCGTCGAGCTGAACGGCGTCGTGCGGCAGGCGCTGTCGTTCTGCGAGCACTTGTTCGAGCGCGCGGGGATCGAGCTCGCGGTCGATCTCGGCGAGCCGATGCCGGCCTTGCACGCGGTGCCCGGCCAGCTCGAGCAGGTCGTGATCAACCTCGTGACCAACGCGGCGCACGCGGTCGAGAACGGCGGCAAGATCCTCGTGCGCACGCGCGTCGAGGGGGATCACCACGTCGTCGTCGAGGTCGAGGACTCGGGGCCCGGGATCGCGCCCGACGATCGCGACCGCATCTTCGAGCCGTTCTACACGACCAAGACCGACGGCAAGGGCACCGGCCTGGGCCTGCCGATCGTCAAGAACATCGTCGAGCAGCACCAGGGGCGCATCGAGGTCGGCACGGCAGTTCTCGGAGGCGCGCGCTTCGTCGTGAGGCTGCCGGCCGCTCGGTAGCGAGAGATCTCGCCAGCTTGTTTACGTAGGTAAATAAGTTGGCCCGATCGATCGGCGCGGGTAGTGTGGGTTGGCAATGAAGGCAGACGTCCTCCTCGAGCACCTCGAAGCCGCCGCGGAGCAGCTCGGCGTGAAGGTGAGCTACGAGCAGCTGTCCACGGGCGTGGGCACCAGCAAGGGCGGGCTGTGCCGGGTGAAGGGCCAGTTCCGCGTGATCATCGACAAGCGCGCGACCGCGACCGAGCGCGTGACCACGCTCGCGACCGCGCTCGGCCGCTTCGATCACGCCTCGCTCGAGCTGCGCGACGAAGTGCGCGAGGTCCTCGCGACCTACGACTCGAAAGCGACCCGCCGCGCTTCGTGAGCTATCTTGTCGGCGTGCGCCGATTCGTGCTCGTCGTCTCCTGCTGGGCATTGGCAGGTTGTCCTCGCGACAACTCGAAGCCACCGCAGGCCGATCACGCGCTGATCGCGATCTCGCCGAAGCTGACCGTGCGCACCGACGCGATCGGTGACGAGGGCAAGCCGGCGACGTTCGTCCTGGTCGACGCCGACAACCACTCGACCGAGGAGCTGCTGGTCACGCTGACCGGCGATCTCGTCGACGATCACGGCGCGGTCGTCGGGCACCTCCGCAAGGACGAGCTGCGCATCCCCTCGGGTGGGCGCCGCACGTTCGCGCTGGTCGACGATCACGTCACCGCGCGCGCGTCGGCGACCTCGGCGAAGATCGAGGTCGACAGCGCGAGCCTCCCGCTCGGGCCTTCCCCGATGCGCATCACCGAGGGCCACGTCTTCGCCGACAACGGCCGCGCCGTCGCGCAGGCCTACGTCATCAACGACTCCGATCACGCGGGCAAGGCGATCGTGATCGCCGGCTTCTACGACGCCGACGGCAAGCCGATGACGCGCCCGTACTCCGTCATCGAGCTCGGCGCCGGCGCCAAGCAGACCGCGCAGTTCGTCGGCCCGCCCGGCTCGAAGACGGCCTACATCTTCATTGGAGAAACTGCGTACTAGGGCCTCGGGCCTCGGGCCTCAGGCCTCGGCCCTGCAACAGACGCAGTCTCCTTCTGGGCTGAGGCCCTAGGCATGAGGCCCGAGGCCCGATCTCAGAACGACAAGATGACGACGCCGCACGAATCCCCCGCGGGACAACTCGGGCCGCCGTTGCGCTCGTGGATGATCAGCGCGCCCGCGCCGAGGCCGAGCGCGGCGGCGCCGACGCCGCTCCAGAACCACCACGTCTTGTAGAACGGCGTGCCGGTCGCGACGCGGGGCTTGCGAGGCGGCGGCGGGGGAGGCGGCGGCGCGAACGAGACCTGCTTGTAGAGATCGACCGACAGGCGGCCGAGCGCCTCGTCGAGGCCGTCGTCGCCGACCGTCGCCTCGGCCTGCGCGAGCCGCATGCCGCCGACCGCGCTGTAGACGTAGGCCTTGTAGATCTTGTCGCCGCCGATCGGCGGCGCCAGCACGACGACGAGCTGATCGATGCCGAGCAGATCGGAGAGATCGCCGAGCGTCGCCTGCATCTCGGCCGAGGCCTGCGCGGCGCCGAGCCCGCCGCGGATCGCCGCGAGGTCCTGATCGAGCTGGTCGGCGCGCGGCGACGGCGTGAGCGTCACGTTCGCCGGCACCGGCTTCTTGTCCGAGATCCGGACAGCCACGACCGCCTTCTGGTAGCCGCGCGCGCGCACCGTGAGGTAATGCGTGCCGACCGCGAGCGCCTCGACCGTCGTCGGCGTGAAGCCGACGAAGCGGCCGTCGGCGTACGCCATCGCGCCCGCCGGCGTCGTCGTGACCTCGACCGCGCCGCCGGGCAGGCGCCGCGCGCGCGCCTGCGCCTTCTCCCACAGCGGGATCACCTTGCCCGGGACGATCGACGGATCCGCCGCGAAGTCCGGTCGCCACGCGAGCAGCGCCACGAACTCCTCGATCGCGGCCTTGTCCTCGCCGAGCGCCGCGTGCGCCGCGCCGCGGAGGAACTGCGCCTGCGCCAGCTCCTGCTTCGACGCCCACGCGACCACGCGCGCGAGCTGCGTCGCGGCGCCCTCCAGTTTCAACAAGGCCTGCTTCGGCTGCCCGCGCCGCAAGAGCTCTTCGCCGCTCGCGACCAGCGCGCGCGCCTCGGCGACCGCGTCTTTCGGCACGAGCCCCGCGCTGTCGGCGAGGCCCTCGTCGAGATCGACGACGTCGAGCCGCGCGTCGGCGCCGAGCGCGTGCTCCATCGACGTCTGCACCGTCGCCGCGCGCGTCGCGGTCAGCGGCTTGTCGTCGGGCGACGCCGGCAAGACGATCACCGCGACCTTCGCCAGCGGCGCCGCGGGATCCGGAGATGCGGACGACGCGTGCACCGGTACCGCCGCGGCGAGCACCGCCAAGACCCCGCACCACGCCGCCAAAGACATGGGGTGCCTGCGAGTCAGTCGTCGCTCCCCTGCGCCCCGATCCGCGAGGCCAACCCGGCCAGGTGCGGATCGTTCTGGATCATCTCGGCCATCGCCGCGCGCAGCTCCGCGCGCTCGGCGTCGTCGAGCCCGAGATCGCCGGGCACCGCCTCGTCGATCAAGCGATCGAGCGCTTCGCGCCCGCTGATCCGCCCCGCGTCCAAGTCCGCCGCGATCCGATCGATCCCGCTCGTATCGATCGATGCCGTCGCGGCGCCGCCGGTCGCGGCGTGAGCCTCCAGCGGCGCCCCCGTCTCCACGGCGCCCTCCGCGTCCGCGATCTCGCCGGGATCCGTCGGTCCTCCCGGTCCCCCGGCTTTGTTGATTCCGCTCGTCATGGTTCCTCCGGACGGCCGCGCGGACCGTCATCGATCATACCGGCCAACGCCCGGCTCGTCACATCGTGGGAGCGCTATCGACCACCCCGCGCCGCAGTTGCGTGCGCGGCCACACCTGCGATCATCCGCGCGTGCGCGCCCTCGCCCTCGTCGCCCTCGTCGCCTGTGGTCACGCCGCGAACCCGCAGCTGCCTGCGCACACGAGCGCGTTCGTCGCGGCGTTCCCCGCGCTGCGCTGGGTGCCTCCGCACGCGACCTACGTGCTCGCCGCGCACAAGACCTCCGACGCGGTCGCGGCGATGCGCGAGCTCGCGCTGGTCGTGGGCGTCGCGGCCGACTTCGACATCACCGACGCGCAAGACGATCTGCGCAAGGAGACCGGCGTCGACTTCCTGTCGATCGACGGCCTGAAGGAGGTCGGCGTCGATCCCGACGGCGGCATCGCGATCTTCTCCGAGGGCCTGTCGCCGACGCTCGCGATCAAGCTCGGCGATCCGCAGCGCACCGCCGGCTTCATCGAAGAGCACCGCACCGGCTCGGTCGCGGTCGAGGTGCAGCGCGAGGCGGGCGTCGACGTCTACACGTTCGCCGGCGATCGCGAGGTCCACCTGCACTGGGCGATCGCCGACGGCTGGCTGTTCGTGCACCTCGAATTCACGATGGAGCGCGAGCCCGAGCTCGCCTGGTACAAGGACGCGCGCGCGGCCGGCGGCGCGTTCGATCCCGGATCGATCGATCCGCGCACGCCCGTGCTCGCGATCGCCGACGTCGGCGCGATGCGCACGCACCTCGCGCGCGCCGGCGCGCCGCGCGCGTGCCTCGACGTCTTCGCGCCCGTCCATCGCGCGTCGATGAGCGCGGGCGTCGACGGCAAGGACGCGACCGCGTCGATCACGCTCGAGCTCGACGCCGACGCGGCCGCGAGCACGCTCGCGCCGCCGCCCGGGTGGGCGAAGGCGCGGCAAGGCGCCGCGATCGCCGCCGAGTGGAACCTCGATCTCGACCGCGTCGCGAAGCTCGGCGCCGCGTGCGAGCTCGAGCTCCCGTCGATGCCCGTGCGCGCCGGCGGCCTGTTCGTGCACACGCTCGATCTCGACAAGCTCGAGGGCACCGGCGCCGCGTGGGCCGCCGCGCGCGACCCCCGCATGTTCGACGAGCTGCTCGATCAGATCCCCGGCCTCTCGCTCGGCTCGCACAAGCGCACGGTCGGCGGCGTCACCGTCGTCGACGTCTCGATGCCGATGATCCCGTCGTTCAGCTACGTGAAGAGCGCGACCTTGATCATGGTCGCCTCGGGCGGCGGCCTGATCGACGCGCTCCTCACCGGCGCGCCGCCGAAGACGACCACGCTCGCGCACGTCGAGCTGCGGCCGTGGGCGCTCCCGGACGACGTCTGGGATCAGCTGCTCCGCTACGGCCTGCACGTCGACTCCGACACGAACCGCAAGCAATGGATCCGACGGATCCATCGGTGGGACTCGGGCAGCATCGACCTCGAGGCAAAGCCCGGCGCGCTCGTTCTCACCGCGCGGGGTCGCGTGCACTAGGGTCGGACCGCATGATAGGGTCCCTCGACCGTGGCGGCCGAACCTGTCATCCGTCTCCGCGACGTCACGAAGCACTACGGCGAGGGAGGCTCCCGAACCCAGGTGCTGCGTGGCGTGTCCCTCGACATCGAGCCGGGCGAGTTCGTCTCGCTCGTCGGGCAGTCCGGCTCCGGTAAGTCGACCTTGCTCAACATCATAGGGGGGCTCGATCTCCCCGACGACGGTGACGTCGAGGTCCTCGGCCACGACTACAACAAGGCGTCGGAGCGCGAGAAGGCGAAGCTGCGAAACGGCCCGATCGGGTTCGTGTTCCAGGCCTTCAACCTCCTCGATCACCTGACCTGCCTCGGCAACGTCACGCTCGCCTCGCAGTTCTCGTCGAACGCGACCAAGGTCGAGGAGCGCGGGAAGGAGGCGCTCCGCCGGGTCGGGCTCGCCGACTTCGCGCAGCGCCGGCCGAGCGAGCTGTCGGGCGGTCAGAAGCAGCGCGTCGCGATCGCGCGCGCGCTGTTCGGCTCGCCGAAGCTGCTGCTGTGCGACGAGCCGACCGGCAACCTCGACAGCGAGACCGGCCGCGAGGTCATCGAGTTCTTCACGGAGCTGAACGAGAAGGAGCACGTCACGCTCCTGATCGTCACGCACGAGCGCCGCGTCTCCAGCGTCGCGAAGCGCGTGATCGCGATGAAGGACGGCCACATCGTCGAGACGGCCGACGAGGATCACCCCGCGCTCAAGGCAGGTCCGGCATGATGCCCGCAGGCAACCTCGTCCGCATGGTGGTGCAGAACACCGTGCGCAGCCCGCGCCACTTCATCCTCTCGGTGTTCGGCATCGTGATCGGCATCGCGTCGTTCGCGCTGTTCCTCGCGCTGTCGACCGGCGTGTCGAACGTCTTGCTCGGCAAGGTGTTCCCGATCGAGCAGGTCGAGGTGCGCGCGCCGCACGCCTCGCTGCTCGGCAAGGACATCTCGAAGAAGCTCGACGACGGCGTGGTCAACACGATCAAAGGCCGGCCCGAGGTCTCCGACGCGGTGCCGCGCATGAACGCGAGCTTCCCCGCGCTCGGCTTCGGCACGTTCGAGGGCGAGGAGCTGAACTTCGAGGTCGGCGGCTTCGCCGACGGCATCCCGCCGAGCGTGATCGAGGAGGTCGCGAAGAGCGATCCGAACGAGTCGAACCTGAAGATGGCGGAGATGTTCAAGGACTGGGACGAGCTCGAGACGAACCGTCCCGCGTGCGTGCCGCCGCCGCGCTGGGATGATCTCGATGACAACGGGAAGGTGATCGTGCCGACGACGCCGGAGCCGCCGCCGACGCCGGTGCCCGCGGGATCGGGATCGGGATCGGGATCGGGATCGGCATCGGGTTCCGGATCGGGATCGGCATCGGGTTCCGCTGCCGGTTCCGGATCGGGCACGGGCATGGGCACGGGCATGGGCACGGGCTCTGGGACACCGATGGCGCCGGCGAAGCCGAAGAAGCACAAGCCGCATCCGCTCACGCACAACCCGTGCGCGAACCCCGAGCTCTACTACTGCGACTCGTTCGATCGCACCTGCCACCACCGCGTGCCGGTGCTGGTCTCGCAGACGCTGATCGAGCTCTACAACTCGCAGTTCGCGCCCGCGCACAACCTGCCCGAGATCGGCGAGCTCGAGACCTTCATCGCCAAGCGCGGCGGCTTCGGGGCGATGAGCTTCGAGATCCACCTCGGCGACACGCTGGTCGCCGGCTCGAACGCGCAGATCGATCCGGCCAAGAAGCACATCGTGCAGGCCGTCGTCGTCGGCATCTCGCCGAAGGCGATGATGACCGGCATGACGATGCCGCTCGGCTACATGCGGCGCTGGGTCAAGGAGTACGTCGGCGACGACGCCGCCAAGCAGTACTCGAAGATCATCGTCACGCTGAAGAACAAGAACCGGCTCGCCGTCTTCAACCAGTGGGTCGAGGACGAAGGCCTCCGCACCGAGGACTCGGTCGGCGAGCGCTTCGCGACCGCGATCTTCGTCGTCGAGATCCTCTTCTTCGTCATCTCGTTCGCGATCATCGTGATCAGCGCGATCAACATCGCGCACAACCTGTTCATGCAGGTCAGCGAGCGCAGGCGTGAGATCGGCGTGCTCCGCGCGGTCGGGGCAACTCGCACCGACGTCCGCTTGATCATCCTCGGCGAGGCCTTCGTGATCGGGCTCGTCGGCGGCTTCTTGGGCCTGGTCAGCGCCGAGCTGCTCGCGCACATCGCCGACTGGGCGTTGACGCGCTACCTGCCGCGCTTCCCGTTCAAGCCCGACACATACTTCGACTTCCAGCTGTGGATCATGGCCGGCGGCATGGGGTTCTCGACGGTCTTCTGCGTGCTCGGCGGCTTCCTGCCCGCGCGCAAAGCCTCGCTCATCGAGCCCGCCCAAGCGCTCGCCGCGCAATGACGATCCCCCGCGCGGTGCGTCAGGCCGTAAGACCTACATCTCAATAGGTTTCTGTGGCCAAAGCTACGCGTTTGGTCTAGGGTCCAACGCATGGAGGGGACGCCCACGACGGCACCCCGTCGACCGAGGTTCGAAGACGCCGTGAAGAAGCCCGCTCCGTTCGGCAAGTACTACCTGCTCGAGCGCATCAACGTCGGTGGCATGGCCGAAGTCTTTCGCGCCAAAGCGTACGGCGTGGAGGGCTTCGAGCGCCTCGTCGCGGTGAAACGGATCCTCCCGAACATCGCGGAGGACAAAGAGTTCATCAAGATGTTCATCGACGAGGCGAAGATCGCGGTTCAGCTGAACCACGCGAACATCGCCCAGATCTTCGATCTCGGCGTCGTCGATCAGAGCTACTACATCGCGCTCGAGCACGTCCACGGACGCGACCTGCGCAACATCTTCGATCGCTGCCGCGGCAGCGGCGAGCCGATGCCGGTCGCGCAGGCGTGCTTCGTCATCATGAAGATCTGCGAGGGCCTCGACTACGCGCACAACAAGCGCGATCAGGCCGGCCGCGAGATCAACCTCGTCCATCGCGACGTCTCGCCGCAGAACGTGCTCGTCTCGTTCGAAGGCGAGGTGAAGCTGATCGACTTCGGCATCGCGAAGGCCGCGGGCAAGGGATCGAAGACGCAGGCCGGCATCCTCAAGGGCAAGTTCGGCTACATGAGCCCGGAGCAGGTGCGCGGGCTGCCGATCGATCGCCGCAGCGACATCTTCTCGTGCGGCATCGTGCTCTACGAGCTGCTCACCGGCGAGCGCTTGTTCGTCGGCGAGAGCGACTTCTCGACGCTCGAGAAGGTCCGCAACGTCGAGATCCTCCCGCCGTCGACGTACAACCGCAAGATCCCCGACGAGCTCGAGCGCATCGTGCTCAAGGCGCTCGCCAAGGACTCCGACGATCGCTACCAGAACGCGATCGATCTGCACGACGAGCTGCAGGCGTTCGTCTACACCGCCGGCGAGTTCTACTCGCGCAAGGATCTGGCGGCGTGGATGAAGCGCACCTTCGCGAAGGAGATCGAGGAGGAGACCGCGAAGCTCGAGCAGTACCGCCAGCTCAAGCCGCCCGCGGAGGTCGTGCAGCCGCAGCGCGCGGCCACCAAGCCGCCGCCGATCGCAGCGAGCCCGCGGCGCACGACGTCGATGCCGTCGGTACCGCCGCCGATGCCGCCCGGTCCCAACACGCCGGCGCCGCAGATCGTCGGCACCAAGCCGCCGCCGCTCGGATCGCCGCGCACGACGATGCCGATGCCGGCGGTGACGCAACCGCCCGGCCCGAGCTCGGCGCCGATGTCCGCCGCGCCGATGCCGGCGCAGGTGAAGGTCACCGGCAACGACTCGCTGTCGTGGGACGACGACGAGCTCGAGACGCAGATCTACGACAACCCCGAGGAAGAAGCGGCCGCGAAGGCGCGCAAGCAGGGCTACGCGGTTCCTGCGGCCGGAGGCGCTGCCGACGCGGCCGCCGCCGCGCCGCCGCCGTCGATGTCCGACGGC
>DATJIA010000265.1:0-4291 GCA_035493675.1 Kofleriaceae bacterium | reverse complement strand
TTCATAGGTCGGCGACCGTGCCTTCGTACAATGAGTCGAGGACCTTCGCGTATTTCTTTTCGACGGCCTTCCGCTTCACCTTCAGGCTCGGCGTCAGGTCGCCTTCCTCGACGGTGAGATCCTTCGGCAAGACCGCGAACTTCTTCACCGTCTCGTACTTCGCGAGCTCCTTGTTGAGCTCGTCGATGTACGGCTGGAGCAGCGCCTGCGCGTCCTTCGACGTGACGAACTCCGCATACGTGCGCGCGTGACCGTTCACGCCGAGCAGCGGCTTCACCGCCTCCTCGTCGAGCGTGACCAGCGCGGTGACGAAGTTGCGCTTGTCGCCGTGCACGATCACCTGGCTCACGTACGGACAGATCGTCTTCAGCTTGCCCTCGATGTGCTGCGGCGCGATGTACTTGCCGCCCGAGGTCTTGATCAGATCCTTCTTGCGATCGGTGATGCGCAGGAAGCCGCCCGGATCGATCTCGCCGATGTCGCCGGTGCGCAGCCAGCCGTCGGCGGTCAGCACCTCGGCGGTCTGCTCGGGCAGGTTGTGATAGCCGCGCATCACGCCCGGCGACTTGATCAGGATCTCGCCGTCGGCGGGATCGAGCTTCACCTCGGTGCCGGGCAGCGGCTGGCCGACGGTCCCGAACTTGTACTTGTTGGGCCGATTGACGAACGACGCCGCGCTGGTCTCGGTGAGGCCGTAGCCCTCGAGGATCAGGATGCCGCACGCGTGGAAGAACTCGGCGATGTCGCGCGCGAGCGGCGCGGAGCCGCTGACGAAGAAGCGGAGCTTGCCGCCGAAGCGGTTCTTGATCTTCTCGAAGACGAGCTTGTCGGCGACGCGGCGCGCGGCCTCGAGGTAGATCGGCGGCTTCTCGCCGGCCTGGAGCGCGGTCGAGATCATCTTGCCGACCGCGACCGCGCCCTCGAAGATGCGCGCCTTGATCGGGCTGCCCTCCTTCGCCTGCGAGACGATCCGGTTGTAGGCCTTCTCGAAGATGCGCGGCGCCGCGGCCATGAAGGTCGGGCGCACGACCGCGAGGTTGTCGATCAGCTTCGGCACGCGGCCGTCGACCGCCGACGCGCACCCGCACGCGAGCTGCCCGCCGAGCAGCACCTTGCCGAACGAGTGCGAGAGCGGGAGCCACAGGTACTGCACGTCGTCGCGGCGCATGAGCGCGAGCGCGTCGATCGCGTCGGCGGTGTACGCCCAGCACTCGTGGACGAGGCGCACGCCTTTCGGGCGGCCCGTGGTGCCCGACGTATAGATGAGGGTCGCGAGCTGCTCGCCGTCGATCGCGGCGACCACGTCCTCGATGCCGCGCGGATGCGACGCCAGCCACTCGGCGCCCCGCAGCTCCAGATCGGCGAGCGTGATCACCCAATCGCGATCCGCTGCGTCGGGCGCGCCGTCGATCAAGACGATCTTCTTCAAGCTCGGCATCGCGGCGCGTTGCGCGCGCAGCTTCGCGAGCTGCGCGACGTCTTCGACGAACGCGATCTCGCTGCCCGAGTCGCTCAAGATGAACGCGCACTCCTCGGGCGTCGACGACGGATACACGGTCGTGGTCGCGCCGCCCGCGCACAAGACGCCGAGATCGACGAGCACCCACTCGAGCCGCGTGTTGCACAGGATGCCCGCGCGCGCCTCGCGACCGAGCCCGAACGCGAGCAGCCCGCCCGCGATCGCGCGCACGCGCTCGCCGGCCTGGCGCCACGTCATCGATCGCCAGCCGCTCCCCGCCGGATACCGGAACGCCTCTCGATCCGCGCTCTCGACGATGCGGCGCAGGAAGAGCTCTGGGATCGACTTCGTGCGACGGACGAGCTTCTCGGGGGCGGTGATCGACACGGCGGGCGCAGCATACCGTGCTAGCGTCCTGCCGTGGTTCGCCCACTCGCGCTCTTGCTCCTCGCCGAGCTCGTAGGATGCGGCGCGCAAGCCGTGCGTACGAACCAGCCTCGCAGCGGCGAGCTGCCGCGTTGTTACGATCTGCCCGGCGCGCCCCGCTACTCGCTGCGCATCGGGCCCGACGGCGCCGCGTACTGGATCGAGCGCGCCGTCACCTACGCGTACGACGGCAACTCGCGCGGCGTCGATCGACTCGTGCGCATGGATCGCGCGACCGGCGCGACCACGATGCTCGCGAGCGACGTCGCCGCGCCGATCCGTCTGCTGAAAGACGGGCGCGTCCTCTACAAGCTGCCCGGCGACACGTCGTCGATCGTCTTGCTCGCGCCGGCGGGCGGCGCGCGGATCATGACGCCGTGGGATCTCGACGTCTCGCACTTCGAGATCACGCCGGACGAGAGCGCGGTCGTGATCGCGGCGACCGGGCGCGGCGGCAAGGCGATCTACGTCGCGCAGCTCGACCGCGGCGCGCCGCGCTGGTTGATCGACGCCGACGAGATCTACGCGGCCGAGGCGCACAGCGCGATCGTCGCGCGCGGCAAGAGCGTCCTGCGCGTGCCGCTCGACGGCGGCGCGCCGACGACGATCGCGACCTTCGACAAGACCGAGCCGTACGACGCGATCGGCGGCTACATCGTGCACTACGACGAGACGCACTTCTACGCTCGACCGATCGCGGGCGGTGAAGACAAGGTCGTGCTCGGCCCGCCCGGCGGTTGGCAGATGACCGGCGCGCCCGATCACGTCTTCCTCACCAAGCGCGACGGCGCGCAGGGCACCGCGCTGCGCATCGAGGGCGCGACCGTGCGCGAGCTGCCGGAGCTCGACGGCGGCGTCGCGCTCGACGGCGCCGAGCCCGTCGGCGATCACGTCTTGGCGCTGGTCGCGCAGGACACCGATCACGACGGCGCTCCCGACGACGCGCGCGACGAGGTCGACGTCTGCCTACTGCCCGCGAAGGGGCCCGCGCACGTCGACGTGCGGCACGTGCCGAAGCGGGTCGCGCGCGGCGAGGCGGCGCTGGCGGCGCTCGCCGACAAGACGAAGGCGACCTGGCAGGTGATCGAGGATCCGCCCGGCCCGATGACGGTCGATCTGCGCGTCGAGACGCGCGGCGGTGACGAGCTCGCGCCGCTGCGCGCGCGCGTGCGGGCGCTCGCGGGTCCGGTGATCGCGGCGCTCGGCGATCCCGAGCTGCGCGTCGAGATCCTCTACGCCGACGGGCGTCGCGCCGCGAGCTACACCGACGACACGCTCAAGCGCCGCGTCACGATCGCGGGCATCGGCGAGGCGGTCGTCGCCGAGCCGAGCGAGTTCGATCTCGAGGTGATGCGCTCGCTGGTCGTGCGCGACGACAAGCAGCAGCAGATCCTGTGCTCGGGCGAGGTCCGCAATCGATCGACGCACGCGATCGCGGGCGCGGTCGCCGACTGCATCGCGGGCCGCACCGACGAGCCGGTCGCGATCACGCCCGACCCGCTGCCGCCCGGCGCGGTCGGCTTGTACGCGGGCACGCAGCCGGATCTGCCCGGCGCCGATCTCGCGATCACGTATCGCGCGGGCGTCGTGCCGCTGCTCGCGCTCGACGACAAGCTCGAGGATGGACAGAAGAAGCTCTACGCCGCGGCGGCCGCGGCGTTCGATCGATCGCAGCTGACGTTGTGGTCGTGGCGCGTCGAGGACGGCACCGTCACCGCCGACGTCGATCCGCCCAACGGCTTCGGCGACTTCTCGAACGCGGCGCAGGAGGTCGCGGCGACCGCGGCGTTCGACGCGCTCGCACAGCCGTTGCGCGTGGCGACGGGCGCGGGCGCGACCGCGCCGGTCACGCTGCGCATCCACCTCGCCGACGGTCAGATCATGGAGTACG
Organism: Kofleriaceae bacterium; assembly: GCA_035493675.1. Lineage (GTDB taxonomy): Bacteria > Myxococcota_A > Polyangia > Haliangiales > Haliangiaceae > JAIOQA01. Next base: position 515 of record DATJIA010000265.1, on the reverse strand, counting down.
ACGGCACGCTGCACGCGCCGCGGGAGCCATGAACGAGGTCGTCTCGCGCGCGCTCGACGAGCTCGCCGCGCTGTGGCGGACCGAGCGCAGCGCGGCGCGCGAGCAGTTCGCGTCGGAACGGAAGGCGACGAGCTTGGCGCGGCGGGTCGCGCGCGGGCTCGCGCTCGACGATCTCGTCGTCGCCGAGGTGCTCGCGGCGCCGCGCGATCGCGTGAAGGTCGCGCTGGTCTTGCCCGACGGCGTCAATCTCGACGTCGTGCGGCTCGGCCCCGGCGATCCGGTGCGCATCGGCGCCGGCGAGCACGGCCCGTGGGTGCGCGGCGTGATGTTGAGAGGTGGCGGCGGGCGCGTGTGGATGATGGCCGACACCGATCTGCCCGAGGAGATCGTGTACGGCCGCGCGGTGATCGAGGCCGAGGCGCCCGAGGTCACGTTCGATCGCGGCGACCACGCGATCGCGAAGGCGCGCGCGCAGAAGGGCGCGATGGCGTCGTACCTCGAGGTGCTGTTCGGCG
>DATJIA010000264.1:0-2181 GCA_035493675.1 Kofleriaceae bacterium | reverse complement strand
CGCACGTCGACACCGGCGTCGAGATCGCCTCCGACGCCGCACAGGAACGCGCGCGCGCGGCGCTGCGCGCGCCCGATGCCGCGGCGTTCACGAGCACGGCGCTCGAGGTCTGGCCGATCGAGGGGACGCTCGCGCTCGTCTGGGTTGTCGGCGTCGAGGATCGCTCGGCGCGCGCCCTGGTGCGCGCCAACGGACCGCGCGCCGGCGAGGTCGAGGTGATCGACGAGCGCCTCGACGCGACCGCGGGCGCGGTGTCCGGCTGGATCGCCGACGGCGGCGCGCCCGGCGGACACGGCGTCGCGCGGCGCGTCGCGCTCACCGACGTCGCGGTCAAGGCCGGCACGTCGGTCGCGTACACGAACGCGACCGGACGCTTCTCGTTCAGCGGCTCGGTCGGCTCGACCGTGCGCGTCGCGCTGTCGGGCCGTGCGGCGCGCGTCATCGACGCCGCCAACCGCGACGCCAGCGCGGCCGCGTCTCCGTCGAGCGCGATGCAGCTCGTGCTCGGCGACGCGAGCGAGGATTCGCTCGCCCAGGTCACCGCGTACCAGGCGATCACCGACGAGCGCGCGTGGCTCGTCGACAACGCGTTCCCGACCTCCGAGCTCGGCGCGCCGCTGACGGCGCGCGTGAACGTCGACGACACCTGCAACGCGTACTACTCGCCGCCGGCGCGCGCGCTGAACTTCTTCCGCAGCGGCGGCGGTTGTCGCAACACCGCCGAGCTCAGCGTCGTCGCGCACGAGTACGGGCACTTCGTCGACGATCGCTACGGCGGCATCATGGACGCCGGCCTCTCCGAGGGCTGGGGCGACGCGCTCTCGTGCTTGTTCCGCGGCGATCCGCAGATCGGCCCCGACGTGATCCCGGGCGAGACGCTGCGCACGTGCGACAACGACTACGTCTTCCCCGACGACGGACACGACGAAGCGCACGCGCTCGGCCAAGCCTGGTCGGGGTTCGTCTGGCACGTGCGCGCCGGGCTCGGCGACGCGCTCGCGCGCAAGCTCGTGCTGCCGTCGTTGCGTACCAACGCGGCCGACATTCCATCCGCGGTGCGCGAGGTCTTCTTGCGCGACGACGACGACGGCGATCTGAGCAACGGCACGCCACACTTCGCGATCTTGATCGCCGCGGCGAGACGACACGGCCTCGACTTCGCGATCGAGACCGATCCGTCGGCGCCGGGAGAGATCGCGGATCTCCACGCGACGAGCGCGCACGCGACGTCGATCGCGGTCGCGTGGACCGCGCCCGCCGACGGCAACGGCGACCGCGTCGCGCGCTACGAGCTGCGCTGGTCGCGGACGCGGATCACCGAGACCAACTTCGACGCGGCGCACGAGGTCACCGCGCCGCATCCCGCCCTTCCCGATCATGCCCAACACGCGACGGTTCGCATCCCCGCCGGCGCGTCGAAGATCTACATCGCGGTGCGATCGATCGATCGGCTAGGCAACGCGTCGCCGATCTCGAACGTCGTGCTCGTCCATCCATCGGCGCCGCGCGTCGCGTTCCAGGATCCGAGCTTCGCCGAATGGACCCATACCGGGCTGTGGCACGCGTCGAGCCGCCGCGGCGAGTCGGCGCTGTGGTTCGGTGACGAGGCGCGCGGCACCTACGACGTCGGCGCGAGCTCCGGCGAGCTCGTTTCGCCGGTCATCGATCTCACCGCGCTCGATCATCCGGCGCTCGCGTGGCGCGAGTGGCTCGAGGTCGAGGGTGATCCCGCGTTCGATCGCGCGACGATCACGGTGACCGACGTCGACGATCCGACGCGGAGCGTGACGGCGTCGCGCGAGCACAGCTCGACCGATGGCCTGTTCGACGATCGCGCGCTCGAGCTCGATGCGCTCGCCGGACGTCGCGTCCGGATCACGATCCGCTTCGACACCGGCGACGCGCACGAGAACCAGTTCGAAGGTTGGTACGTGAGCGACGTGCGCGTCGTCGCCGAACCTTGAACAACGCGCGAGGCACCGTTCCTATTCTCGAGCCACACGCGCCGTGTCTCCCGACGCACGGCGATCGCGCGAGCACGCGCGCGATCGCAGGTTGCGTACGCGGCGCGCTTGGCACCTCGCATGCAGCCGGACCCGTAATGGCCCAATCGCGCAACGTTCGCCGTTGGTCACGACGCACTCTCGCGGTCGCCTTGATGGGCTTCGCGGGGCTCGGATC
>DATJIA010000263.1:0-8521 GCA_035493675.1 Kofleriaceae bacterium | reverse complement strand
GCGAGTGGGCCGCGCTCGCCGGCGACGTCGCCGCGCTCGCTCACGCGAGCAACGCCGTCGAGATCGTGCGCGAGCTGACGCCCGCCGACGAGCCGGAGCCGCAGCTCTTGGATCTCTTGATCGAGCTGCACGACTCGCTCGCGACCGTCGGCCCGCGCGCGCCGGTCCTGCGCGCGCTCGAGCTCGCGGTGCTCGAGGTGCTAGGCCACGCGCCGGTGCTCGACGCGTGCGCTTCGTGTGGACGAAGTGATCTCGGCGACGGCGTCGTGTTCGACGCCGGCCGCGGCGGCGTCCTGTGCGCGAGCTGCGCCGCCAAGTCGCGCGGCGCCGGCGTGCGGCCGCTGCCGGCGGGCGCGCGCGAGTACCTGCTCGCGGCGCGCGCCGCGACCCGCATGATCGACGCCGCCGCGCTCGACGCGGCCACCGACGACGCCGACCGGGTCGCCGCGCGCGACGCCGTGGTCGGGATGATCACCGGGCTGGTCGGACGCCCGCTGCGATCGATCGAGTTCATCGCCAAGCTGCGGAGTGTATGATTCACCGCATGCGGGGGACGTATCTGATCGCAGCGGTGATCGTCGCGGGCGTGGCTTCGAGCGCGCGCGCGCAACCGTCCGGCAGCGGCAGCGGCGCCGGATCGGGATCGAGCGAAGAGAACGAGCTGCCGCCGGAGCTCGCGCCGAAGCCGCACGTCGACGAGCCGAACCCGAACACGAACCCCGACGCACCGCCCACGAACGACAACAACACGACGACCAACAACACGCCGCCGCCGCCGCCGCCGGACGATCCGAAGGCGAAGGCCGAGGCGCGCAAGCTCATCGACGGCGGCGATCAGTTCATCAAGAAGGGCGACTACCTCGAGAAGAAGGGCAAGCACGACCAGGCGCTCGAGATGTACCAGCGCGCGCTCGCCGCCTACGAGAAGGCCTACGACCTGGTCGCGAACGCGCAGATCTACTTCGCGATCGCGGGCGCCGAGGAGAAGCTCGGCCACTGGCTCGACGCCGCCAACCACTACAAGAAGATGTTGGCCGAGGCCGCCGACATGAAGCCCGCGCTCAAGGACGCGGCGACCCAGCGGCTCGAGGCCGCGAAGGCGTACCTCGGGCAGATCACGCTGACGGTCACCCCCGACGGCACCCACGTCTCCGTCGAGGGCAAGGACATCGGCACCTCGCCGCTCACCGAGCCCCTGATCCTCGAGCCGGGCGAGTACACGCTCGGCTTCACCCACGACGGCTACACGCCGACCGAGCAGAAGATCAAGCTCGAGGCGGGCAGCGAGTCGGAGCGCACGTTCACGCTGCAACCGATCCCGGTCGTCGTCGAGAAGCCGCGGCCGCCGCCGCCGCCGCCGGCGCCGCCGCCGACGATCTCGAAGACGCCGCTCTACGTCGGCGCCGGCATCACCGCGGCGTTCGGCGTGACCGCGCTGGTCACCGGCATCGTCGCGGTGAAGAAGCACGGCACGTACGTCGACGACAGCCTCGATCCGATGACGCGCGAAGCGGCGCGCACGTCGGGCAAGCACTTCGCGCTCGCGTGCGATCTGACGATGGTCGGCGCGCTCGCGGCCGGCGGCTACACCGCGTGGTGGTACCTGAAGAAGTACAAGCCGAAGATGCACGAGCTCGAGTCCGAGCCGCCGCCCTCCGACGGCGCGCCCGACGCGTCGCTGTGGCTCGCCCCCATGATCTCCGACGACGCCGGCGGCATGATCATGGGCGGGCGGTTCTGACCGGCGCGTCGGGTCGCGATCGATTAGGATCAGCGCCATGGCGCAGCAGGGCTTCCCACCGGGATATCCGTCTCCCATGGCACCGTCGAATCTGCCGCCGCGCGCGGCGGCGCCGGCGAAGAAGAAGGGCGGATCGAAGGCGGCGCCGCTGGTCGTGTCGGCGGGGCTGATGGTCGGCACGTTCTGCGGCTTGGTGTTCGGCGTCGGCGCGCCCGAGGAGGCGGCGGCGAGCTCGAGCACGAGCGGTGGGAAGACCGCATCGGGATCGGGCAGCGCGAAGGCCGGCAGCGGCAGCGCGAGCGGATCCGCGACGGCGAAGGCCGGCAGCGGCAGCGCGAGCGGATCGGGCAGCGCGAGCGGATCGCAGGTCGCGAGCGGATCCGGATCGGGATCGGGATCAGGCAGCGCGAGCGGCTCCGGAAGCGGATCGCAGGTCGCGGCGAACGGCAGCGGCAGCGGCAAGGGATCCGGCAGCGGCAGCGGATCGGGCAGCGGTAGCGGCAGCGGCTCCGGCAGCGCGACCGCGAAGGCCGGCTCGGGATCCGGTAGCGGATCGGGCAGCGGCTCCGGCACGCGGGTCGCGGTCGCCGACGCCAAGCAAGCCAAGCTGAGCTTCACCGTCGATCCCGCGGGCGCGACGATCACCGTCGACGGTCAAGCGGTCACCGGCGGCACGTACACGGTCACGCTCGACGGCGGCAAGTCGAAGCAGGTCACCGTCGTCGCGAAGGCGTCGGGCTACTCGGACATCAACCGCAAGTTCACGATCACCGGTGACATGCCGATCGGCCTCAAGATGCACAAGCACAGCGCGACGACCAACACCGGTCATCACGACAACAACAACAACACGCACAAGCCGCCCGGCGGCCTGATCGACTTGTGATCGTCGTCCGTCGTCCGTCTCCCGTCGTCCGGATCAGATCCGGGAAACGGTAGACGGTAGACGGTAGACGGACGACGGCTTCACGGCGTGATCGTCACGTCGAGCCGATAGACATTCATCGTCCCCGGCACCGCCGGGAAGATCTTCACGACGTAGTCGCCGGCATTGAGCGCGGGGCAGGTCGGCGCCATGCCCGTGTCGTTCGGGCACTTCACCTCTTCGTCGTCGTCGAAGCTGCGCGACTCGGCGACGACGCTCGTGCCGGTCGCGTCGTAGAGCTGCAGGTCGAGATCGCCGTTGGCGTTCTTGAACAGCGCCTTGAAGTCGAGCGTCTGGCCCTGGACGATCGACACCTTGTAGAAGTCGAGATCGTTCGACGGACAGATCGCCGCGTACCGGTTCTCGCCGGTCGTGAGCTGCATCGCCGTCGTCACGTCGTCGTTCGGCTCCATCACCGTGCACGGATCCGGAACCAGCGTCGCGTCGACGGGCGAGGCGTCGGCGGGACCCGCGTCCGCGTGCACGCCGAAGTCGAGCAGCACCTCGCAGCCGCCGCACGCGAGCGCGAGCGCGCACGCGGCCGCCAAGCTCCCCGTTCTCATGTCGACACGCTATCAGTCGCGCCGAGGCAATTTCAAGAGATCGCAAGGGGTTAGGTGACGAACCGCGCTTGACCGATCGCGCCCCCGACGTTATGGTGCCGCGCCTTTTGCGACGAGGCAGGCCATGTACCTCCAGGACCTGATCTTCGAGCTCCAGAAGTTCTGGGCCGATCGCGGCTGCGTGATCGAGCAACCCGTCGACGTCGAGGTCGGCGCCGGCACGTTTCACCCCGCGACGTTCCTGCGCGTCCTCGGCCCCGAGCCGTGGAACGCGGCGTTCGCGCAGTTCTGCCGCCGACCCACCGACGGTCGCTACGGCGAGAACCCGAACCGGCTCGGCGCCTACTTCCAGTTCCAGGTCGGGCTCAAGCCGTCGCCGCCGAACGTGCAGGACCTCTACCTCGAGAGCCTCGCCAAGATCGGCCTCGACGCGCGCGATCACGATCTGCGCTTCGTCGAGGACGACTGGGAGTCGCCGACCCTCGGCGCGTGGGGGCTCGGCTGGGAGGTCTGGGCCGACGGCATGGAGGTCACCCAGTTCACCTACTTCCAGCAGGCGGGCGGCATCGATCTGCGCCCGGTCACCGCGGAGCTCACGTACGGCGTCGAGCGCATCGCGATGTACCTGCAGAACGTCGACTCGATCTTCGACATCAAGTGGGATCGCAACGTCACCTACGGACAGATTCGTCATCCGTGGGAGGTCGAGTACTCGCGCTACCAGTTCGAGGAGCTCGACGCGCCGTTCTACTTCTCGCTGTTCGACAAGTACGAGGCCGAGTGCCAGCGCCTGCTCGCGCGCGGGCTCACGCTGCCGGCGTACGAGATGTGCATGAAGTCGTCGCACGCGTTCAACTCGCTCGACGCGCGCGGCGCGATCAGCGTGACCGAGCGCCAGCGCTTCATCGGGCGCGTGCGCGGGTTGGCGCGCGCGTGCGCCGAGGCGTACGTGCGCAGTCGCGCGTCGCTCGGGTTCCCGCTGCTCTCGAAGGAGCAGGGCGCGATCGCGAAGCAGGCGTTCGACGCCGAGATCGACAACGGCGTGAACGCGGCGGCGCTCGGCGCGGCGAAGGTGGTGGCCCATGGCTGACCTCCTGCTCGAGATCGGCTGCGAAGAGATCCCCGCGAAGATGCTCGCGCGCGCGGTCGCCGAGCTGCCCGACGCGGTGACCAAGCGCCTCGCCGACGCGCGGCTCTCGCACGGCGCGGTGCAGGCCCTCGGCACGCCGCGCCGGCTCGCGGTGATCGTGCGCGACGTCGCCGATCGCCAGCCGGATCTGCGCGAGCGCGTCGTCGGTCCGCCCGCGTCCGCCGCGTTCGACAAGGAAGGCAATCCGACCAAGGCGGCGATCGGCTTCGCGCAGAAGAACGGCGTCGATCCGTCGGCGCTCGAGACGGCAGAGGTCGAGGGCCCGAAGAAGAAGATGGGCCAGTACGTGGTCGCCCAGCGCTTCGCGGCGGGTCGCGGCGCGATGGAGGTCCTGCCGTCGATCTTGTCGGAGCTGATCGCGGCGTTGCCGTGGCCGAAGTCGATGCGCTGGGGTTGGAGCGAGCACGCGTTCGTGCGGCCCGTGCACTGGCTCGTCGCCTTGTGGGGCGGCGAGGTCCTGCCGGTCGCGTGGGGCGGCCTCACCGCCGGACGCCGCACGCGCGGTCATCGCTTCCTCGCGCCGGGCTGGATCGATCTGGCGTCGCCCGCCGAGTACGCGAGTCAGCTCCGCCGTGCCCACGTCGTCGTCGACGTGGCGGCGCGCAAGGATCTGGTGCGCGCCGAGCTCGCGCGCATCGAGCAAGAGACCGGCGGGCGCGTCCGCAAGGACGACACGCTGCTCGACGAGGTCACGAACCTGTGCGAGTGGCCGGTCGGCGTGGTCGGCAGCTTCGATCCCGCGTACCTCGAGGTGCCGGAAGAGATCATCGTGACCGCGCTGCGCACCCACCAGCGCTACTTCACGCTCGAGGATCGCGGCGGAAAGCTGATGCCGAAGTTCGTGACGATGGCGAACACCGTCACGCGCGATCCGAAGGTGGTCGCGCACGGCAACGAGCGCGCGAGCGCGCCGCGCCTCGCCGACGCGCGCTTCTTTGTCACCGAGGATCGCAAGAAGCGACTCGACCAGTTCGCCGCGCTCGTCGCGCCGCGGATCTTCCTCGCCAAGTTCGGTCCGAACGCCGCGACCTACGGACACAAGATCAAGCGCATCGAAGGCATCGTCGCCGCGCTCGCGGAGCGCGTCGCGTTCGATCGCGAGATCGCGCTCGTCGGCGCCGCGCAGTGCAAGTCCGATCTCGCGACGTCGGTGGTCGGCGAGTTCCCGGAGCTGCAGGGCATCATGGGGATGCACTACGCGCGCGGCCAGTACGCGCCGGGCGTGGATCGCGTCATCGCCGAGCACTACATGCCGCGCGGCGCCGGCGCCGAGCTGCCCGCGTCGGCGGAAGGCGCCGTGGTCGCGATCGCGGATCGCATCGACACCTTGGTCGGTTGCTTCGCGTCGTCGCTCGAGCCGACCGGCTCGGCGGATCCCTATGGCCTCCGCCGCGCCGCGATCGGCATCCTCTCGATCCTGCTCGCGCGCGATTGGGATCTCAGCATCGATACGTTGATCGAGATCGCGTCGCAGCAATACGCGGGCGCCTGCGAGGTCACCGACACCGACTGCGGCGAGCTCGCGGAGTTCTTCCGCGGCCGCCTGCGCGGCGTCTTGATCGAGCACGGGCTCGCGCCCGGCGACATCGACGCCGCGCTCGGCGCCGGCTTCGCCTTGCCGCGCGACGCCTCCGCGCGCGCGCGCGATCTCGCGGTGATGCCGTCGACCGCGCGCGAGGTCTTCAAGCGGATCGCGAACATCGTCGACGACGCGCACTCGAAGGGCGAGCGCTTCGCGACGCCCGATCCGGCGTTGTTCAAGAGCCCGGTCGAGCACGCGCTCTGGAACGAGTACAGCGCGCGCCACGATCGGATCGCGAACGCCTTCCAGACGCTGCAGTACCGCGATCTGTTCGCCGCGCTCGTCGAGCTGCAGCCGCACGTCGCCGCCTACTTCGACAAGGGCGGCGTGATGGTCATGGACCCCGATCCGGACATCCGCGCCAATCGCCTCGGCATGCTCGAGCTGATCAAGGACGAGTTCGCGAAGGTCGCCGACTTCCGCGCCGTGAGCGCGAGCGGAGGCGAGTCGTGAGCTGGGTCTATCAGTTCGGCGGCGGCCACGCGCAGGGCGGCGCCGGCGACAAGGCGCTGCTCGGCGGCAAGGGCGCCAACCTGTTCGAGATGACCGCGCTCGGGATCCCGGTCCCGCCCGGCTTCACGATCACGACCGAAGCGTGCCGCCACGTCATGGCGCACGGCGGCTATCCCGACGGGCTGGCGCGAGAGGTCGAGGCGGCGCTCGCGAAGATCGAGGAGCTGACCGGCGCGAAGTTCGGCGACGCATCGAACCCGCTGCTCGTGTCCGTGCGCTCCGGCGCGCCGGTGTCGATGCCCGGGATGATGGACACGATCTTGAACCTGGGCCTGAACGACACGACCGTCGCCGCGCTCGCGACGTCGTCGGGCAACCCGCGCTTCGCGTGGGACTGCTACCGCCGCTTCGTCGCGATGTACGCCGACGTCGTGCTCGGCGTGGTCGCCGCGAACGATCACGATCTGTCGCCGTTCGAGCGCCTGCTCGAGGACGCGCGCCACAAGCACGGCGCCGAGAAGGACAGCGATCTGTCCGAAGCGGCGCTGAAGGATCTGGTCGCCGCGTACAAGGCCGAGGTCAAGCGCGCCACCGGCAAGGCGTTCCCCGACGACGTCACCGAGCAGCTGTGGGGCGCGATCGCGGCGGTCGAGAAGTCGTGGTCGAACCCGCGCGCCGACGCCTACCGCCGCATGTACGACATCCCCGCGTCGATGGGCACCGCGGTCAACGTGCAGGCGATGGTGTTCGGCAACCTCGGCGACGACTGCGCGACCGGCGTCGCGTTCACGCGCAATCCGTCGACGGGCGAGGCGAAGCTCTACGGCGAGTTCCTCACCAACGCGCAAGGCGAGGACGTCGTCGCCGGCATCCGCACGCCCGAGCCGATCGACGAGCTCGGCCGCGTCCTGCCCGCGGCGTTCAAGGATCTCGTCGACGTCTGCGCGAAGCTGGAGCAGCGCTTCAAGGACATGCAGGACGTCGAGTTCACGATCCAGCGCGGCAAGCTCTGGATGCTGCAGACGCGCAACGGCAAGCGCACCGGCCGCGCGATGGTGAAGGTCGCGGTCGATCTCGTCGGCGAGCAGATGATCGATCGCGACACCGCGATCATGCGGATCGATCCGGCGCGCCTCGACGAGGTGCTGCACCCGACGATCGATCCGAAGCAGCGCCCGAAGGCGATCGGCAAGGGCCTGCCCGCGTCGCCCGGCGCGGTGATCGGCCGCGTCGTGTTCAACAGCGCGGACGCCGAGCAGTGGGCGCAGAAGGGCGAGGAGGTCATCCTCGTCCGCACCGAGACGTCTCCGGAAGACATCCACGGCATGAAGGCCGCGGTCGGCATCCTGACCGCGCGCGGCGGCATGACGTCGCACGCCGCGGTCGTCGCGCGCGGCATGGGCAAGTGCTGCATCACCGGCTGCAGCGCGCTGCGCGTCGACGGCGCGAAGGCGCGCATGACGCTCGGCGAGGTGACGGTCAAGCAGGGCGACACGATCACGCTCGACGGATCGACCGGCGAGGTCTACCGCGGCAAGGTGCCGCTGGTCCCCGCCGAGATGGCGGGCGAGCTGTCGACGCTCATGACCTGGGTCGACGAGGTCCGCCGCCTGCGCGTGCGCACCAACGCGGACACGCCGACCGACGCGACGACCGCGCGCGCGTTCGGCGCCGAGGGCATCGGCCTGTGCCGCACCGAGCACATGTTCTTCCAGCCCGATCGAATCCTCGCGGTGCGCGAGATGATCCTCGCGCCCGACGAGGCCGGCCGCCGACATGCGCTCGCCAAGATCCTGCCGATGCAGCGCGAGGACTTCCTCGCGATCTTCCGCGTGATGGACGGCCTGCCCGTCACGATCCGCCTGTTGGATCCGCCGCTGCACGAGTTCCTGCCCCACACCGATCACGAGATCGCCGAGGTCGCCGCCGAGCTCGGCCAGAGCCCCGAGAACCTGCGCGCCAAGGTCGTGCAGCTGACCGAGGCCAACCCGATGCTCGGCCACCGCGGCTGTCGCCTCGCGATCACGCACCCGGAGATCTACGAGACCCAGGTGCGCGCGATCATCGAGGCCGCGTGCGAGGCCCAGAAGCGGGGCGTCGACGTGCA
>DATJIA010000262.1:0-25078 GCA_035493675.1 Kofleriaceae bacterium | reverse complement strand
TGACCAGTGACCAGTGACCAGTGGCCAGTGACCAGTGACCAGTGACCAGTGACCAGTGGCCAGAGTCAGAGATCCTGACTCTGGCCTCTGGCGTCTGGTCCCTGGCGCCTGCCTCTGGCTCCTGCCACTGGCTCCTGGCTCCTGCCTCTGCCTCTGAAAATCAGCGCAAGCGTTCCAGGATCTCTTCCCGCGTCGCAACGCCCTTCTCCACGAGCAACGCCAGCACCTTCCGCAAGACATCCTCGTCGCGCTGCACCAGCGCCTCGAGCTTGCTGATTCGATCCTGCAGCGCGCTGATCTCCGCGTCGCGGTTGTTGCGCCCCGGCGTCGGCAGCGAGAGATCGACGCCGGCCGCCGCGGCCGCGCCGAACGGCGGCGGCTGGGTCCCGCCGCGGATGACCTCCATCGGCTTCGACGGATCGGGCTCCAGGTCCATCGACGTGTTGCGCCCGACCGACGCCGCCAGCACGCCGCGCCCGTAGTACTTCGCGACCGCGCGCTCGATCGTCCTCGGCCCCGCGAGGTACGGGCGCACGTTGAGCTGCGTGCGAATGCGCAGCTCGTCGACGATGCCGAGGTTGGTCGGGTCGCTCATCGCGACGTCGAGGAACTTCATCGGCTGCGCGAACGGGATCAGGCTGTACTGCTCCGCGAGCTCACCGGGGACCAGATCGAGGATCTGCTGCGGGATCTGGATCTTGTCGACCTCGACGGTCGCGATGCCGAGCTGCCGCGACAAGATCGACACCAGCTGCTCTTCGCTGACGAGCTTCATGTCGATCAAGACGCGACCGAGGTGCCCGCCCCACCGCCGCTGCTCGACCAGCGCGGCGCGCAGCCCCGTCTGATCGATCACCCCCGCCTCGAGCAACATCTCGCCCAGCTTCTTGCGTGCCATCTACTGTGCTCCCACCAGGGTCGCCGTGCCCGTCGCCGACAGCGTGCCGAGGAACTGCGACGACTGCGTCTCCGCGGCCGGGACGTCGAAGATGACGAAGTGGCCGTCGTTGGCGCCGGCCTGATCGTACTGCAACAGCACGACCGTGACGCCGTTCAGGTTGTTCATCACGGGCGCGGTGAGCACCGGACGATCGCGCAGCGAGAGCCCGTCGATCGTCGTCTTGGTGGGCAGCACCTGGTTGCCGCCGATCGACACCGCGAACGCCTCGATCGTCGGCGGCGGCGCGTACGAGTCGACGAAGCCCTCGCTCTGGAAGATCGGCTTGGGCGCCATGCCGTCGCGCGGGCGGCGCGCGAGCTGCGCGCCGTAGTTCGCGGGATCCGAGCGCTCGATCCACATCTGCAGGATCGCGAGGATCGGATCGTTCTCGTCGAGGTTCGGATCGCGCACCGCCGACGCGACGATCGACGCGATGTCGACCGGCTCGGTCTTCGTGAGCAGCGACAAGTACAAGACCGCGCCGGCGCCCGACAGCACCGCGCCCTTCACCTCGGGCTCCGCCGACAAGAACGGCGGCCCGGTGAGCCCGCCCTGCGAATGTCCGAAGAAGTAGATGCGATCGGGATCGAACGTCACGTTGTCGAAGTCGATGCCCTTGGCGAGGCGCAGGAGCGAGAAGTCGTCGGCCGCGCCCTGCAGCGTGTTGTTGCGGGCGGCCTGCGGGTTCTGCACGTTGAAGAAGTCGAAGTCGGGGTTGTTGCCGGGATCGCGGACCGAGTTGAGCACCTGATCCATCGAGATGACCGCGAGGCCTTGATCCGCGAGCCGCGTCGCGACGCCCTCGCCGATGAACGAGTGGTAGTTGCCGCCGGTGCCGTGCGCGTAGATCACGACCGGCCAGCCCTTCGCCGGCTTGGTGCCGTTCGGGACGGTGAAGGCGAAGCGCAGGTGCTCGGTGTGCGAGACGACCGGGAGCCCGTCGGTGCCGAGCTCGATCTGTCCGCCCTCGGTCGAGTACGGCGCGTCGCCGGCCTGGAAGTTCGGACCGTCGAAGACGCCGTCGTACTGGACGTAGTTGCCCGACGTGCCGGTCTTCGCGAGCGTCGACGGCACCGGCGCCGGCATCGCCTGCACCTTCTGCCGCATCATCGCGATCATGTTGGTCACGTGCTGGGTCGTGAAGACCGCGGCGCTGACGACGTCCGCGCGCTCGTCACCGCCGGGCTGATCGAGGTACGTCCACAGCTTCGCGTAGGTCGCTTGCGCGCTCGCGAGGAACGGATCCGAGGGCGCCGACGCGCCGCGGATCGCCTCGAAGTCCGACGACGCGACGTACGGCGCGCCGCCGTCGGCGTGCAGGCGGTTCGTGATCACGAGCGCGTAGGTCTGGCCCTCGTCCATCGGGAAGCCGGGGTACGGCAGCGCGCTCAGCCAGTTGGTGCCGATGGTCTGGCCCTTGCGCGGCTCGAAGCGGATCACGAGCGGCCACTTCACGCCGTAGTCGGGCGAGGTCGGCTCGATGTTGACGAGATAGACCGACGCCGTGTCGGCGCGCGAGTCGGCGGGCGACTGCGGCAAGGTCGAGACGTCGGGCGGATCATCGAAGCGCGTGACGATCGCCGCGTTGGTCCCGAACCCGTCGAGCTCGGCGCTGATCGCCGCGTTGTACGTGTTGAGGATCGCGTTCGGCGTCGGATACGCGCTCATGTCGACCTTGCCGTCCTTCATGCGCAGGTCGTTCGGGAACGGCAGATCGTAGAAGTCGGCGGGCGGGTGCGGACCGCCGGGCACGGCGAACGGCGCCGTCGGCGAAGAGGACGTCCCGCACGCGCCGAGCGCGCACACCACCGCTAGTCGAGTGAGTCGCATGGAACCCCGATGTGATCAGAACCGAAACGAGATCGCGAAGACTGCGATCCCCGCCACGCCGAGACCGCCCGCCGCCCCGCCGGCAGCGTATCCCAGCTTGTCGTCGCCGTTGTGATTGAAGTAGAGCGCCGCGCCGCCGAAGATCGCGGCGGCGCCGACGAGCAGTAGCGCGGTGCGTCGCAGGGGTCGGGCGGGGTTGGCGGCGGGTGCCGACGCGCGCGCGGTCCCCGCAGGAAGCTCGCTGGTCACCTCGCCCTCGGCGCCGTGCACGAGGCCGATCGTCGCGAGCGCCGCGGAGTCGAGCGCCTCGGTCAGCGTGCACACGTCGCAGTGATCCGCGACCTGCGCGGTGACCTGCCCCGTGTTGGTGTCGACCAGCGTGACGACGAACCGGTAGCTCGAGCCGGCCGCCTCGAAGTACGCGTCGACGATCAGATCGGCGCCGGTCTGCCGCTTGACCTCGGTGAGGCACGGCCCGAACGAGCAGCCCTCGCTCCAGCCGCTGCCGCCGAGGATCTCGCGCATGCGCTTGCGCGTGGCGACCCAGTACTCGGTCGAGCCGAGGCCCTCCTCGATGCCGCTCTCGAACTTCTCGGCGGCGGTCGACGACACGCCGTCGACGCGCACGTCGAGGATGCCGACGATCTTGCGGTGCGCGGCCTTCGCCTCCTGCGCGTGCGCCGCGCCCCCGGCGATCAGAACAGCCAGGATCGCGGCCGCGCGGGTCACGTAGCGTCGATCTGGCCGATGAAGCGCTTCATCAACCCGTCGATCATCAGGTTGCGTTGGTCGACGGTGTGCTTCCCATCGCGCCACGCGGATTGGAGCTCGTCGTAGCTCTTGTGCGTCTCGGCGATCGTCCCCTTGTAGACGCTCACCTTCTGCACGATCTCCTTCTGGTTGCGGATGAAGTAGCTGACCATCGACGCGCCGGCGGCGACGGTCAGCACCATGCCGAGCGGTCCGCCGAGCGCGTAGCGCAGCCCGATGCGGAGCGCGAGCACCGCGGCGGCGCCGATCGCGACCTTCTTGGTGCCGCTGCCGTCGACGACGGAGTCCTTGGCGAGCGCGAGCGTCGAGCTGCCCGCCGCGATCAGGAGCGCGATGAAGTTGCCCTTCCGGCTCTGCCACCCGCGGTCGTAGTACTCGCGGATCCCCTGCTTGAGGAACGCGTCGAACTCCCCGTAGATCCCAGCGTCCGGAGCCGTGGCCTTCTCAGCGCTCACCCGTCAAGCATACACCGGGGGCAGAAACAGGGCCCGCGTTGACAGGCTGGGGTCGGTCGCACATGTTCGAGGGCATGCCCCGCCTCGCAGCTGCGGTCGCCGCGGCCTTGCTCACGCTCGCCGCCACCGCGCACGCCGATCTCGCGACCGGACGCGAAAAGCTCGCGACCGGCGACTACAAGACCGCGCTCGGCGAGCTCGCGAAGGTCAGCGGCAAGGATCGCGGCGAAGCGCGGCTCTTGCTCGCCGCCGCGCAACGCCTGACCGGCGACTACGCGAACGCGGAGCAGACCGCGATCGGCGTCGCGAAGGATCGCGATCCGAAGCTCGCGTCGCGCGGTCACATCGAGGCCGCGCGGATCATGCTGCTCACCGGCCGCTACGCCGACGCGCGCAAGGAGCTGGAGCCGATCGTCGCCAAGAACCCGGACGATCGCGGCGCGCGCCACGAGCTCGCGCTGGTCGACGAAGCGGTCGGCGATCGCGCCGCCGCCGACAAGCTGTGGCAGCTGTTCATGGACGAGTGGGACGCGAAGAAAGTCGACATGGACGACCCCGACCAGCTCTACTGGCTCGCCGAGGCGGCGCGCTACACGGGGCAGTTCGACTTCGCGAACGACTCGTATCGCGAATCGGTCGCGAAGGGCGATCCGGCCGGCGACGCCGCGCTCGCCTGGGCCGATCTGTTCCTCTCGAAGTACTCGAGCGGCTACGCCGATCAGACGCTCGAGGAGATCTTCAAGGTCAACCCGAACCATCCCGACGCGCACGCGGCGGCCGCGGCCGTCGAGCTCGAGGACACGTACGACCTCGCGGCCGCCAACAGCCACCTCGACAAGGCGCTCGCGATCAACCCGAAGAGCGAGCGCGCGATGCTCGTGCGCGCGAGCGTGCAGATCGATCAGAACCAGTGGGACGCGGCGAAGAAGACGCTCGGCGACGTCCTCGCGATCAACCCGAGCTCGTGCGAGGCGCTGTCGATGCTCGCGACGATCGCGTGGCTGCGCGACGACAAGACCGAGTACGAGGCGCAGCGCAAGAAGGTGCTCGCGATCAACCCGCAGTACTCGAAGCTGTACGAGCTGATCGGGCGCAGCGCGGTGCGCGAGCACCGCTACGTCGAGGCGATCGAGATCGAGAAGCAGGCGGTCGCGCTGGTCGCGGACGACTTCAACGCGATGAGCGAGATCGGGATGGGCTACCTTCGGCTCGGCGACGAGAAGCAGGGCAAGGACTGGCTCGACAAGAGCTGGGACGGCGACAAGTACAACGTCCGCACCTACAACACGCTCAACCTCTTCGATCGGCTCCCGAAGGAGTACGCGTTCCACGACTCGCCGCACTTCCGCTTCCGCTTCCACAAGGACGAGTCGGCGATCCTCGAGCGCTACATCGAGCCGATGCTCGAGCAGGAGTACAAGGAGCTGAGCGCGCGCTACGGCTTCCAGCCGAAGACGCCGATCATCGTCGAGCTCTACGCCGACAAGGACGACTACTCGATCCGCACGGTCGGCTTGCCGGATCTCGGCGCGCTCGGCGTGTGCTTCGGGCAGGTGATCACCGCGATGTCACCGGCGAACGGCGACATCAACTGGGGCATGGTGCTCTGGCACGAGATGGCGCACGTGTTCGCGATCCAGCTGTCGAACAGCCGTGTGCCGCGCTGGTTCACCGAGGGCTTGAGCGAGTACGAGACCTTGATCCACGATCCGTCGTGGCGTCGCGAGAACGACAGCGATGTCTACGGCGCGGTGTCGCAAGGGACGCTGCCGTCGGTCGCGACCTTGAACTACGAGTTCATGCAGCCGGATCCGCAGGGCGTGGTCGTCGCGTACTTCTTGAGCGCGGTGAACATCGAGTACATCGCGCAGACCTACGGCTTCCCGAAGATCGTCGAGGCGCTGAAGCTGTTCGCGAAGGGCAAGGAGACGCCGGAGGTGATCCAGACGATCACCGGACGCACGGTCGCGCAGTACGACGCCGACTTCCGCAAGTACCTCGACGCGCGGCTCGCCGCGTGGAAGGGGACGTTCCGGCTGCCGACCAAGGGCTTCGACGATCCGACCAAGCTCGAGATCGCGCTCGCGGCGGCGCCGAAGGATCCCGACAAGGCCGCGGCGGTCGCGCTCGGCTGGTACTACGCGGGTGAGGCGGAGAAGGCGGCGACCGCGGCGCAGGCGGCGCTCGATCTCGACGGCAAGAACCCGATCGCGCGCTACGTGCTCGCCGAGGTGCTCGTGCACGCGGGCGACACCACCAAGGCGAAGGCGCTGTACGAGGGCTTGGCCGCCGACGGCCACGACAGCTTCGACATCCGCATCCGGCTCGCGCAGCTCGCGCAGGGCGAGAACGACATGAAGACCGTCGAGGCGCAGCTGTGCGCGGCGAAGGGGCTCGACCCGGAGTCGAGCTATCCGTATCAAGAGCTCGCCGCCCTCTACAAGAAGCAGGGCAAGGACGCCGCGTCGCTCGTCGAGATGGAGCACTACGTGTTCCTCGAGCAGATGCAGCTCGCGCCGCTCAAGGAGCTGATCGAGGGCTACACGAAGCTCAACCGCTGGGACAAGGTGCGCACCTACGGCGAGATGGCGGTGTTCATCGCGCCGTCCGATACGGACGTGCTGCTCGCGCTCGGCAACGCGTACCTGCAGGTGTCGCAAGCCGACAAGGCGCTCTTCACCTTCGACAGCGCGATCGCCGCGAACCCGCCGCTGCGCCGTCCCGCGCTCGCGCACATCGGCCGCGCGAAGGCCTACGTCGCGCTCGGCCAGAAGCCGAAAGCCAAGGCCGCCGTCGCGCAAGCGCTCAAGACCGAGCCCGAGAACGCCGACGCGCTCGCCCTCAAGAAGCAGGTGCCGTAGCTCCCGCTCGTCCTGAGCGAAGCGCTCGCTCGAAGAGCGAGCGCGGAGTCGAAGGGCCGCTACTCCCCCGTTCGTCCTGAGCGCAGCGCTCGCTCGAAGAGCGAGCGCGGAGTCGAAGGACGCTCCGATGGAGCGCGCGCGAGCCACTTGAGCGCGTCCCAGTCGCTACGGATCAGCGCCTCCTTCTTCGCGCGCGACCATCCCTTGATCTGACGTTCGCGCTCGAGCGCTTCGAGGCGCGTCGCGAATTCGGCGACGAAGACGAGCTGCAATGGACGGCGATCGTGCGTGTATCCGCCATACGTCCCGAAGTCGTGCTGCGTGATGCGCGTTTCGAGGTCGTCGGTGTGGCCGACGTAGTACGACCCGTCGGAGCAGCGGAGGATGTAGACGAAGAACGGATTCACGCGCGACATCGGTAAGCACGGACGCGCGCGCGTCAACGAGATCGGCGTGTCCGAATACCGGACACGGGTCCTTCGACTCCGCGCTCGCTTCGCTCGCGCTCCGCTCAGGACGAACGGGGCGCGCAGCTCACGACGAACGCGGCGCGCAGCTCACGACCAACGCGCGCTACTTCAGCGCGTCGGTGAGCAGCGTGACGTACGCGCCGTTGGTCATCGGCTCGTAGGCGACCCAGAGCGCGCCGATCTTGCGGAGCTCGCCCGACGACGCGCCCGACCACGACCAGCCGTGATCGCCTTTGACGAGCTCGTACGTCGGTTGTCCGTCGAGGGCGGAGTGCACGGTGTCGATGCCGCCGGGGAGCTCGGCGCGCTTGGACTTGCCGGCGAGCACCATGCGCACCGCGCCGATCGCCTTGGCCGCCGTATCGGGAGACTGGAAATCGATCGGATGGATCGCGATCGTCGGCTTGGACGCGTCGCCGCCGAGCGCGACCGCGCTGAGCGCGACCTTGTCGCGCAGCTCGGTGACGACCACACCGCCGTCGACGAGCTGCACGGTCATGCCGACCATCAGCTTGGCTTTCGGCAGCGCCACCACCTTCGCCGTGCTCCACCCCGTCGCCGCGAGACACCACGACTTCGTCGCCGACGTCTTCGCGCAATCGGTCCCGCCCCTGAGCGCCGACCACATGCGCCCCGCGAGATCCGACGCCGCGTCCGCCTGCACGAGCGATCCGAGCGATCCGATCAACAACACCGCCAAGACCAGCCGCTTCATAGCTTCATCAACCTGCGCATCGTGTCGATCACTTGACGCAAGCGCATCGGCTTGTCGAGGAACATGTCGGCGCCCGCCGCCATCGCCTGGCGCTTCGCGCTCTCGCCGCCCGCCGACACCGCGATGATCGGCATCTGCTTGAGCCCCAGCTCCTCGCGCGCCGCCGCGATCACCTGCCCGCCGTCCATGATCGGCAGGTAGACGTCGACGATCGCGAGATCGAACGTCTCCGCGCGCAAGGTGTCGATCGCCTCGCGCCCGTTGGTCGCCATGCGGAAGTCGAACTGCAGCGGATCGTCGAAGCCGCGCTTGCTCGACCCGCGCAGGCCGTCGCGGATCAGATCCGCGACGTGCGCGTTGTCCTCGACGACCAAGACCTTCAGCACGCGCGAGACCAGGCGCGGATCGCGCTTTCGGATCTTGTCGATCAGCTCCTGCATCCGCTCGCGATCGGGCCCGTTGGTGAACTCGATGCCGACGCCCGGCTGCTCGTCGTCGTGCTCGGGCCGCACCCAGCGCACGACGCCGTCGATCGTGATCGGCGCGAGCAGCCCGCGGAACGAGAGCACGAGCCGCACCTCCGTCCCCAGCGGCAACGACCGCGAGGTCGCGACGAACGTGCCGCCGTGCGACAGGTTGTCGGTGTAGTCGCCGACCAGATCGTCCGCGCCGTCGTACTCGACGCGCAGCGTGATCGGCGCGCGCGCGTGGCGCCGCTTGTCGTTGGGACCGGAGTCGCCGTCGTCGTCGGACATACGAACCCAGCGCTTCCCCTAGCGCCGTCGGTAGATCATGACCCGACGGGCGCGGCCTTGGCAACTTCGACGCGCGCCTCGGATGCGACCGGCACCGACACCACGAACGTCGCGCCCTGCCCGTGAGACGCGACGCGGATGTCACCGCCGTGGTCGTGCACGATCTGCTGGGTCAGCGCGAGGCCGAGGCCGGTGCCGCCTTCCTTCGTCGAGAAGAACGGATCGAAGAGGCGCGGGATCGCATCGGTCGGGATGCCGGGGCCGTCGTCGGCGACCTCGACCTCGACGCGTTCATCACCACCGCGACGCGTGCGCAGCCACACATGCGCGCCGCCCGCTTCTGCAGCGTTGCGCACGAGGTTGAGCAGCGCCTGCCGGATCTGGCCTTCATCGATCATCGCGCGCGGCAGATCGCCCGCGAGCTCGGAGACCAGCGTCACGCCGCGCGCCGCCAGATCCTCGCGCACGAACGTGGCGAGGTTGCCGACCACGGTGTCGATCTGCTCGGCGGCGAGGCGCGGCGTCGGCAGGCGCGCGAACGCGAGGTACTCCTCGGTGATCGCGGTCAGGCGATCGACCTCGCGCGTGATCGCGCGGCACAGCGCGCGTCCTTCCTCGCCGTTCGGCATCTGCGCGAGCTCTTCCTCGAGCAGCTCGGTGTTGAGCCCGATCGACGACAGCGGGTTGCGCACCTCGTGCGTGATCATCGCGGCCATCTTGCCGACGGCGGCGAGCCGCTCGCTGCGCACCAGCTCGCGCTCGCGCTCCTGCACCGCGCGGCCCATGACGTTGAACTCGCGCGCGAGATCCGCGACCTCGGCCGGGCCCTTCTCGGCGATCCGCGAGCCGTAGTCGCCGGCGGCGATGCGCTTCGCGGCGTCGCGCAACCGGCGCAGCGGACGCAGGGTCAAGGTCGCCCACAGCGTGACGAGCAGCCCGATCACGATCGCGCCCGCGCCGAGGACGATCGTGAAGGTGCGCAAGCGCGCCTCGTTCATCTCGAGGATGAGCGCGGTGTCGGCGACCTTGCCCTCCATGTTCTTCGCGAGCTGATCGGTGTGCTGCTTGATCGCGGTCTCTTTGTCCTTGAGCGCGGCGCGCGCCTGCGTCGCGGCGGCGACCAGCGCGTGATCGTCGGGGATGCCGTCGGCGCGGTGATCGAGCGGCGGCGCGGCGAGCAGCGTCTTGTAGAGCGGATCGAGCTGCGGGATCTCGTTCTCGATCAGCCGCACCTCGGCCGAGGCCTCTTCGACGTTCGTGCGATGCCACGAGCCGCGCGCGACGCGCAGGCCGTCGAGCGTGTGACCGATCTCCTCGAGGGTCTTGCGGCGCCCGAGTTGATAACCGTGTAAGCGCAGCTCCACGCGTTTCGGCGTGAGCTCGTTCGACAGATCGTCGAGGTAGCCGATCAGCGCGTCTTCCTTGCGCGCGAGATCGCGGGTCTGGAACGCGAGCGTCACGTAGCGCGTCCGGATGATCGAGATCTCGTCGACGACTTGGTCCATGTACGCGACGACGAACGCGGTCGTGACCCCGAAAGCGACGATCAGCACAGCGAACCCGAGCACCACGCGGGCCGACAGCGTCCGCAGCAGCGGCGGGACCATTACCGTGAAGCGTATCCCCCTGCGAGGCTGAGCACCAATCCAGAGCGGTTTCGGTATACTGTCGGCGCTCGCACCGGGAGTCTTCATGCGCGCTGTCACACTCGTTTGCTTCGTCTTCGCGATCCTCGGCGGTGCCGCCCGCGCGGCGCACGCGAAGCCGACGGTCGCGATCCTCGGCCTCGAGGTCGTCGACAACGGCGGCGGCGTCGACGAGAAGTCGACCAAGGTCGCGAAGGACCTGACCGAGGCGCTGCGCGCCCGCGCCAAGGTCGGCACCGGGCCGTACACGCTCGCGCCGGGCAGCGACAAAGACCTGCTCGAGATGAAGCTGCTCTCGGGCTGCGACAACGAAGCGACCGCGTGCATGGCGTCGATGGGCACCGAGCTCGCCTCCGACAAGCTCCTCTACGGCAAGGTCGAGAAGCAGCAGGGCGGCTACCAGGTCACGCTGCGCATGCTCGACGTCTCGTCGAAGTCGAACGAGAAGACGACGACCGACATCATCCCGGTCAGCGAGTCGACCGGCGCGGAGCTGCAGCGCTGGGGCAAGCAGCTCTACAACCGCCTGTCGGGCGGAAGCGATCAGGGCTCGCTCGTGATCAAGGCGAACGTCGATCGCGGCACGGTCTACGTCGACAAGCAGGTCAAGGGCTCGCTGGTCGGCGGCACCGCGCGCATCGCGGGCTTGAGCGAGGGCTCGCACGAGATCGCGATCGAGGCCGAGGGCAAGCTCCGCTACGAGGCGAAGGTCACCGTCTCCGGCGGTGAAGAGACCACGCACAACGCCGAGCTCGAGAACAACGCGATCAAGGTCGGCCCGGGCTCGGGCGTCGGATCCGGATCCGGCGACGGCAGCGATCACGTGACCGGCGAGCTCGGCGGCAGCCTCATCCGCGAGGGCACGGTCTCGCAGGACGAGCACCCGGGCTCGACGTCGCGCGCGCTGTTCTGGACCTCGCTGGTCGTCACCGCGTCGAGCGCGACCGGCATGACGATCACGGGCCTGCAGGTGCGCGGCCCGCTGCGCGAGGACAAGGAGAACGCGATCCGTATGTGGCAGATGGCGCATCCCGGCAACGACAAGCTGTCGGGCGACGACGCCTGCACGCCGGCGGGTGACCTCGCCGCGATGGGCGATCAGCTCGCGGCCGCGGTGCAGGACAAGTGCGACATCGGCAAGCGCCGCGCGCTCGTGACCAACGTCCTCGTCGGCACGACCGTGATCGCGGCCGCCGCGACGATCGTCTTCTACTACAAGGGCTACGTCTCGCCGCGCCACTCGAGCGAGCACGCGTCGCGCAAGCATCGCGGGCCCGACGTCGCCTTCACGCCCGCGGTGTCGCCGGATCAGGTCGGCGCCGTGATGCGGATCGACTTCTGATCCGTCCTTCGACTGCGGGCTCGCTGGCGCTCGCCCTCCGCTCAGGACGAACGGCGGAGCGCTAGAAGTACGGGCAGGCCGCGGGCATCTCGAGCTCGCTGCCCGGCGCCGGGCACGACGCGCCCGACGTGCCCGCGCTGCACGCGTAGAGCGGCGCGGGATCCTGGCTCGCGTCGCCGCAGATGATCCACGCGACCGCGACCTCGCAGAACGGCTCCGGATCGTCGCAGGCGTGGGTGCCGTTCGGCCCGGTGTAGCAGCACTTGCCGTTGCCGGTGCACGCGCACGCCTGCGGGCACAGCGCCGCCGCCGCGCTCGTACACGCCGCGACGTAGTCGTCCGCGTAGCGCCCGCTCTGCGTGAAGAGGTGCACGCCGTCGTTGTCCGAGGTCGCGACGTACAGCGTGCCGCTCGCGTCGAACGCGACGTCGATGTCGCTCGAGTCGGGCAGCGCCGGCTGCGAGAACCACAAGCCGTGCGCGTAGGTCGCGACGTCGACGCCGAGCTCGTCGACGAAGCCGACCGCGAGCTCGCCCTTCGGCGACGCCGCCATCCGCACGACGCCGCGCTCGCCGTGCTTCATCACCAGCACCTTGTCGAGCGTCCACGCGCCGCCGTCCTTCACCGCGTGATCGATCTCGCGGAAGAACGGCGAGTCTTGGCGATACGCGACGTGCGGTCGGCCGCTCGAATCGATCGCGATCGCGAGATCGTGATACGCGCCGACCGGCAGGTTCGGATCGACCGTCTCGCTCGTGAAGCCGCCGCCGCTCGCGGTCGACACGACGAGCGAGCCCGCGCTCGGATCGTGCCAGGCGATCATCGGCACGCCGCCGGCGAGCGCGAGATCGACGAACGTGTTGCCGAACGAGACGTTCACCGCCGCGACGCTCTCGTATGTCCACGCGCCGGTACCGACATCGCGCCGCGCGAGCGCGATGCCCTCGGGCACGCTGCCGCTGAAGCCGCCGTACGCGACGTAGACCGTGCCGTCGGCGGCGATCGCGAGGCGCGGCGAGTACACGGTCCCGCCGCCGACGGTCTCGCTCGTCCAACCGTTGGTGCCGTCGTGCGCGACCATGATCCCGCCGCCGCTCTCGACGACGGCCCAGCGAGTGCCATCGGGGCCGATCGCGACTTGCAGGACCGTGCTCGACACGTCGTCGCTCGTCCATCCGCCGCCGCTGCGGCGCGCGTCGGCGTGATCGAAGCCGACGTCGACGTCGGTGCCCGCGATCGCGATCGAGACCTTCGACTCGAACACGCCGCCGACCGGATCGCTCGTGAAGCGACAGCGATCGCACACGACCGGTTGCCCGCACGCGTCGATCGCGGTGCCGCACGTGGTGTCGTCGCACGCGATCGCGCCGCACGCCGCGCTCGCGTCGGGATCGCCGTGCGTGCCGCCGTCCGGATCGGTGTGCGTGCCGCCGGAACCGCACGCCGCGGCGAGCCAGAGCCAGGCGATGGAAGCCCTCATCACGACGATCGTACGCCGGGCCGAATGCTGTCCGTTGCCACCTCGCGCTCGCCTCACGCCCGTGTAGGATCGACGTGATGCGGGCCGCGATCGCGCTGCTGATGGTGTGCGGCTGTGCGTCGATCGTCGGCTTGCAGGATCCGCAGCCGGGCGCCGACGGCAACGGCTGCAATCGCGCGTGCGACATCGAGGACAACTGCGGCTGCAGCGCGACCGAGACCTGCACGTGGAACCAGACGTCGGGGGATCCGTACTGCCGCACGAGCGGCGGCTCGGCGGCGCTCGGCGATCAATGCGACAAGGACGACGCCTGTCAGATCGGCACGTCGTGCGTGTTCGGCGTGTGCCGTCGCTACTGCGTCGATTCGTCGCCGTGCGGCTCGACGACGTGCACCGCCGACTTCACGCCGTACGTGCCGGTGAAGATGTGCGCGAACGACTGCACGCCGATCACGAACGACGGCTGCGCGGGCACGTCGTGCTTGATCATCCAGGGCGGCGACTCGACGTTCTGCCTCGCGGGCGACACGATCGCGCTCGGCGATCCGTGCGATCAGGCGCCGTTCCAGTGCGTCCCCGGCGCCGTGTGCCACGACGAAGGCGGCGCGTTCAAGTGCCGCGCGCAGTGCGATCCCGGGGGCGCCGCGTGCGCGAGCGGGACGTGCACGACCGCGCCGGATCTGATCGTGCGCGGCACGCAGTACGGCGTGTGCATGTGAGCTAGGCGCGCGCGTCGACCTGCCAGCACGCGCAGGTGAAGCGGACCTCGTCGCCGTGCACGAACGGATCGAACGCGGCGCGCACGGTCGACATCACGCGCGCGCGGGTCGCGTCGTCGGCGCTCGCGAGGACGCGGCCGAGCGGACCGAGCCGGCTCGCGTAGGCGCCGAGCATCGGCTCGGGCAGCGTCGCCGGCACGTCGAGCGGGGCGAACGCGAGCCGCGACCAGCCGGCGGGCTCGAGGATCGCGCGCACGCGATCGGGATCCGCGAACGCGAACTGACCGGGCCCGTTCGCGGCGCGCGCGGGCAGCTCGACCAGCGGCGCGGCGGCGCGCTCGGCGGTGGTCATGAACGGATTCTCGGCGGCGCTGCGCCACGTGATCACGCGGAGCTTCGCGCCGGGCGCGGCCGCGCGCCGCAGGTTCGCGAAGGCCGCGAGCGGATCGTCGAAGAACATCACGCCGAAGCGCGAGGTGATCGCGTCGAAGCTCGCGGGCTCGAACGCGTAGGTCTGCGCGTCGCCGACGAGGAAGTCGGCCGCGCCCGCGGCGCGCGCGCGCGCGACCTCGATCATCGGCGCGGACAGATCGAAGCCGACCGCGCGTCCCGCGACCCGCGCGATCGCGATCGTCGTCGCGCCGGTGCCGCAGCCCACGTCGAGCACGCGCGCGCCGGGCGCGACCGCGGCGACGAGCACGTCCTCGAACGGACGGAAGAGTCCGTCGAGCACCGCCTGCCATTCGATCCAGGCCTCGCCGCTCGGGCCGTTCCACATCGCGCGCTGATCGGGTTGCGTCATCGGGGCCTCGCGGGCTCGACCCGCACGATGATCGACTTCGACGCCGGCGTGTTGGACTTGTCGGCGGTCGAGTCGAGCGCGACCAGCGGGTTCGCCTCGGGGAAGTAGCTCGCGCAGTTGCCGCGCGGCAGATCGAACGGCACGACGATGAAGCGCGTCGCGATCCGCTCCACGCCGTCGTGCTCGCTGATCAGATCGACGACCTGCCGCTCGACGAGCTCGCGCTCGACCATGTCGGTCGAGCTCATGAAGATCACGCGGCGCTCGCCGCGGATGCCGCGGTAGCGATCGTCGAGGCCGTAGATGGTCGTGTTGTACTGATCGTGCGAGCGCATCGTCATCATGCGCAGGCGACCCGGCGGCAAGGACAGGTCCGGCAACGGCGAGCAGGTGAAGCGCGCGCGGCCGAGCGTGCCGAACGTGCGCTCGCGCGCCGCGTTCGGCAGGCGGAAGCCGGCGCCCTCGCGCACGCGCGCGTTGTAGTCGGTGAAGCCGGGCACGACGTCGGCGATCCGATCGCGGATGCGATCGTAGTCGCGCGCGTAGGTGTCCCAATCGATCACGGGGCCGCACAGCGCGGCGCCGAGGCGCGCGACGATCGCCGGCTCGCTCATCAAGAGCTCCGACGCTGGCGGCAGCACGCCCTGCGAGCGATGGACGATCGACATCGAATCCTCGACGGTCACGAACTGGCCGCCGTCGATCTCGGTGCGGCCGAGGCACGGGAGGATCAGCGCGCGCTTGCCCGGGTGCAGGTGCGTGCGGTTGAGCTTGGTCGAGACGCTCGCGGTCATCGCGCACGACTCGAGCGCGCGCGCGACCACGCCGGTGTCGGGCGTCGCCGACAAGAAGTTGCCGCCCAGCGCGACGAACGCGGTCACCGCGCCGTCGCGCATCGCGCGGATCGTGTCGACGACGTCGAGGCCCGCGGTGCGCGGTGGCTCGAAGCCGAACACGCGGCCGAGCGCGTCGAGGAAGGCCGGCTTCGGGTGGTGATCGATGCCGACCGTGCGATCGCCCTGCACGTTCGAGTGTCCGCGAACCGGACAGAGCCCCGCGCCCGGCCGCCCGACGTTGCCGCGCAAGAGCATCAGGTCGACGATCTCCTGGATCGTCGCGACCGAGTGCTTGTGCTGCGTGAGCCCCATCGCCCAGCACGCGATCGTCGCGTTCGATCGCTCGTAGAGCGCGGCGACGCGGCGCATCTGTACTTCGGAGACACCCGCACCGACCGCGAGATCGCTCCACGACGATGCACGCACGAGCGCGGCCCAGTCCTCGAAGCTCGTCGTGTGCGCGTCGATGAACTCGCGATCGATCGCGCCCGCCTCCAGCACCGCCTTCGCGACGCCGCGCACGAACGCGAGATCGCCGCCGACCTGCACCTGCACGGTCTCGCTCGCGAGCGGCACGCCGCCGCGCACGACGTCGAGCGGATGCTGCGGATGCGCGAAGCGCGCGAGCCCGACCTCGCGCAGCGGGTTGACGCTGACGATCGTCGCGCCGCGCTTGGCCGCGTCGCGCAAGGTCGTGAGCATGCGCGGATGATTCGTCCCCGGGTTCTGCCCGATCACCAGGATCAGCTCGGCCTGCTCGAAGTCTTCGAGCGACACCGTGCCCTTGCCGACGCCGACGACCTCGGAGAGGCCGACGCCCGACGACTCGTGGCACATGTTCGAGCAGTCGGGGAAGTTGTTGGTCCCGAACATGCGGCCGACGAGCTGATAGAGGAACGCCGCCTCGTTGCTGGTGCGCCCCGACGTGTAGAACGCCGACCCGGCGGGCCCCGCCTCTCGCAGCGACGACGCGAGCAGCTCGAACGCGTCATCCCACGCGATCGGCACGTAGTGGCGACCCGACAAGACGAGCGGCTCGGTCAGCCGCCCGAGCTGCCCGAGCTCGAAGTCGCTCATCGCGCGCAGCTCGTCGATCGAATAGGTCGCGAACAGCGACGCGTCCGCGCGACGCGTCATCGCCTCTTCCGCGACCGCCTTCGCGCCGTTCTCGCAGAACTCGATCTTCGCGCGATGCTCCGCCGCCTCGGGCCACGCGCAGCCGGGGCAATCGAAGCCTTCGATCTGGTTGAGCGCGATCAGCGCCTTCGCGCCGCGCGCGAGCCCGGTGTCGCGCACCAGGTGACGTACGGTCGACGTGATCGCGCCGAGCCCGCCCGCGACGCGCGGGACGTCGATGATCTCGATGTCCGCGAGCTCGGGAGCATGCGCGTGATCATCGCTTGATCGGACCGTCACCGCGGTCACGTTAGCACCGACCGCGCCGCTTTGATTTACGATAGGGGTTCTAGGAGGCTTCGATGGCCAAGATCACCAGCGAGGACAGCGGCGAGATCATGATCCCGGGCAAGCTCGGGAAGTCGCCGCCGCCGCTCAAGCCCGCCGGAGGCAAGCAGCGCAGGTTCCCGTTCCGCCTGTGGGCGTACGCGATCCTGATGACTGCGGGTGCCGTCGCCTGCGGGTACTACGCGTGGAAGTTCCGCGAGGACAAGATCCACGCGGAGGACACCGCCGGCACGTCGACGTCGGATCTCGCGAAGGCGAAGACCGACCTCACGTCGTGCAACACCGATCGCAACCAGAAGGGCGACGACCTCGCCGCGTGCACGAAGAAGCAGAAGGACGACGAGACCAACCTCGGACAGACGACCTCGTCGCTCAACGACTGCAAGACCGAGCTGTCGAGCGCGCGCGCCGGCAAGGCGGAGACCGACAAGCGGCTCGCGTCGATCCAGGACTTCCAGAAGAAGTTCTCGGACATGGTCGGCACCGGCAAGCTGAAGGTCGTCGGTCACCACGGCAACCTCGTGCTCGAGCTGCCGTCGGAGGTCCTGTTCCCGTCGGGCTCGGCCGATCTGTCGAAGACCGGCGAGTACAACGTCGTCGAGGTCGGCGCGATCTTGAAGGCGATGCCCGATCGGCGCTTCCTCGTCGTCGGTCACACCGACTCGTCGCCGCTCAAGGGCAGCATCTACAAGGACAACTGGGAGCTGTCGACCGCGCGCGCGCTGACGGTCGTGCGCGTGCTCGTCACCGCGGGCATGAAGGCGCAGAACCTGATCCCCGCCGGTGAAGGCGAGAACGATCCGGTCGCGTCGAACGCGTCGAACGACGGCCGGCAGCGCAATCGCCGCATCGAGATCATCTTGCTGCCCGCGATCACCGAGCTGCCGCCGCTGCCGGCCGGTCTCGAGGACGCGAGCGCGGGCGGAGCCAAGAAAGGCAAGTAGCACGCATGCACGACTACATCGTGGTGGGCGCGGGGTCGTCGGGGTGCGTGGTCGCGCGGCGCCTCAGCGATGATCCGAAGGTGCGCGTCCTGCTCGTCGAGGCGGGCCCGCCGGCGCACCGGACCTTGAAGGTCCGCGCGCCGGCGATGTACCAGCAGCTGTGGAGGTCGAAGCTCGACTGGAACCTCTACACCGAGCCGCAGAAGAAGGCCGCGCAGCGCAAGATGTACTGGCCGCGCGGCAAGGTGCTCGGCGGCACCAGCTGCTTGAACTCGATGGTCTACATCCGCGGCCATCGCGACAACTACGACGAGTGGAAGGCGCTCGGCTGTGAAGGCTGGGGATGGGACGACGTCCTGCCCTACTTCATGAAGAGCGAGGACAACGTGCGCGGCGCGTCGGCGCATCACGGCGCGGGCGGCTTGCTCGGCGTGTGCGATCAGCCCGACACGAACCCGGTCAGCGACGCGTTCTGCGAGGCGGTCGCGGCGCGCTGCGGCGTGCCCGTGCGCGAGGACTTCAACACCGGCGAGCACGAAGGCGCGGGGCGCTATCAGATGACGATCCGCGATCGCGCGCGCGCGTCGACGGCGGTGGCGTTCCTCGACCCGGTGCGCGGACGATCGAATCTAGAGGTCGTGTGCGGCGCGCACGCGCTCGGGATCGTGATCGAGGACGGGCGCGCGACCGGGTTGCGCGTGTCGATCGGCGGGCGCGAGCAGACGTTCGAGGCGTCGCGCGAGATCATCGTGTGCGGCGGCGCGATCGGATCGCCGCACCTCTTGCTCTTGTCGGGGATCGGGCCGAAGGACGAGCTGAAGGCGGCGGGGATCGACTGCGTCGTCGACGCGCCGGCGGTCGGCAAGCACCTCGCCGATCATCTCTTGATCGGCGTGATCCACGAGACCGCGTCGCCGCACGTGATCGGGCAGGCGATGATGCGCATGCTCGGCTTGGTCGCGCGCTACGCGTTCGGGCGCGGCGGCGTGCTCGGCAAGAGCCCGGTCGAGGCCGGCGCGTTCGTGAAGTCTTCACCTTCGCAGCCGCGGCCGGACATCCAGTTCCACTTCGCGCCGTGGGCGTTCCCGACGCCGAACACCGACGTCGCGCGCAAGATCCCGACGACGAAGCAGATCGGCTTCGCGCCCGGCCTGATCTATCCGCGATCGACGGGCGAGATCAGGCTCGCGTCGAAGGATCCGCACGCGGCGCCCGTGATCGATCCGCGCTACTTCGAGGACGATCGCGATCTGCAGCTGCTCGTCGACGGCCTGAAGCTGTCGCGCGAGATCAGCGCGACCGCGCCGTTCACGGAGCACGCGGGCAAGGAGCTCGCGCCCGGCCCCGACGCGAAGGACGACGAGGCGCTGCGCGCGTACGTCTGCAACAGCGTCAACACGATCTTCCACCCGGTCGGCACCTGCCGCATGGGCGCCGGCGCGGACGACGTCGTCGATCCTCAGCTGCGCGTGCGCGGCATCGAGGGGCTGCGCGTCGCCGACGCGTCGATCATGCCGCGCATCATCGGCGGCAACACCAACGCGCCGTGCATCATGATCGCCGAGAAGGCGGCGGATCTGATCACTTCTTCGCGTTGAGCCAGCGCTCGATCCACGCGCGCGCGGTCGGCGGCACGTCGGCGAACGTCACGAACATGCCCGCGGGGCCGGCCGCGTCGGGCAGGTTCTTCACCGACTTCACCGTGCCCGTCAGGCTCATCGCGAAGATGCCGTCGGGGAGCAGCGTCAGCTCGCAGGTCGTGCCGACCGGATCGAGCAGCTCCGACGGCACGAACGCGCCGTCGAAGCCGAGCTTCGAGACGACCGCGTCGATCGTGAGCTCTTCGCTCGCGTAGACGACCGGGATCGAGCTCGGGACCGGCGGCGGATCCTTCGCGATGTCGCGCAGCGTGATGCGCGAGGTCACCGCGCTCGGGTGCTGGGGCGACCACGCGAAGCCGCACTGGCTGCACTGCCCGTCGGTGAACGCGATCTTCGCGCGGCACTTCGGGCAATTGTGGAAGTCGATCGACGCCGGCATCATCACCGAGCCGCTCAGGCGATCGGCGAGATCGGTGCGCGTGATCTCTTCCTCGCCGCTCACGTCCTCGTCGTCGGGAACGGCGATCTTCGCGGGCGCACCCGGGACGTCCTCGACCTCGATCTTCAAGACGCGCGGGCCGAGCTGGATCGAGTCGCCGTGGCCGAGCGAGCGGCCGCCTTGCAGCTTCACGCCGTTGAGCAGCGTGCCCGTGGTCTGGCTGAGGTTCTCGGCGATCAGCTTGCCGCCGCGCACGAGCAGCTTGAGGTGCTGGCGCGAGACCTGCTCCGCGTTCAAGCGGATGTGACAGCCGAGCCCGCGGCCGATCACCAGCTCCCCGTCGGGGAGCGGGATGCGCCGGTCCTGGTAGACCAGCACGAAGCGAGGGCGTGCCCCCGGGTCCATGTTCCACCATGGTATCATCGACGGGCGCTCGCGGGGGCCGCGCTATGAGCTCAACCGACGCGATTCGGCTCGAGCACCTCGAAGGGGTCTGGCCTCTGCTCGAGCTGCTGCAGGTCGGGTTCGTGCTGATCGCACCCGACGGCGAGGTCCGTCACGCGACCTCGTCGGCGCGCGTCCTGTTCGGGCGCCGGCGGCTCGACGGCGCGCAGCTCCGTGACCTCCTCGGCGAGCTCGACCGCGAAATCGTTGCCCCGGTCTTCTCCGGGCACGTGTCGAGCACGCGCTGGCGCGAGCACCGCTTCCAGACCCCGCGCGGCGTCGAGATGCACGTCGCGATGCGGACCAGCGCCGTGCTCGGACCCGCCGACGAGCGCATGGTGATGCTCGCGATCTACGACGTGTCGGTCGAGGTCGGGTTGCATCGTCGGTACAAGCAGCTCGTCGCACGCCAGGAGGCGATCAACGAGGAGCTGCGGGTGCGCATCGCCGAGGAGCTGCGCGAGCACGAGGACGACCTCGCGCAGTTCAGCGAGCTCCTGCAGATCGCGCCGGCGATCTTCGCGTCGTTCGTCGGCGAGGCGAACGCGGCGGTCGCGGCGATCGCGGCGGTCGCCGGCGAGCCGACCGACGAGACGCTGGTGCGCGCGCTGCGCGAGGGCCACACGGTCAAGGGCAACGCGCGCGGCCTCGGCTTGAACTTCATCGCCGGGCGCGCGCACGCCGTCGAGGATCTGATCGCGGGCGCGCGCGAACGCGGCGAGCCGCCGGCGGCGAAGGAGCTCGAGGCGTCGCTCGAGGATCTGCGGCGCGCGATCGATCGCGCGGTCGCGCTGCGCGGCGGCCTCGAGAGCGCGTCGGGCCCCGAGCACGGCGCCGACGGCCGCGCGCTCGTCGAGATCAACACGCAGCTCACCGCCGCGATCGCGGCGCTCGGCGGCGATCATCCGGCGCGCGCGCCGCTCGCCAAGGCGAGCGCCGCCCTCGAGCGCCTCGCGCGCGTGCCGCTGTCGCAGCTGCTGCACTTCGTGCGCGTGACCGCGCGCTCGGTCGCGGCGGCGTCCGGCGTCGACGTGCCGAACGTCGACGTGCGCGGCGGCGACGTCACCGTGCCGCCCGCGATCCACGACGCGCTCCACACCGCGCTGCCGCACCTGGTGCGCAACGCGATCGTCCACGGCATCGAGCCCGGCGATCAGCGGATCGCGCTCGGCAAGCCCGCGGCGGGCACGATCACCGTCGACGCGCGCGTCGATTCCGGACAGCTCGTCGTGCAGATCAAGGACGACGGCCGCGGCGTCGATCGCGATCGCCTCGCGCGCGCGCTCGGCGACGCCGGCGGCGACGCGTCGGTGCTGTCGCTCGAGGATCTCGTCTTCCACCCGGGCCTGTCGTCGAGGGGTGCCGTCGATCGCGACAGCGGCCGCGGCATGGGCGCGCTCGCCGCGCGCGACGCGCTCGCCGCGCTCGGCGGGACGCTCGAGGTCGAGACGTCGCCGGGGACGGGGACGACGTTCACCGCGCGCGTGCCGCTGCGTCGCTGAGGTCCGCGCGCGCGGGCGCGCCCTCCTCGTTCGTCAGCGGCTGCGGCACCTCCGGGAAATGCGCACCGGTGGCTGTCGTGCGTGCGCCGCGGCGTGATCGCAGCGCTCGCCGAAGGATTCGCACGCCGATCGCGAGCGCGACGAGCGTGGCGCCGCCGACGATCTTTCGGGTCCTGCTCATGACGAGCAGGACTGCAAGTCACGATCCCAAGACCTGCTGGACCGTCTGCGCGAGCTCGTGGCCGCGCACGGGCTTGGTCACGTAGGCGACCGCGCCGAGCGACTTCGCGCGCTCGCGATCGACGGCGCCGCTCTCGGTCGTGATCACGATGATCGGCGGGCGCGGATCGCCGCGCTCGGCGAGGCGCTCGAGGAAGCCGAAGCCGTCCATCACCGGCATGTTGAGATCGAGGAGGATCAGATCGAACGCGCGTTCGCTGAGCATCTGCAGCGCCTCGGCGCCGTTGCCCGCCTCGACGAACTGGAGGCCGGGCACGCGGCGCAGCGCGAGCGTCAGCAACTGCCGCATCGTCGTCGAGTCTTCGATCACCAACGCGCAGCGCGCTTCGCTCATCGGATGTGCCCCTTCTCGACGGGATCGATCGAATCGGCGACCTGCGCCCACGCGCTGTTGAGCCCGTGCTTCGCGGCGAGGCCGGCCTGCACCATCGCGGACGCGAGGCGCTCCGACAAGAACACCAGCAGGTCCTCTTGCAGGCGGCCGAGGTTGTCGACCTGCGGCACCATCTCGCGGATCTCGATCACGCCGACCGGCGTGCCGTCGAGGACGAGCGGGAACGCGACCGGGATCGAGCCCTTGCCGCGCACCGGCGACACGCTCGCGAAGCCGCGGGTGACGAGATCGTCCGGCGACTCGGTCGCGCGCCAACGCGGATCCGCCGGCGCGACCACGCGCGGCGCGCTCTCCGACGACGCGCGCAGCCAGATCGCGTAGCGATGCACGCCGACCAGGTTGTGCAGGACCTCGACCGCGACGTCGATGCCCTCGCGCGGCGAGCGCGCGCGCGACAGCCGATCCGCCGCGACGAACATGTGCGCGAGGACGTTCTGCTCCTCGATCAGCGCGTCCATCTCGGCGCGCAGCGCTTCGGTCGATCGCTGGACCGCCGCGAGCACCGCCTCGGCGCTCTGCGACAAGGGCGCGCCCTCGTCTCGCTCCATGCGGTCGATGCTACCGCGCCGCGCGTCCGCTCCGCCACTCGTGCGAGCCCGACGCGAAGCGCACGATGTGCGATGCGAGCGCCTCGGGCTGATCGAGCGAGACGAACGTCGACGCGCCGTCGACGCGCGTGAGGTACGCGTCGGGTAGCGCCGCCGCGAGCCGCTCGCCGAGCGCGAGCGGGAAGAACGGATCGTCGGCGCCCCAGACGAGCAGCGTCGGCATCGGCCAGCCGGTTTCGGCGGCCGCGGTCGTGAGCGCGGCGTCCATGCCGACGACGAGCTTCTTCAGGTCGCGGCGGATCGCGCTCGATGACAACGGCTCGACCCACGCGCGCAGGATCGCGTCGTCGACCTTCTTCACCGTGAGCCCGCCGTACGCGCGCTTCGACGCGCGCTGCTTCGCCGACGCGCGCATCACCTTGCCGGCGATCCATGGGAGCCCAGGGATCTTCTGCACCGTCTTCAAGTACGCGAACGCGTGCGGCGGGAAGACGTCGAGCGCGTCGCAGTTGGTCAGCACGACGCGCGCGACCCGCGCGGGCCGCGTCGCGCACAGGAGCTGGCAGACCGCGCCGCCGGTGTCGCTGCCGACGAGCGTCACGTCGTTCAGGTCGAGCGCGTCGAGGAAATCGCCGACCACGCGCGCCATCCCCTGCGGCGACAAGTCGGCATCGCGCGCCATCGCCGTGCGATGCGATCCCATCGGCCAGTCCGGGACGATGCATCGATACCCGCTGATCTCCGGCACGACGTCGTTCCACAAGGCGCCGTCGACGAGCGCGCCGTGCACGAACACGATCGGCTTCCCCGCGCCGACCTCGCGGTACTGGATCTCTCCCTGCGCCAACTGGATCCGCATGCGCTCACCCTGCGCGCGGCTCGGGCGTCGCGCAATTACCTCGTAGGTAATGGCGCCGATTCCCCGGCGCGATACCGTCGGTGCATGGCGCGATTCGGCGAGCTGCTGCGCACGTGGCGACAGGCGCGCAAGATGAGCCAGCTCGACGTCGCGGGGGCGGCCGGCGTGTCGTCGCGCCATCTCAGCTTCCTCGAGACCGGGCGCTCGCAGCCGAGCCGCGAGATGGTGATCGCGCTCGCCGACGTGCTCGACATCCCGCTGCGCGAGCGCAACGCGCTGCTCGACGCCGCCGGCTTCGCGCATCGCTATCGCGAGACCGCGCTCGACGCGCCCGAGATGGCGCCGGTGAAGCGCGGCCTCGAGTTCCTGCTCGCGCGCCACGAGCCGTATCCCGCGATCGTGTGCAACCGCCGCTGGGATCTGCTGCTCGCCAACGCGGCGTCGACGCGCATGATCGGCTTGTTCGTCGCGCCGCCGCCGCCGCCGGTCAACGTGATGAAGCTCCTCTTCGCGAAGGACGGCCTGCGCGCGTTCGTCGTCAACTGGCGCGAGCTCGCGAGCGTGATGGTGCAGCGCCTCCACCGCGAGGCCCTCGCGCACGGCGACGACGACGCGCGCGCGCTGCTCGATCTCGCGCTCAGCTCGGATGCGCCGAGCGACTGGCGCACGCTCGATCTCCACGCCGCGCCCGCGCCGGTCGTGCCGCTCCATCTACGTCGCGGTGAGCTCGAGCTGCGCTTGTTCTCCGCGCTGACGACGCTCGGCACCGCGGTCGACGTCACCGCGCAGGAGTGCCGCCTCGAGACGTTCTTCCCGGCGGACCCTTCGACGGACGAGGCGCTGCGTCGCCTCGCAGCTCCTTCCTGATCACGAGCCGCAAGCCCGACCAGGTCTCGTCGATCGCGCAGACCTTGTTGTCGACGAGCCCGGTCGGCAGCGCGACGTCGCGGATCGTCTGCTCGGTGATGTCGGTCGGCACCTTCGCGGTCTTCTTCGGCCACGCGACCCAGAAGCCGGCGGC
>DATJIA010000261.1:0-21675 GCA_035493675.1 Kofleriaceae bacterium | reverse complement strand
CTAGCGCTTCGGGTGCGCCTCGACGTAGAGCATCGCGCCGGCGGGCGTGGTCGTTCCGTACGCGGCGCGCAGGTCGCCGACGAAGTCGGCGGTGACGCGCGCGCCGACGCCGAGCTGCGCGTGGTGCGGGAGATCGAATTCGTAGACCGCGCCGGCGCCGAGCGAGCCCATGCCGAAGATCTTGTCGGCGTCGGCGAGCTGGAGCTCGGCGCCGAGCTTCTCGAGGAGCTCGGCGCGGCCGAACAGCACGACGTGATCGCAGACGTGGCCGCTGGCCTCGATCAACGCGGCCGAGCTCTGCGCCGAGCCGGTCGGCAGGTTGCGGCCGAGCACGGCGGTGACGTCGAGGTCGTCGCCCGCGTACGTCACCGACGCGACCGCGCGCCGCACGTGCACGCCGGGCTCGCTCGCCTCCGGCTGATCGAGGTACGCGTACGAGACCTCGGCGCTCCAGTGATCGCTCGGGTTGATCGTGAGCCGCGCCGCGTACGAATCGAGCGAGCCGAAGTCGAAGTCGTAGCGATCGGCGTCGGGCTCGCGACCGTTGAACAGCGACGCGTCGAGCTTCACGTGCTTCGTGAACACGCCGAGCGAGACCACGCCGAAGCTGATGTGCGTCGAGTCCTGCCAGTGATGGCCGAGCGTCGCCGTCATGTCGTAGAGCGCGTACGGCCGGTGCGGGAACGCGACCGGCCCGACCGCCGGCTCGCCGACCGGCGCGCCGTAGACGACGAACGACACGTCATCGGACAGCGCGCGCGTGTAGCGCGCCGCGATCTCCATGAACAGATCGTGCGCGTGCTGGTGATCGACGAGCCCCTCGCCCGACTGCAAGAGCAGCGGGATGCCGCGCTTGCCGAGGAAGATCGCCTCGGGCGAGAGCATGACGCGCAGCCCGAAGTCGCCGCCGGCGAGCGCGTGATCCGCCATGCCCATGAACCAGCCGAGCGCGAACGGACGATCCTCACCGCGCGGCGTCGCCTGCCAGTCGTAGCCCGCGTGCAGCGAGTAGTGGAGCATCAGCATCCAGCCGCCGCGCATCTCGTGATGCATCGCCATCGGCGTCGCCGCCGGCTGCCACGCGGTGCCCGAGCCCTCGCGCATGTCCATCGACATGCCGGACATGTGGTGCATGCCCGCCATGTCGTGATCCATGTCCATGTCGTGCATGTCCATGTCCATGTCCATCCCACCGCCGCCGTGCGCGCGATCGAACGCGGCCGCCCACGCCAGCACGACATCGAGATCCGCGCCCTTGACCGCGCCGGGCTCGTCGTCGGGCATCGTCGCCGGCTCGCCGGAGGCGCCGAGCGCCTCACGCACCTCGGCCCCCGCCTCGGCGGCGTGATGCCCCTTGAACGGATACGCCCCCATGTCGAGGTGCTCGATCGCCATGCTGTCGGCGCCCGGGCTCGAGGGCGAGTGACACTTGGTGCAGTACTTCTCGAAGACGGGTCGGGCGCGCTCGTACGCGTCCTGCTCGTCGGTGGAGACGTCTGCGGCCGCGGTCCCTCCCGCGGCCACGAGGATCACGATCAAGAGGCCACGACGCATCAGCGGTCAGTGCATCCCAACAACACCATTGTTGCAATGGCCGCGCCTGCCGATATCATCGACTGAAGCTCAGTGACCATCCAGAAGCGCAGCCTCAAGGTCGAGAAGCTGGCGCGGATCTACGACGACGAGATCGCGCCGGTATGGGGCACGCGCTTCGGCAAGCTGCTCCTCAGGGGCTTGTCCTTGCCCGAACGCGGCCAGGTCCTCGACATCTCGTGCGGCACCGGCTACCCGGCGATCGAGGTGCTGCGCCGCATGAGCGATGGCTCGCGCCTGATCGCGATCGATGCGTCGTCCGCGATGCTCGACGTCGCGCGCAAGAAGGTCGCCGACCTCGGCCCGCTCGGCAAGAAGGGCGTGTTCTTCCGGACCGAGAGCCCGCTGCCGAAGCTCAGCTTCGCCGACGACGTCTACGACGTGGTGATGTGCAACCTCGGCCTCGCCGAGATGCCCGACGTCACCGCCGCGCTGCGCGACTTCGCGCGCGTGTGCAAGAAGGGCGGCGAGGTCCGCTGCACGATGCCGCTCGCCGGCACGTTCCAGGAGTTCCACGACATCTATCGCGAGGTGCTGATCAAGCACGACAAGCACGACGCGCTCGCGCGCCTCGACGCGTACATCGCGAAGTACCCGACGCCGGAGGAGTGCACCGCCGCGCTCGAGACCGCCGGCCTCGAGGCCGACGTCGAGGTCGACGACTACGCGCTCCTCTTCAAGAGCTCGCGCGAGTTCTTCTTCGCGCCGGTGATCGAGTTCGGGCCGCTCGGCGATTGGAAGGACATCGCGGGCAAGGGCCAGGAGCTGCAGGACGTCTTCTGGTACATCAAGGAAGCGATCGACGCCTACTTCGGCGGCCGCGCGTTCCAGGTCACCGTGAAGGCCGGCTGCTTGATCGGCCGCAAGGTCGATCGCCGGATCGAAGCGCGCAAGGCACCCGCCCGCGCGCCGCTCGCGTCGCTCGAGGACGCCGACGACGTGTCGACCGGTCGCGTCGAGCTCGTCGACAGCGAGGAGCTGCCGATGCCGCCCGCCGAGATGGCGAGCGGCACCGTGCGCACCGCCGAGCTCGACATCATGGAGATCGAGGAGATGGCGGCGCCGACCGGCGAGTACGATCCGCTCGAGGACGGCGTCGACGCCGACGTGCCGCTCGACGCGTTCGTCGAGGGCAAAGAGCGCCCGCCGCACCTCGACGAAGACTGATCTCCTGGGAGAATGGTCCATGCGCTGGATCGTGATCGCGATCGGGATCGCGGCATGCGGTGACAACCTCGCGCCGCGCGAGTTCCCGCCGTCGTCGCAGTTCGAGAACAAGTGCGCGACGCCGCGCACCGGCACCGATCCGATCACGGGCGACAAATATCCGGACACGCAGGGCACGCTCGACGACGAGAAGCAGTGGCTGCGCTCGTGGATCCACGAGCTCTACCTCTGGTACAGCGAGGTCCCGGATCCGGATCCGAGCGGCTACCCGACCGCGATCGACTACTTCGATGTCCTGAAGACGAACGAGACGACGCCGTCGGGCAATCCGAAGGATCGGTTCCACTTCACGTACGACACGATGGCGTGGGAGTCACTCTCGCTGTCCGGGGTCGAGGCCGGATACGGCGCGCGGTGGGCGGTGATCCAACCGCGGCCGCCACGCGAGGTCGTCGTCGCGTACACCGATCCGGGCACGCCGGCGGCGGCGCAGCTCGCGCGCGGCGCCGAGGTCCTGTCCGTCGACGGCGTCGACATGATCAACGGCGATGACGTCGACACGCTCAACGCGGGGCTGTTCCCGGCGGCGAGCGGCGAGTCGCACACGTTCGTCGTGCAGGACGTCGGCGCGCCGGCGCCGCGCACGATCACGCTCGTCTCCGCCGACGTGACGAGCACGCCGGTGCAGAACGTGAAGACGCTCGCCAACGGCGAGGTCGGGTACTTCCAGTTCAACGATCACATCCTCACCGCGGAGAGCGAGCTGTCCGATGCGATCGCGCAGCTCGAGCAAGCGGGCGTGAAGGATCTCGTGATCGATCTCCGCTACAACGGCGGCGGCTACCTCGCGATCGCGAGCGAGGTCGCGTACGAGATCGCGGGCCCGGCGTCGGCGGGCAAGACCTTCGAGCTGACGCAGTTCAACGATCAGTATCCGACGACCGATCCGGTCACCGGCGAGCCGCTCGCGCCGACGCCGTTCTACGACACCGCGGTCTTCACGCAGGGAGCGCCGCCGCTGCCGCACCTCGATCTGCAGCGCGTGTTCGTCTTGACCGGGCCCAACACGTGCTCGGCGAGCGAGGCGATCATGAACGCCCTCGACGGGATCGACGTGCAGGTGATCCAGATCGGCGCGATCACGTGCGGCAAGCCGTACGGCTTCTACCCCGCCGACAACTGCGGCACGACCTACTTCGCGATCCAGTTCCGCGGCGTCAACGCGAAGGGCTTCGGCGACTACGCCGACGGCTTCGCGCCCGACTGCGCGGTCGCCGACGACTTCACGCACGCGCTCGGCGATCCGAGCGAGGCGCGCCTCGCGGCCGCGCTGCAGCTCCGCGCGACCGGCACGTGCCCGGCGCCGTCGCGCCGCGACGGCCTCGTCTACAAGCCGGAGCCGCTGCGGAGCCGGATCGACCTCCGTCCTCCGGCTTCCGTCTTCCGGGTTCCGGAACCTCGGTAGACGGAAGTCGGTAGACG
The DNA here is from genome assembly GCA_035493675.1 of Kofleriaceae bacterium. GTDB lineage: Bacteria > Myxococcota_A > Polyangia > Haliangiales > Haliangiaceae > JAIOQA01. Next base: position 17,433 of record DATJIA010000261.1, on the reverse strand, counting down.
GAAGTCGTTCTCAGGTGTGCGTCAGCATCACGTCGATCGATCGCGTGATGACGTGGCAGTCGTCCTTCTTGACCTCGACCGGCTCGATCGTCATCGGCGTGTAGCCGGACAGCTCGACGGTGACGGTGTACGTGCCGGTTCGCTCGTACGCGCCGGTGTACGTGCCGGCGGAGTCCATGAGCGTCTCGACGTAGGTGCCGTCGATCGCCTTCACGGTCGCGCCGGCGAGCGCGGCGCCGCCGGCCATGTCGGTCAACCGCACCTGGATCCCGGCGCGCGCCTCGTCGGTGCACGTCTTCGTGCATCCATGGAGCGCGACCGCGGCGAGCACGCACAAGACGAAGCGCATGCGCCGAGTCTACAGCGGCGCGAAGCGCGCGGTGAAGTGACGTAGGAACGGCGGCTCCTCGACGATCCGCAGGCCGCGCAGTCGATCACGCTCGGCGCTGATCGGCGCGAGGCCCTCGATCACGTGATCCATGTGCGCCTGCGTGTAGACGCGGCGCGGGAACGCGAGGCGCACCAGCTCGCGCTGCGCCGTCGGGCCGAACATCACCGATCCGATCTCGCACGCGCGCACGCCCTCCGCGAGGTACATCGCGGTGACCAGCGCTTGCCCCGGGAACTGCGACGGCGGGATGTGCGCGAGCAGCGCGCCGGCGTCGACGTAGACCGCGTGCGCGCCGGGCGGCCGCATGATCGGCATGCCGATCCGCTCGAGCCCGGCGGCGACGTACGCGGCGACCGCCTCGCGATACTCGAGGTACGGCTCCTCGAGCGCCTCGTCGAGCCCGACCGCGAGCGCCTCCATGTCGCGCGCCGCCATGCCGCCGTAGGTCGGGAAGCCCTCGGTCAGGATCAGCGCGCTGCGCAGGCGCGGCACCCACGCAGGCGCGCGCAGCGCGATGAAGCCGCCGATGTTGACCATGCCGTCCTTCTTCGCGCTCATCAGGCAGCCGTCGGCGAGCGCGAAGACGTCGCGCGCGATCTCGCGCACGCCGCGCGCCGCCTGATCGGGCTCGCGCCGCTTGATCAGCCACGCGTTCTCCGCGAAGCGGCACGCGTCGATCACGAACGGAATGCCGTAGCGCTGGTAGATCGATGCGACCGCGCGCAGGTTGGCGAGCGAGACCGGCTGCCCGCCGCCCGCGTTGTCGGTGATCGTGATCATGCCGAGCGGGATGCGCGCGCGCTCGCGGCGGCAGAGATCGTCGAGGCGCTCGAGATCGATGTCGCCCTTGAACGGCACGTCACTGGCGAGCGGATGCGATCGCGCGAGATCGATCGCCTCGCCGCCGCGCTGCTCGATGTTCGCGCGCGTGGTGTCGAAGTGATGATTCGACGGGACGATCGATCCTTTCTCGACGAGCAGCGAGAACAAGAGGTGCTCCGCCGCGCGGCCTTGATGGGTCGGGATCACGTGCGGGAAGCCGGTGATGCGGCGGACCGCCGCCTCGAGCGCCTCGAAGCTGCGCGAGCCCGCGTAGCTCTCGTCGGCGATCATCATCGCCGCCCATTGCGCCGCGCTCATCGCGGTCGTCCCCGAGTCGGTGAGGAAGTCGAAGGTCACGCGCCGCGCGGGCACGAGGAACAGGTTGAAGCCCGCCTCGCGGAGGACCGCCTCGCGCTCGGCGCGCGTCAGCTGCGGCAAGGGTTCGACGACCTTGATCTTGAACGGCTCGATGATCGTGCGGCGCACGGGCGCGGGTGACGCAAGTCCGGTGCCCGCGTCCGGCGCGGAATTCGCGCCGTTGTTGCGCGCTCGGGCGGATCGCGCGCAGTCCGTGCCGTCTCGTGAGACAGATGCACGTTCGGGGTGTCACATCGAATGTGACGTCACTGCAGGAGCGCGGACAGACTGACCTCGAGCTTGCTCATGAGCGCACGCACGACGCTCTCGAGCTCGGCGGCGGGCTGATCGGTGTGCTCCGCGAGCTCGGCGATCACGAGATCGCCGAGGTGTTGCTGCGCGGCGAGCAAGCGGCGGCCCGCGGTCGCGCTCGACACGCCGAGGATCGGCGCGAGCTGGCGCACGGTGACGCCGTCGACGAAGTGCAGCTTGAGCACCGCGCGCTCGTCGGCTTCGAGCGCGGCGAAGGCCTTTCGGAACGCGTCGCGGAACGCCTGGCGATAGCGGCCCTCGAGCACGCGCAGCTCCGGCACCTCGGCGAACGCGCCGGTCGGCAGATCGTTGTCGGCGAGCTCGTCGTGGGTCTTCTCGCTGCGCGTGAGGTTCGCGGCCGCGCGCAAGGTCGCGACCCGCAGCCACGAGCCGAGCGGGCCGCGGCCCGAGTAGTCGGCGATGCGCGGCGGCGCGTCCTCGCGCGGCATCAGCAAGCGCTCGCGCAGGACCTGGCGGACCTCGTCGGCGAGCGGGCGCGCGGGGTGGCGCGCGAGGAAGATCGGCACGCGCGCGAGGTGCTCGCGATCGAACGCCTCGAGCGCGCGCTTGTCGCCGCGCGCGCACGCCTGCGCGAGCCAGAGATCCGCCGCGCACAGATCCGCGATCGCGCGCGCCGGATCGGGCTGGCCCTCGGCGCCGCGGAGCAGCGATTGACGGAACGTGTCGTCGTCGACGATGATCGTCGGCCACGCCGCCTTGGCAGCTGCGATCGCGCGATCGATCGCGTCATCCGCGACGCCCATGCCACGCCGACGGTAGCATGACGTGCCCCGACGACGACACGATCGTGGATCTGCTCGAGGGAAGGCTCGACGGCGCCGCGCGCCTCGCGCTGATCCAGCACCTCGACGGATGTGACGCGTGCCGGCACCTGGTCGCCGACGCCGGGGCCTTCGGCGCGCCCGAAGACGATCAGGATGACGAGGCGCTGCTCGGGCGCGGCTCCTCCATCGGCCGCTATCACGTGCAACGCGTGCTCGGCATCGGCGCGATGGGCGTCGTCTATGCCGCGCACGATCCGCAGCTCGGCCGCGACGTCGCGGTGAAGCTCTTGCGCCGCGAGGCGATCGGCGATCGCAGCGCCGCCGAGGCGCGCGACGTCATGCTGCGCGAGGCGCAGACCCTCGCGCGCCTCTCGCACCCGAACGTGATCGCGGTGCACGACGCCGACGTCCACGACGATCACCTGTTCATCGTGATGGAGCTGGTCGAGGGCCGCACGCTGCGCGAGTGGCTCGCCGGCGACGCGCGATCGTGGCCGGCGATCCGCGACGTCTTCGTGCAGGCGGGGCGCGGGCTCGAGGCCGCGCACGCCGCCGGGCTCGTGCACCGCGACGTCAAGCCCGACAACATCCTCGTCGGGCGCGACGGCCGCGTGCGCGTCACCGACTTCGGGCTCGCGCGCTGGCAGGGCGCCGGGCCGCGTCCGTCGCCGGCGGCGATCGCGCGCGCCGCGCAGCGATCGTCGACGAGCTTGGTGGGCACGCCCGCGTACATGTCGCCCGAGCAGCTCGCCGGCGCGAAGGTCGACGCGCGATCGGATCTGTTCTCGTTCTCGGTCGCGCTCTACGAAGCGATCTACGGCGCGCGCCCGTTCGACGGCCGCATGTTCGAGGGCCCCGCCGACGTCCCCGTCTCGCTGCCGAAAGTCAGCGCGCCCGCGAAGCGCGGCGTGCCGGCGCGCGCGAGGCGCGTGCTCGAGCGCGGCCTCGCGTCCGATCGCGACCTACGCCCCGCGAACATGACCGAGCTCTTGCGCGAGCTCGATCATCGCGCCGCGATCACGCCGGCGCGCGCGCTCGCCGGCGTCGCCGTCGTCGGCGCGGCCGCGGCCGCCGCGCTGCTGCTCGGATCGCGCGCGTCCGCTCCGACCTGCGACGGCGGCCCCGCCGCGTGGGGCTCGGTGTGGGACGACGCGCAGCGCGCGCGCGTGAAGGCCGCGTTCGTCGCGACCAAGCAGCCGATCGCCGCCGACGCGTTCGCGCAGGCCGACGCCGCGATGAAGGATCTGCGCGCGCGCTGGATCGGCCTGCACACGTCGGCGTGCAGGGCCGCCGCGCGCGGCGACATCAGCGACGCCGTGCTCGAGCGCCGCATGGCGTGCCTCGACGAGCGCCTCACCGAAGCGAAGATCGTGAGCGGCGGGCTCGAGCGCGACGCGTCGCAGTACGACTGGATCGTCGCCAACGCGCCCGGCGCGGTGCGCGGCATGCAACCGCTCGACGACTGCGCGACCGCGCGCGGCGACGACGTCGCGTCGACGCGCCCGGATCTGCGCCCGATGCGCGCGCCCGCCGCGCTGCTCGATCCCGACGGTCATCTGCAGGTCTTCGCGATCGGCGCGCGCGGCCGACCGTGGCGGATCGCGCAGGGCAAGGACGGCGCGTGGGGCGCGTGGACGCCGCTCGCGGATCCGATCGCCGTGCGCGCGCTCGTGCCGACCCGCGAGCGCGACGGCCGCGTCGGCGTCGCCGCGATCGACGAGAGCGGCGCGATCGTCGGCGCCGAGCAGCGCGCGCACGGCTGGGACGACGCGAGCTGGGGCCGCTTCGGCGCCGGCGACAACGCGCAGCTCGCGATCGCCTCCGACGGCACCGGTCGCCAGCAGGTCTTCGCCGTGCAGCGCCACGAAGGCCGCGCGCAGCTCGCGCACGTGGCGCAGGCCGCGCCCAACAGCGGCTGGGGCGAGTGGGGCACGTGGATCGACGACAACGTCGAGCAGGTCGTCGCGATCAACGACGAAGGTCCGGTCGGCGGCAAGGTCCACGTCTTCGCGCTCGACGATCATCGCGTGATGCACATGGTGCAGACCGCGAGCGACTGGACGAGCTGGATGACGCTCGCCGACGACGCGCACGCGTGGAAGCAGATCGACGCGGCGGTCGACGTCAACGGTCGCCTCGAGCTCGTCGCGCTCGACGAGCAAGGCCGCGCGTTCCACGACAGCATGAAGGACGCGAGCCTCGAGTCGACCGACCTCACGAGCTGGACCGGCTGGTCGCCGCTCGGCACGCCCGACGCGATGCGATCGATCCGCGTCGTGCGCAACAAAGGCGATTCGCACCTCGAGGCGTTCGGCGTCACGACGACGGGCCACGTGATCCATCTCTGGCAGGCGGGCGCGCCGCTCGCGTGGAACGGCTGGTGGGAGGAGATCCCGCTCGCGGCCGGCATGAAGTCCGTCGACGAGCTCGCGCTGGTCTTGGACGCGGATGGGAAGCTCTACATCTTCGCGACCGCGGTCGGCGGATCGATCTGGATGGTGTGGCAGGCCGCGCCCGCGTCGGGGCCGTTCCACGGCTGGCTCGTCCTCTGAGGCTCTCTTCCCGAGCGCCCACATCGGCGCGGGCGCCGACCTTCGCGCGATCACGTGACTCCGCGCCGCCGCCCTTTTGAGATGTTTCGGTTTCGGATCCAAATAAGAAACTCCGGAACCGCCGATAGCGCTGTGGGCGGTGTGGACAGCGCCCGCCCCCCATGACTTGGCGCACCGCGGGCGCTGTCCAAGCCCTGTGACCGCTGTGGACAACGCCCTACGCCCAGCCTCGCAGCCCTGCGGGCGTTGTCCACACGGTCACAGGGCGTCACGGTCCACAGCGCGCCGAGATTCTCGTAGCATTTCCGAACCGGTAATGATATATGCTAAATCAATGCGCCGCCCTCGACAGACCGAGCTGCGCTTCCACACGCGCGGCGGCGCACGCCCGGGCGCCGGTCGTCCACCGAACGGGCCGCGCGCCGGCGTCAGCCACCTCCGCCGGCCGAAGCTAAGCCGCCATCATCCGGTGCACGTCACGATCCGCGTCGTGCCCGCGGTCGGACGCCTCCGCCGCCGCGTCGCCTATCGATGCGTCTCCGACGCGCTCCTCGCCGGCTTCCCGCGCGACGGCTTCAAGGTCGTCGCCGCGAGCGTCCAAGCGACCCACCTGCATCTCCTCATCGAAGCGCACGACAAACGCGCGCTCTCCCGCGGCATGCAGAGCTTCTCGATCTCGTTCGCGCGCCGGCTCAATCGCCGATGCGGCCGCAAGGGACGCGTCCTCGCTGACCGCTACCACGCCGAGAGCATCACGACCCCGCGCCAAGCCCGAAACGCCTACGCGTACATCTTCAACAACTGGCGCAAGCACCACGAGGATCGCGGCCGCACGTGGCGCATCGATCCGTTCTCGTCGGCGATCGCCTTCGACGGCTGGAAGGGCATGGAGTCGTTCGCCGGCTTCCGACTACCACCGACGTACGAGGTCCTGCCCGTGCACTACCCGACGGTCTGGCTGCTCACGACGGGCTGGCGCCGACACGGCCTCATCGATGTACGCGAGCGCCCCGGCGCTAGAGGTTCTGTAGATCCTGCGCGTCCAGGAAGAGCTCTTGGCTGAACGCGGAGCCGTCGGCGTTGATGCACCAGACCTCGTACGGCCCGATCGCTTGGCCGTTGACGTCGAAGTCGTTGGGGCCCGCGGCGCCGTCGTAGTCGACGTCGGTGCCGTTGTGCACGTCCGAGATCATCGTGCGCCATTGATCGGCGCGGAAGGTCTGGCCGCCCTTCGAGACGGTCGTGATCAGGTCGCGCAGGTGCTCGCCGCCGAGGGTCTCGCCGGCGAAGTCGTGCGATTGCTGCGTGAGCGCGGCGGCGATCAGGTTGGTCGCGTCCCACACGTTCGGCGCGAAGACCTGTGACTCGAGGGACTCGCCCGGGTACTTCGCTTCGAAGCTCGTCTTCAACGTCGTGTACGCGAGGCCGGTCACCGGGAAGGTCGGCGCGGTGCCGCACATGCCGTGCACCTGCGCGGGCGAGCCGCTCAAGAAGCCCGACGAGCGCGCGCCATCCGTGAAGAAGAACGACGTGCCGGTGAAGACCGGATCGGACGAAGCGGCCCAGGCCTTGCTCAACTTGATCGCGTCGCCCTCGAGCGCGATCATCACGATGATCGTCGGCTTGGTGGTCGCGGCGTTGAGCTTGGTCGCGAGATCCGCGATCGCGGTGGTCGCGCCGGCGTCGTCGATGTTCTGCGTGAAGCTGGTCTGCACGTCGACGTGGCCGTTGGTCGGCGCGCCGGTGAACACGCCGACGAACGCCTTGCGCAGGCCGTCGCCGTACGGCGAGTTCTCGTAGAGCACGGCGACGTTGTTCACCGTCGGCGTGCGCTTGGTGCCGAGGTAGTACGCCATCGCGATCCCCTGGATCGAGTCGTCGGGGACGTTGCGGAACATGTAGCCGTCGTCGGGCGGATTGAGCGATCCGCTCGACAGCGCCGGCGCGGTCGAGCTCGGCGAGATGATCGGCACCTTCTTCATCGCCGCGATCGGATACGCGTTGGTGACCTCGCCCGAGGTGGCCGGGCCGACCGCCGCGACCGCGCCCATGTCGATCGCCGCCTGCAGCTTGGCGCCGGCGGTGTCGGCGTTGGTCTCGGTGTCGATCACGACCGTCGCGATCATGCGACCGTCGACGCCGCCCTGCGCGTTGATGTTGTCGGCGGCGACGCCGAAGACCTTCTCGAACGACTGCCCGACGCTGGCGAGCGCGCCGGTCTTCGGGGTGAGCAGCGCGATCGTCACCGGCCCTTTGTTGCCTTCGTCGCCCCCGCACGCCGCCGCCAGACACAACACGATCCCGATCAATTTCCGCATGGTGGCTCCTTACGAGAGGAACAACAGGTACCGGTTGGGGAGATCGTCGAACTGCATCGTGCCGCCGCAGTCGGGGCACGTCTGGGTCGGGATCTCGAACGAGAGCAGCTGCTCGCGGTTCGGCGCGACCTGGATCGAGATCGCGTGCTCGGCGCCGCACTTGTCGCAGACGTACGGCGCGTGGAACGACTCGACCTCGGCGTCGCCGCGCGCCTCGAGCACCATGTTCATCTGGTGGACGATGCGCTCGGAGCAGTTGCGCAAGACGACCTTGCACTTCTTCTCCTCGAGGTCGTGCAAGAAGATGATCCACTCGCGCACGCCGACGCTGTTGATGAAGCGCACGCCGCCGAGATCCACGATGATCTTCCCGGACAGCGACGGCGACAGCTCGGACAAGGTCGCCTGATCGTCCATCTCGCCGGCGATCGTCATCAGCGTCGCGTCCCCCGCGGGCGCGATCGTGATCTGCGTGCGGCCCATGGACTTCTTGACGGCGGCAGCGGCGCTCATGGCGACTCCTCGGCGGTGAACACGCCGAACGAACAGAGGGCGTTCGACAGCTCGGCGGGACGGAAGCGCACGTCGATCAACGCGATCACCTCCGTGCGCCGCCCGGGATCGAGGTTGAAGACGAGGTGATTGCAGGTGCCGTACACGGTCGCGAGGCCGATGCCGGCGCCGCGCGTGTCCATCGACACCTTCTCGACGCGGCGGCCGCCGGCCTTCGCGAGGCAGCGGAGGATCGTCGCGCGATCGAGCGAGCCGAAATAGTCGCCGACCTCGACCGCGAGGTAGCGCGCGTCGCACGCGTAGCGCAGGCGCACCTGCTCGCGCTCGGTGAGCGCGCGCGTGCCGTGGCGCGGGACGTCGCCGCGATAGCGCGCGCCGCCGGCGTCGACGGGCGCGTTGTAGAGCGCGTTCGAGAGCAGCTCGTCGGCGATCAGCGTGGCCTGCGCCGCGACGCGCGGTCCGAACCCGGCCGCGTGGACATCGGCATCGAGCCGCTCGACCACCGCGACGCGCTGCTCGGCGTCGTCGAGCACGTGCTCGCGGATCTCGGTGCCCCACGACAGATACTTCTCGAGGCCCCAGATCTCGCGCCGCATCAGCTTGAGCGCGGTGACGCTCATCTCCTCGGCGAGGAGTGGCATCGGGTTCGCCATCAGGTACGAGAGGTGATCGAGCCCGAGCATCGTCGCGACGTCGTCGGGCTCGGTGTCCTGCATCAGCACGAGGCACGGCGCGCCGCCGCGCCGCGCGAGCACGCCGTTCTGGTGATCCTCGAGCACGATCTCGTGATCGACGACGACCAGGTACGGCTGCGTCTCGGCGAGCTTCGCCTCCGCTTCGGCCAGCGTCTCGACGATCTCGATCGGACAGAACGTCCCGCCGAGGATGCGGTGGACCGTGCGGACGGTCTTCTTGTCGCGGTGCACGACGAGGATCGGTCGTTTCTCCAAAGGTGACCTCATCAGAATCGGTACCCCACGCGTGCGAAGATCATGCGACCCGGCCCCGGGACCTCGAGGACCTGGATCTCGGTCGCGCCGCTGCCGCGGTTGTAGTCGGACTGCGCGGGCACGTTCTCCGCGCCGAGCAGGTTGCGCGCGCCGACGGTGACGTCCATGCCGTGCACGTCGGGCGCGTAGAAGATCGCGTCGAGCCCGACGTACGCGGGCACGGTCGTGCTCATGTCCTGCGTGCCGCGCGACGACACGTACGACAGCTCGCCCGACGCGTAGAAGAGATCGAAGAGGATCTGCGACGACAGGCCCGCCTTGCCGACGAAGACCGGCGCGTTCTGGCGGAAGTCGCAGTTGCCCTTGCTGATCGAAGGATCGAGCGTGAAGTTGCCGAGCCCGGTGTCGCCGAGGCAGTTGCGGCCGGTGTACGACAAGGCCGCGTTGGCGTACGCGTAGCGGCCGGCGACGTCGCGGTACGAGCTCTCGACCTCGACGCCGCGCGAGATCAGCGAGCCGCTGTTCTGGTAGCGCAGGCGCAGATCGTTGACCGGCGGTCCGATGAAGACCTGCTGCCGTTGCAACAAGCTGTTCATGTCCCACTGCCACGCGGACACGCGCAGCTTCACGCCGGTGTACGGGCGTCCGTACGCGACGACCTCGTACGACGTGATCGTCTCGGGCTTGAGCGAGGACACGCCGCTGCCGTCGAGCGCCGGCGTGAAGCGCAGGCCGTCGTCGTAGTACGCCTCGAAGATGCTCGGGTTGCGGAAGCCCTGCGCGTAGAGGACCTTCACGCCGTAGTCGTCGCCGGAGTGGAGGAAGAGCGCGGCGCGCGGCGACGCCTTGTTCTGGAACAGCGAGTTGCGATCGAAGCGGCCGCCGGCGGTGAGCGCGAACCACTTCTTCGGCTCGCTCGTGGCTTCGAGGTACACGCCGGTGATGTCGAAGTCCTTCTCGATCGGGGTCATCGCGGTCGACGCGGTCGAGCGCGTCTGCGTGAGCTCGACGTTCGCGCCGGTGGTCAGCGACAAGAGGTTGCGGTTGTCGCGCTTGACGAGATCGATCAGCGCGCGGACCTCGCCGCCGTACCAGAGCGAGGTCGCCTCCGTCGAGAACTCGGGCTTGCTGTCGAAGACGAGGTGGCCGTCGTACTGGTAGCGGTTCGCGTACGCGCGCACCGCGAGCGTGACCTTGTCGGTCACCGATCGCGTGTAGCCGACCTCGGCGAGGATGTGGCGATCGTTGTTGGTGTTCTTCGACGAGCCGTACGAGCTGTTGTACGGCGCGCCGGGCAGCTCGCGCATGCGATCGTACGCGCGCACCTGCGCGAACAAGCGATCGTAGTTGAGCGCGATCGATCCGAACAGCGCGTGCGCGCCGTCGGCGGAGGTCGTGCCCATCAGATCTTCGTAGCTGAGCCGCTCGCCGGTCCGGTACGAGTACGAGACGCTGCCGCGTACCTGCCGGTTGATGTCGCCTTGGTTGAATGCGGCGTTGGCGCCGACGGTGCCGAGCGTGTCGATCGTCGTGCGGCCGTAGGCGCGCGCGCCCTTGTCGGCCTCGACCGTGACGATGTTGATGATGCCGAGGAATGCGTTGGTGCCGTAGATCGACGACACCGGACCGCGGATGACCTCGATGCGCGCGACGTCGTCCATGCTGACCGGGATCGCGGTCGAGCCATCGACGAACTGCGACCACGGCTCGTTGAGCGGCGTGCCGTCGATCAGGATCAGGATGCGGGTGTTGGCGTCGCCGAGCAGCTGCACGCCGCGCACGCCGATGCGGGCGATCTGGCGATCGTCGACGATGTAGACGCCGGCGACCGAGCGCAGCGCCTCCGAGAGATTGCGATAGCCGAACCTTCGCAGCGTGTCGCTCGTGATCACGGTGACCGCCGAGGCGACGGTGCCGAGCGACTGCTCGCGCTTCGCGGCGCCGACGACCGTCTCTTCCTCGGTGGCGACCGCGCCGTACATCGACACCGCCGACACTCCGGACGTGTCGCTCTTCACTTCCGGGAACGGCGGAAGGTCACGGATCGGAATCGCGCCGCCGTCGCCGCGGGCTACGCCCGTCGACGCACCAACAACGCACGTCCCGACGACGGCGAGCCACGTGAAGTGTCGCATTCGTTACGAACGCATCGCCTCCCCCGAGCCGTTGCGTTCAGGATCATTAGGCGACGGATCGCCGGCACTGGTCAAGGCGCTTTCGCGTACAATGCTCCCTCAACCATTCGTCGGGGGAGACGACTCGAATGGCTCGACGGAGAGGTGTGTCGCTCGGCACCAAGCTGGTCATCGGAACGATGTTCCTGCTCGCGGCGTCGATCGCCACCAGTGCTTGGTACAGCTTGACGACGATGCGCGCGCTCGCCACCGCGGCCGGCGAAGCGCGTCGTCACGATCTCGAGGAGGCGATCAGCCGCGAGGCGACCGCGCTCGCGCGCAACGCCGCCGCGTCGTCGGCATCGCTGCTCGGCGCGAGCGATTACACGAAGCTCGGCGAGACCGCGCGCCGGCTCGCGGACGAGAACAGCGACCTCGAGTGGATCCTGATCCTCGACACCGATCACAAGGTGGTCGGCGCGAGCACCAAGGCGCCGAAGAAGGACGGCGACGTCTACGACGACGACATGGTCACCAAGATCGAAGGTTCGACCGCCGACGTCCCGGTCAAGGAGGCCAAGGGCTCCGACGCGCTGCTGCTCGGCGCGCCGGTCTTCTTGTCGGACGCGCAGGGTCAGCAGAACCGGGTCGGTCAGGTCCGCCTCGCGATCGACACCAGCTCGCTCGCGCGCGCGCGCGAGCAGGCGATCGCCGACGGCAACGACCGCGCCGCCGAGAGCGCGCGCCAGCAGATCATCGTCGCCGCGATCATCCTGCTCGTCGGCGTCTTGCTCGGCACGTGGCAAGGCGTGCGCATCACGCGGCCGCTGCGCGCGCTGTCGCAGCAGGCGCGCACGATCGCGACCGGCGAGTTCGGCACCCGCGTCGCGGTCAAGCGCAGCGACGAGGTCGGCGAGCTGGGCGAGAGCTTCAACATGATGGCCGAGTCGCTCGGCGCGCTGGTCGAGGAGCTCACCCACAAGGCCGGCCTCGAGCGCGAGGTCGAGGTCGCGCGGTCGGTGCAGGATCTGATGACGCCGCCGCCCGACGTCGTGAAGATCGATCGCTTCGCGCTGATCGGCCGCTGCGAGATGGCGTCGGCGTGCGGCGGCGACTGGTGGAGCTATCGGCGCCTCTCGGATGGGCGTCTGCTCGTCGTCGTCGGCGACGTGACCGGCCACGGCATGCCGAGCGCGATGATCGCGGCGACCGGCCGCGGCGCCGTCGAGGCGCTCGCGATGTTCGATCACACGACCTTGACCACCAAGATCGTCCTGCAGGCGATCGATCGCGCGATCCGCGACGTCGGCGGGCGCCGCCTGTTGATGACGTGCTGCGCGCTGATGGTGTGGCCCGACGGGCGCGTCGAGTTCGCGAACGCGGGGCACACCTTCCCGTACGTGATGCGCCGCGCGATCCCCGGCAAGAAGGCCGAGCTGCAGACGCTCGCGATCCGCTCGAACCCGCTCGGCTGGGACAACCTGCACATCGCGCTCGGCGAATATCGCCTCGGCCAGGGCGACTACATCATCTTGACCTCGGACGGCCTCACCGATCGCGTCGCCGAGAACGGCCTGCGCTTCGGCGACAAGCGGCTGCGCAAGGCGCTGGTCGCGGAGGGCAGCCGCGAGGTCGACGTGACGCAGCTGTGCGAGCGCATCCTCGGCGACGTCGCGGCGTTCGGCGGCAAGCAGCCGGTCGACGACGACATGACGCTCGTGATCATCCAGTACGTCGTTCGGGCGGCGGACAAGGAGGCGGCGGCGTGAAGCGACTCTTGATCGTGGCGTTGCTCCTCGGCTCGGCGACGCAGGCGAGGCAGATCCGGGCGCAGGCCGAAGACGAAGAGACCGAGGTCCTCGCCGGTGACGCGCGCCGCGCGATCGCGAAGCAAGACTTCCCTCGCGCCGCCGAGCTGCTCGATCACGCGCTGCGCGTGAACCCGCGCCGCATCGATCTCTACATCCTGCGCGCGTCGGTGCACGGCGTGCTCGGCGAGCACGACAAGGCGATCACGGTGCTGCGCCGCGCGCAGCAGCTCGCGCCGGACAACGACAACGTCGCCACCGCGCTCGGCATCGAGCTGGTGCAGGTCGGCAAGACCGACGAGGGCACCGCGATGCTCGAGAAGATCGTCGCGCGCCAGCCGCGGCGCTTCGACGCGCAGGCGGTGCTCGGCCACCAGTACGCGACGCGCGGCGAATGGGCGCGAGCGGCGACCGCGTTCGCGGCGTACTTCGACGCGCGCCCGTCGGCGATCGCGGGCGAGGACAAGCTGCGCATCGAGTGGGCGAACGCGGAGCTGCGCGCGGGCGACGCCGTGAAGGCGCGCGGCTTGTACGAGCAGGTGCTCGCGTCGAACAAGCACAACGACGCGGCGCGCCTGGGCGTCGCGTGGAGCGCGGCGGCGATCGACTGCAAGGGCGCGATGAGCGCGCTCGACGCGATCGCGGATCTCGAGAAGCAGTATCCGGAGGTCTCGCTGGTGCGCGGGCGCTGCGCGCTGATCCTCGGCCGCATCGACGACGCGCAGGGCGCCGCCGAGCGCTATCGCAAGGCGCGTCCCGACGCCGGCGACGGCTGGGCGCTGTCGGGCGACGTCGCGCTCGAGCAGAAGAACGCGGGCGCCGCCGAGGCCGCGTTCACCAAGGCGCTCGCCGCCGACGGCAAGAACCACGTCTACTCGTTCAAGCTCGCGCGCGCCGAGCGCCGGCTCGGCAAGCTCGACGCCGCCGCGCACCTGCTCGAGGTCGGCGCGCCGGCCGGCTACGAGGACGACTGGACGATCGAGTACGGCGAGGTCCTCTACGCGCGCGGCGACGGCAAGGCGCTCGCCGCGCACATCGGGCCGTGGTCGAACGCGCACCCCGATCACGCGACCGGGCAGTTCCTGACCGGCGTCGCGCTGATCGCGACCGGCGAGACCGCCGACGCGATCCCGCACCTCGATCGCGCGCGCGCGCTCGGCGAGCCGCGCGCCGCCAAGCCGCTGATCCAATCGCTCGACGCGCTCGCGACCGCCGCGGCGAGCTCCGATCTCGGCAAGGCCCGCGCGCTGTTCGAGCAGGCCGCGCAGGTCGGCGACGATCCGGCGACGTTCCGCGGGCTCGGCGCGGTCTTGCTCGCGCAGGGCGACGCGAGCGGCGCGGTGAAGACGCTCGAGAAGGCGACCGCGAAGACCAACGACGCGGTCGCGTGGCACCTGCTCGCGCGCGCGTACCAGAACGGCAAGGCGCCCGATCAGGCGCGCAACGCGTTCGCGAAGGCGATCAAGGCGTACGGATCCGATCCGCGCGCGGTCGCGGCCGGATCGGATCTCGCCGCGCTCGAGCTGGCGACGGGGCGCGGCGAGCAAGCGGTCGACGCGTTGATCGCGGCGTTCGCCGGCGCCGACGCGGCGACCAAGACCTCGCTCGCGAAGTCGCTCGTGATCGCCGCGCGCGCGGCCGCGACCGACGCGATGCGCACCGGCAAGTTCGGCGTCGCCGTGCGCGTGCTCCGCGACGCGCAGAAGTACGCGGGCGACTCGACGGAGGTGCAGTGCGATCTCGCGCTCGCCGCGACCGGCAACGGCAACCGCGACCTCGCGCTCGATCAATTGCACAAGCTCGAGAGCGCGAAGGCGAGCTGCCCGTACCCGGCGCCCGCCGACGAGCTCGCGATCTCGATCCTGATCGCGTGGAACGAGGGCGCGTCGCTGCGCAAGGCCGAGGGCGCGCTGGCGCGGCTCGAGCGGATCCGGACCAAGGCGCGCGGCGCCGCCGAGCCGCTCGCGCGCATGGCCGCCCGCGACATCGCGCTGCGCGGCGCGCAGGAGGCGTACGCCAACGGCAACCTGCGGCTGGCGACCAAGTTCCTGCTGACCGCGAAGGGCTACGATCGCAACAACCCCGAGCTCATCCACGACCTCGCGGTGATCGATCTCGCGAACGGCAACGTCGACGGCGCGATCGCGCAGCTCTCGCAGATCAAGGACGAGGTGCCCGAGGCGTACGTCAACCTCGGCGTCGCGTACGATCGCAAGCACGACGCGCAGGCCGCGCTCGACGCGTGGAAGAAGGCGATGGCGCTCGGCGTCCGCTACGCGCCGCTCAAGGACTGGATCGACGCGAAGACCCGCTTCTGGGGCGACGGTGGAGGGACGCCATGAAGCTCTTCCTGATCCTCGCGCTCCTCTGCACGCCCGTGATCGCGCGCGCCGACGACACGATCACGATCGGCCTCTACGCGCCGACCGCGCCGTTCGGCGGCACCGGCGATCGCGTGAGCTTCGTGAACGCGCTCGCCGATCACCTGTCGTCGTCGGCCGGCGGCCGGAAGGTGCAGGGCAAGGTCTTCTCGAGCGCGGGCGCGTTCGCCGCCGCGGTGCAGAAGGGCGACGTGCAGTTCGCGATCGTCGACGCCCCGTACGCCGCCGCCCAGGGCCTGCCCTATCACATCCTCGCCTCCGCGGTGCGCGGCGGCGGCTCGACGGGCGCGTGGATCCTCGTCGGGCGCGCGGGCGTCGCGCATCTGTCGGATCTCAAGGGCAAGAAGATCGTCGCGCCCGCGACCGGCGCGAAGCAGGGCGCGTTCATCACCAACGCGCTGTTCGAGGGCGAGATCGACGCGACCTTCTTCGACAAGATCCTCGACGCCGCGGATCCGAAGTCGGCGCTCACGATGGTCTCGGTCGGCAAGGCCGACGCCGCGGTCGTGCCGAGCGGCGTCGAGGTCCCGGGCGGGCTCTCGACCGTGATGACCTTGCGCTCGATCGGCTGGCCGATGTTCGTCGCCGCGCCCGGCGCCAACGCGGAGCTCGAGAAGAGCTTCGCCGCCGCGATCACGAGCTTCTCGTCGGGCGGCGCGTTCAGCGGCTTCGCCGCCGGCGACGCCGGCCACTACCGCGCGCTCGCCGGCAGCTTCGGCAAGGACGTCAAGAAGGGCCCGCTCGCCGTGCCCCCGCCCGCGCGCCTGTCGGTGCGCGACCTCCTCGAGGGCCGCAGCTTCACGCTGCCCTCGTCGAACGTGCTCGATCTGATCAAGTAGATCGACGTAGGCGTGGTCGTAGGCGTGGTCGTGGTCGTGGTCGTCTACTTAGACGGCGACGGCGACGGCGACTTGGACTTAGACGTCGACGTCAATGGGCTTCCCGCAGTTTCGTTGACACGCGGTTAGGCCGCCGCTTCGAATTCCTCCTCGAAAGCGGCCGGTGAACGATAGCCCAGCGACGAGTGCAGCCGTCGCCGGTTGTAGAAGACCTCGATGTACTCGAAGACAGCCTGGCGCACGTCGTAGACGTCGCGCCAAGCCCGTCGGTGGATGAGCTCGCCCTTGAGCGTCGAAAAGAAGGACTCGGCGACCGCGTTGTCCCAGCAGTTGCCCTTGCGGCTCATGCTGACGGTGATGTCGTGCGATTGCAGCGCCAGCCGATATTGATCGCTCGTGTACTGACAACCGCGATCGGAGTGATGGAGCAGCCCGGCGCCCGGGCGCCGGCGACGGATGGCCGCATCGAGCGCAGCCAGCGGCAGCTTCGTGGTCAGCGTCGTATCGACCGCCCACCCGACGACCGCACGCGAGAACAGATCCAGGATCACCGCGACGTACGCCCAACCGGCATCAGTCTGGACGTACGTGATGTCGGTGACCCAACGCTCGTTGGGACGCTGCGCGTCGAAGTCGCGCGCGAGCAGGTTCGGCGCGACAGGATGCGAGAGGTCACGCACCGTCGTCGTGCACCGGCGGCGCGGCACCGGTGGCGTGAGCCCCATGCCGCGCAGCGCGCGCTCGACGCGTCGTTTGCTCGCGCAAACGCCCTGCTTTCGGAGCTCACGCAGCACGCGCGGGCTGCCGTAGGTCGCGCGGGACTCGTCGAAGATCCGGCGTGCGTTCGCGCAAAGCTCCATATCCGCCCTAACTCGACGACTCGGCGGCCGGCGCGCGAACGCGTAGTAGCCCTGTCGCGTCACGCCGAACAGGCGACACATCGCTGCGATCGGGAACGAGGCCTTCTCCGCGCGGATGAAGCCGAACTTCACTCGCTTTCCTTCGCGAAGAAGGCCGCAGCTTTTTTTAGGATGTCGCGATCCAGCTGCAGATCCTCGATCTTCTTCTTGAGCGCCGCGTTCTCCCGCTCGAGCCGCGCCAGCTTCTGCTGCACGGTCTCCGGCGGCATTGCCCCCGCAGACGCAGCGACTACCTTCGGCTTATTTCGCCGTCGCGTCATCTCCTGTCTATACCAGGCGCCCAACGTGTCCGACGGGATTCCCAGCGAACGGGCAACCTCCACGATCGGCAGCTCGGTGCGCTCGAGGAGCGCCACCGCCTGCTCGCGGAA
>DATJIA010000260.1:0-6532 GCA_035493675.1 Kofleriaceae bacterium | reverse complement strand
CGAACGCGTGCGCGGGTCCGTGCGTCTGCGAGTCGAGCTCGACCGCGCGCGCGATCTGCGCGGCGGCGTCGGCGTGACGTCCACCGGCGGCGAGCGCGGCGCCCCAATAGTTCAAGAGGCGCGAGCGCAGCGACGCGTTGTCGCCGACCCGCTCGAGCGCGACCTCGGCGACGCGCGCGACCGCGTCCGCGCGATCGGTCTCGCCGAGCCCGACGCCGAGCACCTGCACGAGGAAGATCCACGTGTTCGCGACCTGCCAGTCGTCGCCGGCGCGCGCGGCGAGGCGCGCCGCTTCGTAGAGCGTGCCGCTCGCGCTCGCGCTGTCGCCGGTGCGGTGCTCGAGGTTGCCGCGCAGGTAGAGCGACGCCGCGCGCAGCGGGAGATAGTCGACGCGCGCGGAATCCTCGACGAGCTGCCGCGCGATCGCGAGCGCCGGTTGATACGCGCCGCGCGACTTCTTGCCCCACGCCTGCTCGAGCCGCGCGCGCAGCCGATGGATCAGCGACGCGTGCGCGTCGGGCGGCGGGAACGCGGCGACCATCGGCTCGGTGTCGGCGCTGCCGTCGAGCGACGCGTGGCGATGCGCGGTGCGATCGGCGGTGAGCTCGCGGATGATCTCGTGCATCGAAGGCCAGCGATTCTTCGGCGCGACCGTGAGCGCGCGCGTGATCAGCGCCTGCACCCACTCGGGCACGCCGTGCGAATCGGTGAACGCCTTCACCTTGCCGAGCAAGACCTGCTTCTTGAGCTCGGCGCCGGCGCCGTCGAACGGACGCGATCGCGTGAGCGCCTCGTAGAACGCGACCGCCCACGCGAACTGATCCGCGCGCGCGTCGCAGTCGCGGCCGAGGTGCTGCTCGGGCGCCATGTAGCGCGGCGTGCCGACCGCGGCGCCCGGCGGCGTGATCGTGTGCGCGAGATCCGCCGGATCGGCGGCGGTGATGTGCTCGGTCGGGATCAGATCTTGATCGAGGACGTCGGCGTCGAGGCGTTCGCGCGGCAAGGTCAGCGCGTCTTCGTCGGCTTCGTTGTCGTCGCGCCACGCGCGCGCGAGGCCGAAATCGACGACGCGCACGCGGCCGTCGAGCCCGACCAGGACGTTGTCGGGCTTGAAGTCGCGGTGCACGAGCCCGGCGTCGTGCGCGGCGGCGAGCCCGCGCGCCGCTTGCAGGAACGCGTCGAGGATCGCGCGCTGCGAGCGCGGCGTCGCGAGCCAGTCGCGCAGGCGCTGGCCCTCGACGAACTCCATCGCGATGAAGATCTCCTTGCTGTCGCCGGGCAGCTCGCCGACGTCGTGCACGGCGACGACGTTCGGGTGCGAGAGCCGCGCGATCGCGCGCGCCTCGCGGAGGAGTCGCACGTGCGCGCGCGCCTTCGCGCCGGCGCGCACCAGCTTGAGCGCGACCAGGCGGCCGAGATCCGGATCGTAGGCCTTGTAGACCACGCCCATGCCGCCGGCGCCGAGCTCGTCGACGATCAGGTAGCGATCGACGGCGTGCCCGCGCAGCGGAGACGCGAAGCGTTCCATCACGGAGTCGGCGTGCGTCTGCTCCTGCGCCGCGTCTCCGGAGGGGATCGAGATCGATGCCACGGCGTGAAGGTAGCCGATCGCGGAATGCGCGGCGCTGCTAGAATGGTCTTTGTAGCGATGAGGAGAACCAGCGGCGCGTGGATCGCAACGATCGTCGTCGTCGGCGCGGGCGGCGTCGTCGCGCTCGGTGCGACGCGGCTCGGCGCGCAGCGCGCGCGATCTCGAGCCGAGTACGGCGAGGCGTTGCACGGCGTGCGGCGTGAAGCGGCGCGCGTGGTGACCGCGGATCTTCCTGCGGGAGGCGCGGAGCTGTGCGTGCGCGGCCCCGAGGGCATCGCGGTCGCGACCGCGAACGCGCTCGGCGCGAGTGTCCGGAACCCGGACGGTCGGCTCGACCCGATCGCGTTGGCGTCGGTGTCGCGCGCGGCGTTCGCGGCGGCGCGCGATCGCGAGGATGCGATCGGCGCGCCCGCGTTGCCGCAGCGGATGGGGCTCGGGCTCGCGGCGCCGCCGGATCCTTGTTGGGCGCGTGCGAGCATCACGGCGGTGGCTGCGCAAAGTGTTGCGCCGTCGGCGGTTGGGCCGGCGGCGGGGAAGACTTCGCCGAAGTCGAAGTCGAAGAAGCCGAAGTCGAAGTCGTCGACGAAGCGGAAGCCGTCGCACTGAAGTACGCGGCGATCGCGTCGATGTAGTGGCGCGCGATCGCGGCGGTCACGCCCTTGCCGGTGCGCTGGTAGTCGAGGGCGAGCACGAGCGGCACGACGCCACGCTCGGTGCGCACGCCGAACGCGACGACGAACAGGCTGTCGTCGGCGGCGCTCTTGCCGCACGGCAACCAGTACGGCTGCGCGTCTTCGGTCGCGGGGCGCCCGAGGATCGTGTGCGCCTCGTTCCACGCCTCGCACGCGTTCTTGTGCTCGCTGACGTCGGCGAGCGCGTCGATCGTGCCGGTCTTCGCGCCGTAGACGATCACGCGCGCGTCGGCGAGCACCGGCTTCATGCCGAGCGCCGCGGTGCCGCCGCGCTGCACGACGCCGCACAAGCCGCCGCCCGCGCCGCGCGTCGACTCGACCGCGCCCTCGTCGCGCGCGCAGTCCCAATCGGGCAGCTTGCCGACCGCGTCGACGGGGAACCACGACGCGGCGAGCTTGAACTTCTCGGTGCCGGGGTCGTAGATGATGCGCGCGAACGCGTCGGCGAGCTGCGCGAGCGAGCCGAGCGGGTGCAACCCGGAGCCGCGCAGGAACTGGAAGTAGTCGCGCAGCGGGATGCTCGCGCGCGGCTTGTCGTCGGACAGCTCGAAGCGGTTGGGCCCGAGCGCGACGAGGTGGCGGAGATCGGCGGACGGCGACGCGATCGGCATCGCGCGCAGCGCGCACAGATCGCGTCGATCGGACGTGCGGCGACAGGTCGCGGCGTCGCCGTCGCAGAGCGGGCGTCCGATCAGCGCGGTGAAGCGCTGCCACAGCGGCGCGTGCGCCAGCGCGAGCCGCGAGACGCCGTGCTCGCCGACGATCGTCTCGCCGGCGCGCGAGACGAGCACCGGCGTGCTCCAGCTGTCGACCGAGCGCGCGAGATCGATCGTCTCGCCGTCGTTCGTCCACTCTCCGTCGGGGAACGCGAGCCCCGCGATGCCGAGCACCGCTTGGTACCAGTTCGACGACTTCGCGAGGTAGTCGTGGAAGTCGAAGCTCTCGGCGCGCTCGACCAGCGGCGTCGGCGGGCAGTGTCCGAGGATCGGACGAACCGTCTTGCCGCGGCGCGCGTGGCACGTCACCGGCTTCGCGGTCGGATCGCTCGGCGGCAGCGGATCGGCGTCGGTCGCCGACAGGAAGAGGCCCGCGACCGCGCCGGGCGCGACCAGCTCGGCCGCGCGCGCGACCAGCGGCTTCATCGCCGAGCCCGCGGCGATCGGCTCGTTCCAGTCGGACTTCTCGGCGCTCGCTTCGTCGCGGCCTTCGCGCAGCGAGATCAAGTAGCGTTCGAGCGCGGGCGTCGACGGCGCGTACGCGCTCGACGCGCGGCCCGGCACGACATCGCCGGCGGCGACGATCGCGCCGGTGTCGCCGCGCAGGACGACGAAGCTCGCGCGCGTGGTCGCGGCGGCGGTGTCCTTGTCGGCCCACGTCGGGAGATCGCTCGCGATGATCTCGGTCAAGTGGCGGAGCTGCAGCTCGAGCTCGGGCTGCACGGTGACGCGACACTCGAGCACGCCGTCGTCGGGGCTCGGCGCGCAGACGCGCGGATCGATCGTCGTCGCGGGCGCGGCGTCGAGCGTCCCGCACCACGCGGGGTCGACCGTCGTCGGCTTCTCCGAGACGGCGACGTGCACCCAACCGTCGAGGCCGAGCGACTGGCGCGCGCGGAACGGATTCACCCAGCCGAGCTCGGGGAGATCGCCGCCGTAGACGTAGTGGCGCCGCCGGCGGCCCGTGACCGCGCCGACGTCGTCGGCGAGCAGCGGCGCGATCGTCGCGTCGTGATCGCCGCTCCACGCGCGCGGCGGGCGGAACGACCACACGCGGCGCGCGGCGTCGCGACCGACGACGACGATCGCGGTGCGATCGAGCGCGACGTCACCGCGCGCGGCGACGACGTTCCAGCCGTTGGTCGTGCTCGCTTGGAGGAGCGCGACGTCGGCGTTCGGATCGACGTGCAGGATCGCGCCGCCGCGCTTCGCATCGACCGCGAGCTGCGCGCCGTCTGCGAGATGGATCGTGTCGCCCGCGAACAGGCCGGCGTCGGCGCGACCGAGATCGACCGCGCCCGCGCCGGGGCGCAAGCGCACGACGAGGTGACCGGCGACGAGCTCGCCGCGATCACGCGCGGCGACGCCCATCGGCTCGGCGACCAGGCGGATGCGACCGGCGTCGGGGCGCGACGGCGCGCGCGGGCGCAGCGCGGCGAGGGCGTCGCCGGCGAGCTCGATCGTGCAGCGCGCGGTCGGCTTCTCGCCTTCTGCGAGCGTCGCGGTGATGTGCGCGCTCGGCCAGCCGAAGCGCCAGGTCGCGTCGCAGGTGTCGCCGTCGGCGTCGTGCGAGCGCGCGAAGTGCCACGCGCCTCGATCGCCGGTGCACGCGTGCGCCGGATCCTTCGCGAAGCGCGCGAGCTCGTCGGCGCCGCCCGCGCGATCGCGCGCGAACGCGCGGCGCAGATCGTCGTGGAAGCGACGCGTGGTCGCGTCGTCCGGTTGGCCGACGAGATCTTTCGGCGCGAGCTCGCCGGCTTCGATCGGGCACACGAGGTGCGCGGCGTAGTCGGACGCGCGCGCGAGCGGCTCGAAGCCGGGCGTCGCGCGATCGTGATCGTCGAGCGGCGTCGCGCGGGTCGCGGCGTGGAGCGCGCCGCGACCGACGAGCAGGATCGCGGCGGCGAGCGCGGTCGACGCCGCGACGACGGCCGCGACGCGCGTGCGGCGGAACGCGCGCGTGGTGCGCAGCGATCGATCGTGACGATCGAGGGTCGCTTCGAGCGGCGGCGCGCCGAGCACGACGAACAGCGCGATCGCGACCAGCGCCCACAGATCCGTCGGGGAATCGAGGCCGAGCCCGGGCCACGCGATGCCGGTCAGCGGTACCAGCCCGAGCGACGCGAGCGGTTGGTACAGCGCGAGCCCGCCGAGCGTGACCGCGACGATGCGGCGGCTGCGCTGCGAGGCGCTGCCGTGCGCGAAGCGCTCGCCGCTGATCCACCACAGGCCGGCGACCATCGCGACGAGCAACGCGAGCGCGCGCAAGACGCCGAGCACCCCGGTCTCGCGCAGGAGCAGGACCGGCGCGTAGTCGTTCTCGATCGAGAGTCGCACGCCGGGATCGACGACCTGCGCGCCGAAGTAGCCCTGGCCGCGCCACGCGTCGGCGCCGGCGGGCATGACGGTCTCGCGGGTCGCGGTCATGCCGGCGACCAGCCGCGACGGATCGCGGAGCAGCGCGGCGCCGGGATCGAGGATCTGCGCGACGCGGCCGGCGGCGGTGCCGTTGCCGTCGGTGGCGCGGGCGATCGCGAGATCGCGGGCGAGCCACAAGCCGCCGCACGCGGCGGCGATCGCGAGCCACGGCGCGGCCGCGCGCGCGCCGCGACGGCGCCACGCGACGATCGCGATCGTGACGAGCAGCGCGCCCAGGAGCAGCACGCCGGCGAGCGCGCCGCGCGTGAGCGCGATCGGGAGATCCGCGCGCGTCGTCGTCACGGCCCAGAGGCCGACGAAGATCGACGCGATCGCGATCAGCGCCGCGTGCGCGTAGACGACCGGCGCGTGATCGCGCTCGAAGGCGTCGAGGCGGGCGCCGTCGGCGGCGCCGAACCGCGCGTCGTGGCCGAGCGTGACGAGCGCGGCGGCGAGGCCGGGCAAGACGATCGCGGCGGTGACGCCGGCGTCGAGCTTCGCCTCGGCGCCGAGCGCGAGCAGCGCGGCGGCGCACGTGATCACCTTCGCGCGCGGCGATCCGGTGCGCGCGGCGCGCAGCGCGTGATACGCGACGACGATCGTGGTCCACGCGAGCGCGAGCTTGATCACGACCGCGTGCGGCGCGAACGCGACGGCGAGCGCGGCGGCGGCCGCGAGCACGACCAGCGGCGCGGCGGGCCCGACGGCGGCGGCCGGCGACGGCGCGAGCGCGTCGAGGCGTTTTCGGAGGGCGGCGATGGTGCGCGCGGCCGGCGTGATCCACGCGCCCGCGGTGCCGAGCAAGAGCGAGAGCGCGAGCTGCGGCGCGAGGCCGCGGGTCGCGAGCGCGGCGCTGGCGTCGGCGCGCAGCGCCCATCCGCCGCCGGCGACGACGATCGCCCACGCGATGATCGCGCGATCGCGCACCGCGGCGGCGGCGAGCGCGGCGGCGGCGAGCACGATCGTGACCTGGTTGCCGATCACGCGCGTCCCGACCGGCTCGAAGTCGCGCAGCATGTCGATGCGGTGCGCCCACAAGAGGCGCGCGACCGCGATCGCGGCGAGCGCGACGCCGATCCACGCGGCGGCGAGCGCGCGCGCATAACGGCGCTGCG
>DATJIA010000259.1:0-8105 GCA_035493675.1 Kofleriaceae bacterium | reverse complement strand
AGCTAGCGGCGCTTCTTGCCGCCGCTCTTCCGCTGCTGCGGCGGCTTCTTCTTCGGCGCCGCGGCCGGCTTCTTTTCGTCGTCGGCAGCGTCGTCGGACTCGGCATCGTCATCCGAGTCGTCGTCGGAAGCGGCGACCGTCTTCCGCTTGGGCGCGGCGACGTCCTCGCGGTAGCCGCCCATGCGATCGCCGAGGTCGGCGGCGAGCGGGGCCGGCTTGCCGGACTTGATCAGCTTCACCAACGTGTACGTCGCGACGGCGAAGGCGACCAGCGACATCCACTGCGCGAACGTCAGCCCCGCGTAGCGCGGGTCGCTCGAGTTGAGGCGCAGGTATTCGAAGAAGAAGCGGACCGGCGCGTACAACACACCGGTGAGCACCGCGAGCATGCCGGCCGGCGTGCGCTTCTTCGAGAACGCGAGGCCGAGGATGATCGCGCAGACCGGGATCAGATAGAGGAGCTCGTAGAAGCCGAGGTTGTGCGCGCGCGTGATCGTCGAGAGCGTGCCGAACTCGGGCGGGTCGCACGGGATCGGGTGGCCGCCGGCGTCGTGCGGGCAGAAGCGGGCCCAGAGCGCGGCCTTGGGATAATCGAAGCCGAGGAAGAAGTCGGTCGTGCGCCCGATGTGATCGTGGACGATCGAGCAGCCGATGCGACCGATCGTGAAGCCGGGTAACAAGCCGGTCATGATCACGTCGGCCATGAGGCCCGGGCGCATGCGGCGCATCCACACGAAGATCGCGAACCCCGCCGATCCGCCGATGAACCCGCCGTAGCTCGAGATGCCTTTCCACAGCTCGACGATCAGCAGCGGATTGTCGGAGAGCTCCTCGCGTTGATACGCGAGCACGTCGAAGACGTGGGCTCCGATGAAGCCCGAGACCACCACCCAGCCCGTCAGCTTTCGGAGGTCGTCGTCGTCGATCCCGAAGCGGATCGAGTAGCGGCGGCACAGCTCCGCGCCGACCAGCACGCCGGTCGCGACCAGCATGCCGAACGGTTGGATGTCGAGGCTGCCGAAGAGGTGGATGTTGGGGACGTCGAAGTACGGCAGGCCGCCGAACGCAGCGCCGGCACCGGCGACGAAGGCGACTGCGACGATCAGGATCGACATGAGCGCCGCGAATCCTACCCGATCAGGTGTTAAGGTGCCGCCGGTGCCGACCTGGTTGTATCTGATCCGTCACGGAGTGACGGCCTGGCACAAGGAAGGCCGGCTCATCGGGCAGCGTGACATTCCGCTCGACGCCGACGGCCAAGCGCAGGCAGAAGCTGTGGCGGCGACACTCGCGGGCGCGCCGCTGCGCGAGGTCGTGTCGAGCCCGCTCGTGCGCGCGACGCAGACCGCCGAGGTGCTCGCGCGCGGGCGCGGCTTCGAGGTCGCGCGCGACCCGCGGCTCGGCGATTGGCGCCTCGGTCCGTGGGAGGGTCGCAACATCGCCGAGGTCGCGACCACGCCCGACTTCCGCCGCATCATCGCGGCGCCCGACGAGCGCGCGCCCGGCGGCGAGAGCCTGCGCGAGCTCGCGCGACGCGCGCGCGGCGCGGTCGATCAGATCCTCGCCGACAACCCGGCGGGCGACGCGGTCGCGCTGGTCACGCACGGCGCGGTGATCCGCGCGCTCGTGCTCGACCTCCTCGAGGCGCCGCTCGAGAGCTACGAAGCGATCGACGTCGCGCCCGGCACGATCACCGCGATCGCGTTCGCCGGCGCGGCGCCGCGCATCCACGTCGTCGGTTGGACCCCGAGCTTGGGAGGACAGTCATGGCCGAGATCATGATCGGTGGGCACGTCATCGCGAAGCAGCTCAAGGCGGAGGGCGTGAGCACGATCTTCACGCTGTGCGGCGGCCACGTCGCGCCGATCTACGACGGCTGTCTCGTGAACGGGATCGACATCGTCGACACGCGCCACGAGCAAGCGGCGGTGCACGCGGCCGATGGTTGGTCGCGGCTCACGCGCGGCTGCGGCGTCGCGGTGATCACCGCGGGCCCCGGCGTCACCGACGGCGTCACCGGCGTCGCGAACGCGTATCAAGCCTCGATCCCGCTGGTCGTGTTCGGCGGCGCGTCGGAGCTGCGCTTCAAGGGCAAGGGCGCGCTGCAGGAGATGGAGCAGACGTCCTTGCTCGCGCCGATCACGAAGATGAGCCTCACGGCGTCGGACCCGCGGCGCTTGGCGGAGTACGTGCGCACCGCGTTCCGCGTCGCGACCTCCGGCGTGCCGGGGCCGGTCTTCATCGAGGTCCCGTTCGACGTCCTCACGCAGCAGGTGACCGATCCGCAGTTCCCCGCCGCGCCGCGCCCGTGGCCGCGCCAGCCCGGCGATCCGGACGCGATCACGCGCGCCGCCGCGCTCCTCGATCAGGCGTCGAAGCCGATGATCTTCGCCGGCTCGCAGGTCTACTGGGACGACGCCGCCGAGCCCTTGCGCGCGCTCGCCGAGCGCGCCGGCATCCCCGTCTTCCTGAACGCGATGGGCCGCGGCGCGTTGCCGTCGGATCATCCGCTCTCGTTCCAGCACGCGCGCAAGAACGGTTTCCGCGGCGCCGACGTCGTCGTCGTCGTCGGCACGCCGCTCGACTTCCGCGTCGGCTACGGCTCGGGCATCAACGCCGGCGCGAAGATCATCCAGATCGATCGCGACCCGACCAAGATCGCACAGAACCGCGACGCCGAGGTCGCGATCCTCGGCGACGCCCGCTCGATCCTCGGCCAGCTCGCGACCGCGGCCGGAGCGTCCGGAAACCGGACGAACCCGTGGGTCGCCGAGCTGCGCGAGGCCGAGGCGAAGCAGGAAGCGAAGCTCGCGCAGTGGTCGCACGCCGATACGCGGCCCATCAATCACTACCGGCTCGGCCGCGCGATCGCCGAGGCGATCGACGACGACACGATCGTGATCGGCGACGGCGGCGACTGCGTCGCGCTCGGCTCGAAGGTGATCCCGCGCGGCAAGCCGGGCACGTGGATGGATCCGGGGCCGCTCGGCTGCCTCGGCATCGGCGCGCCGTTCGCGATCGCCGCCAAGAAGCTCTACCCGAACAAGAAGGTGCTCGTCTTGTCGGGCGACGGCAGCTTCGGCCTGAACGGCTTCGACTTCGAGACCTGCCTGCGCTTCAAGCTGCCGGTCACGGTCGTCGTCGGCAACGACGCGGCGTGGGGCCAGATCCGCGGCCCGCAGGTCATGATCTTCGGCCAGGAGCGCGCGCCCGCGACCAAGCTCGCGCCGACCCGCTACGATCGCGTCGTCGAGGCCTTCGGCGGCAAGGGCTATCACGTCGAGGATCCCGCCGAGCTGACGCCGACGATCCAGCGCGCGCTCGCCGACGACACCGTGACGTGCGTGAACGTCCCCATCGATCCCGACTTCGTCGTGAAGTCGGGCGCGGCGAAGCTCACCGTATGAGCTGGGCCCCGCTCGCGCTCGCGATCGTCTTCGGGTTGATCGTCTCGGCCGGCATCTACTTCACGATGATGTGGCCCGACGTGGAACCGCGGGACGACGACGAAGAGCCACGCTAGACTCGATCGCGTGCGTGCCCTCGCGATCGTGCTCGCCCTCGTCACGATGGCGCACGCGGCTCCGCACGTCGTGCGCGTCGAGCACCGCCCCGCCGGCGAGCCGCCGTCGATCGGCCCCGCCGACGCGCTCGTCACGATCGAGCTCTTCTTCATCCCCGGCGCCGTGCAGTCGCGCGCGCCGTATCAGCAGCTGCTCGCGCTGCAGGCGAAGCATCCGCGCCGCATCCGCGTGGTCCTGCGCCCGCTGTCGCGCCAAGGATCGATCCTCGTCCCCGAAGCCGTGATGGAGGCGCACGCGCAGGGGAAGTTCTTCGAGATGCTCGACGCGATCACGGCCGCGCAGAAGACGCTCTCCAAGCAGGAGATCCTCGATCTCGCCGCGCAGGTCGGCGTCGATCCCGCGCGGGTCGAGTCGGCGTGGGACGACGAGCGCCACGAGGCCGCGCTCGAGGCGAACGCCGCGCGGCGCCAGCGCCGTTACGCCCTGTCCGTCCCCGACGCGCTCTTCAACGGCGTGTCGACCTCGAAGCCGCTGCCGTCGCTCGGCGAGCTCGAGCTCGAGAACGCGTACCAAGACGCCTACGATCGCGCCGAGGATCTGCTCGACCAAGGCGTGCCGCGCAAGGCGCTGCCCGAGGCGTTCGATCGCACCGTGGTTCGCACCGCGACCTTGTTCGTGCCCGGCCCCGTCGACGACGACGCCTCCGGCGATCCGCAGCCCGACGTGCCGCCGCTCCTGTCGCGCCCGCTCGATCTCTCGCTCTTGCCCTCGACCGGCCCGGCCGGCGCGGCGGTGCCGGTCGTCGTCCTGTGCGATCCGACCCAGCGCAGCTGCGTGCGGCAGATGTCGGTCGCGACCGCGATGACCGCGCTGTTCCCCGACGACGTCCGCGTGATCTGGTACCCGTGGTACGCGCCCGACGCCGCCGACCCGACGCTGGCCGACGGCGTCGAGCGCACGATCCTGTGCGCCGAGGAGCAAGGCGCGGGCTGGGACTGGCTGGCGAAGGCGCTCGAACGGACGTCGCGCCTCGGCGCGCGCTGGGGCTCCGCCGACGACGCGCTGCACGAGGTCACCACCGACGCCGGCGCCGACGCCGCCGCGCTCACCACCTGCCTCGGACAGCGCCGCCCCGACCGCGCGCGCAAGCGGATCGAGGACGCGATCCTGCGCGGCGTGCGGCACGGGCCGGCGATCGTCGTCGGCGGGCGCATCTACATGGGCGGCGTGTCGGAGCCGCGGCTACTCCAGGGCCTCATCGAGGACGAGCTCGAGCCGGGCCTCTTCGGACGCGCCGCGCCTGACTGGCAGACGGAGTGAATTTCGTGATACCCGAGATCCGATGGAGTTGACCTTCGCCGCGGCGACGGACGTTGGGCGTCAGCGCACGCACAACGAGGACAACTTCCTG
The DNA here is from genome assembly GCA_035493675.1 of Kofleriaceae bacterium. Lineage (GTDB taxonomy): Bacteria > Myxococcota_A > Polyangia > Haliangiales > Haliangiaceae > JAIOQA01. Next base: position 3,170 of record DATJIA010000259.1, on the reverse strand, counting down.
ATCGACAAGAAGCTGCGCCTGTTCATGGTCGCCGACGGCATGGGCGGCCACGCCGCCGGCGAGGTCGCGTCGTCGATCGCGGTCCACGAGATCCGCGACGCGATCTACAACAACCGCGATCTGATCGATCGGTATCGCGTCGACGATCCGACCGTGCAGCCGATCGAGATCCTGCAGATCCTCGAGCACGCGCTGCAGGCGGCGTGCACGACCGTCTTCAACCGCGCGCAGGCCGAGCAGGACAAGCGCGGCATGGGCACGACCGCGAGCGTCTTGTTGATCGCCGGCGCGCCCGATCACCTGCGCGGCTTCATCGCGCACGTCGGCGACAGCCGCGTCTACCTCGCGCGCCAGTCGCAGGCGCACCAGCTCACCGAGGATCACTCGCTGATGAACGAGCTGGTCCGCCGCGGCAAGCTCAAGCGCGATCAGATCGACAACTCGCCGTACAAGCAGTTCAAGAACGCGGTCACGCGCGCGGTCGGCGTGTACGCGTCGGTCGAGGTCGACACCTTCGACTTCGACATCCTGCCCGGCGATCGCTTCCTGCTCTGCTCCGACGGGCTCTACGTCTACCTCGACGACGCGACGCTCGCCGACACGCTCGGCGAGGGCAACATCAAGGACGTCCCCGCCAAGCTGATCGACATCGCGAACGGCGGCGGCGGTCACGACAACATCACCGGCATCGTCATCCGCGTCGGCGACGACGACGGCGAGGGCGATCAGCCCCACAAGGCGGTCGAGGTCTCGCTCAAGCTCGAGGTCCTCAAAGGGATGCAGATGTTCCGCTACCTCTCCTACAAGGAGCTGGTGCGGGTCATGAACATCACCGAGACCGCGGATCTCGAGGCCGATCAGGTCGTGTTCCGCGAGGGCGACCCGGGCGACGCGATGTACGTCGTGATGAGCGGCACCGTGAAGCTGTCGAAGTCGGGCGTCACCGTCGCCGAGCTGGGCAAGGGCCAGCACTTCGGCGAGATGAGCTTGGTCGACCGCAGCGTGCGATCGCTCACGGCCACCGCCGCCGAGACCGCGCGCGTCGCCGTGGTCAAGCGCAAGGACTTCTACGACATCATCAAGAAGGAGCCGCAGCTCGCGGTGAAGCTCTTGTGGAGCTTCGTCCAGGTCCTGGGCGCGCGCCTCCGCAAGACCACGAGCGATCTCTCCGACGCGCTGCACGGCGACAAGCACGGGCTGGAGACGACCGCCGAGAACCTGTTCCAGGACTGAGCCAGATCCAGTAGGCTCGTCCATAGATGAGGCGCGGCGCGCTGGTTCTGCTCTGCATGGTCGCGTGCGCGACCGCGAAGACCGGTGTCGGCGGCGACGCCAACGGCACCGGATCGGGCACCGACGGCGGCAACGGATCGGGCGCCGACGCGAAGCCGACCGCGCCCGACGCCAACAACTGCGCGAAGCAGCCGTGCTCGCTGGCGCCGCAGTGCGGGTGTGGCTCGGGCAGCGCGTGTCAGCTCGACGGCTCGAACCTCGCGACCGGCGGCACGACCTGCCTCGCCGCGGGCAGCGGCGGCGACGACGTGACGTGCTCCGACGACTCGAAGTGCAAGGCGGGGCACGGCTGCGTCGGCGGGCGGTGTCGCGCGTGGTGCGGCGGCGACGGCGATTGCACGAGCGGTCCGGGCGCGCTCTGCATCATCCAGGTCGTCTACGGCTCGCCGCAGATGGACGTGCCGGGCGCGAAGGTGTGCACGACCGATTGCGATCCGTCGTCGAAGACGCCGGCGGGATGCCCGTCGACGTTCGGCTGCCACGTCTATCAGGAGAGCGGCGGCGCGATGCGCTACGTCACCGACTGCGATCCGGCGGGAACCGTCGGCGCGGGCGGCTCGTGCGCGACCAACGGCAGCCGCGACTGCCAGGCGGGCATGGACTGCATCAACGTCACGCGCAGCGGCGTGACGACGGCGGAGTGCCACCCGAGCTGCATCTGCCCGGGCAACAACTGCGCGGCGGGCTCGTGCCCGTCGGGGACCGGCAGCTGCCAGGCGTTCAACCCGATCGTCACGATCGGGACGCGCGAGTACGGCACTTGCCTGTAATCACATCGTCTGCAACAGGTCGCCTTCGTGCGGTGACAGCCACGCCGCGGGCGGATTGCCCTCGCGGTTGCAGGTGCGGCGCTCGAGCTTGCGCGTCGCGCGCCGGGTGAGCGCGCCGTCGTCGCCGATCTGCGCGATCGTGTAGCGGCAGTCGCCGTCGATGATCGCGAAGCGCGGCCCGCTCGCGTCGTAGACGAGCGCGGTGATCGCCTCGCTGAGATCGTCTGCGACCTCGCGGCGCTCGACGGTCTTGCCGTCGGCGGGGATCCAGCGCCAGCCGCTCGAGTACGGCTCCGGATCGCCCTCCATCAGCGGATCGGCGCGATCGTCGACCGCGAGGTGCGCATAGCCGCGGCCGTCGTCGGGGATGCGCACGCGATACGCGACGTAGTACGCGCTCGGAGCGAGCCGCGGATCGCCGAGGGGGACCGCGAAGTCCGCCTCGCTCGCGAGATCGGGCGGGAGATCTGCGGTCTCGACCGACTCGAGCTGCGCGACCTTGCACGCGCCGGGCGCGGCGTCGACGACGGTGATACCGGACAGATCCGCGCCGCAGCCGGCGATGATCGCGCCGACGATCGAGTCCTGCGAGACGTCGTCGGTCGCGCCGTAGTAGCCGCGCACGACGCCGTGACACGCGGGCGTATCGCCCGTGCCGAGGATCCAGACGTCGTGCGGCAGCGCGGGCGCACCGGCGGCGCGCGCGCGCGACGCGTCGATGGTCGAGAGGATCTCGTCGCTGTGCGATTCGATCGCGCCGCTCGCGTCGGTCAGCTTGTCGTTCGCGATCACCGCCAGCGGCAAGAGCCAGAGCTGGTTGTGGAGCGTTGCCTTGCGGATCGCGGTCGGCCCCGGGCACGCGCCGGTCGCCGCCTCGCTCGCGACCGGCGGCTTCGGCTTCGCGATCGTGCCCGGCACCTCGAACAGCGTGTGCACGCCCGTCGATCGATCGAGCCGCGTGAGCGCGGCGCCGTCGAGGCCGTAGAGGTTGCCGAGCATGTCGACGCCGGCCGCGGGGAAGCCCGCGCTGCCGAGGATCGTGCGCGTGAAGCCGGGGCCGATCGCGATCAGATCTTGATCGGCGGCGGCGGGGATCGCGAGGAAGCC
>DATJIA010000258.1:0-10435 GCA_035493675.1 Kofleriaceae bacterium | reverse complement strand
GTTCGCTCGCGATCGCCAGTGAGTCTTCGCTCGCCATCGTCGATCTCGAGCGCGACGCGGCGCGTTCGCTCGGATCGGGGCCCGAGTCGATCGACACGATCGCGTTCGACGCGAGCGGCGACCGCCTTGTCACGACGGGCGAGCACGATGTGTGGCTCTGGGATCTCGTCGCGAACGAAGGACGGCGTGTGATGATAGGACCGGCTGCTACGGCTGGGTTCTATGGGACGCGGCTGATCGTCGTCTCGAACAACGCGATCCTCCAAATCGACGATGAGCTTCCGCGCGATCCGCGCGCGCTCTCCTACGCGCTCAGGGCCTTACCCTACGAGATCGACGAGTCGGCGGGAGCGGCGGCACGCGTCCGGATGCGTCGGTGACGTCAGCGCGCTGACAATTACCCTCCGATCTGCAACCCCGGGCGAGCAATCTGCACCTCGCTCACAAGCTCCTCGTCGGTGACCCGATTCGTCCACGGGCTCACACGATCCGGACAGTGACTTCTACCGAAGACGGATGTTGACTCGACAGCCCGACTGGATGAAACCCTGGTTCGACGTGCAACACGCCGATCGACTCGGGAAGTACGAGCTGGTCCGGCACCTCGCGTCCGGAGGGATGGCGAGGATCTACCTCGCCAAGGTGGTCGGGGTCGGCGGCTTCGAGCGCTACGTCGTCTTGAAGACCGTGCGTCCGGAGCGCATCGAGGACGAGTCGTACCTCACGATGTTCCTCGACGAGGCGCGCCTGCTCGCGACCTTGCACCACCAGCACGTCGCGCAGGTGTACGAGGTCGGCGTCGCCGACGACGGCACCTACTTCCTCGCGATGGAGTACCTGCACGGCGAGACCGTGCGCGCCACGCTCGGCCGCGCGAGGCATCGCCACGTGCGGCTGACGTTCGACTACGCGCTGACCGTGATCGCGTCGGCGGCGTCGGGGCTGCATCACGCGCACGAGCGCCGCGGCAACGACGGCCAGCCGCTCGGCATCGTGCACCGCGACGTCTCGCCGTCGAACATCATCTGCGGCTACGACGGATCGGTGAAGCTGATCGACTTCGGCATCGCGAAGGCGACCGAGCGCTCGACGGTGACGCAGACCGGCTTCGTCAAGGGCAAGGCCGGCTACATGGCGCCCGAGCAGGCGCTCGGCTACAAGGTCGATCGACGCAGCGACGTCTACGCGCTCGGCGTCGTGATGTACGAGCTGTGCACGCAGCACCGCGCGTTCCGCGCCGCGAGCGAGCACGAGGCGGTGCAGCGGATGGTGCGCGGCGACGTCACGCCGCCGTCGAAGCTGGTCGCCGGCTTCCCGCGCGATCTCGAGGACGTGATCCTGCACGCGCTCGAGCTCGATCCCGACGATCGCTTCCGCACGTGCGAGGAGATGCGGCAGGCGGTCGAGCGCGTCGCGACGCAGCTCGGCGCGCAGATCGGACCGGGCGGCGTCGTGCGCGTGCTCGGCGATCTGTTCGGCGAGCGTCCCGAGCCGTGGCTCGCGGGCGCGCCGCTCGCCGACGAAGCGGGCGAGCAAGCGCCGACGACCGAGAGCGCCGTGCTGGTCGCGATGTCGGGGCCGGCATCGCAGCCGCCGATGTCGGCGCCGGCGCCGGTGCCTTTGCCGGAGCCGGTGGTCGCCGCGCTCGCGAAGCCGATCGAGCCCGCGCCGCCGCCCGCGATGTGGGCCGACGCGTCGAAGCCGCCGCGCCCGATCACGAATCGTCCGGGGGTGGCGAGTCAGGCCGCGCCGGCGACGAATCGCCCGCGCACGCAGACGCTGCCGCCGCCGTCGTTGCCGCCGATCCCGCCGCGCACGCGCACGATCACGGTGCCGCCGATGCCGGTCGCCGCGCAGCCGGCGGTGCAGATCGCGCCTTCGTTGCCGCCGCCGCCGTTGCCGCCGATCGTGCACGCGCGCGCGCCATCGAAGGAGCCGGAAGATCAGCCGACGTCGCGCTTCACGCCCGTCGAGGATCTGCGCGTGCCGGGGCTCGCGCCGGCGTTCGTCGCGACCGAGCGCTCGCGCGCGCCGACGACGCCGTTGCGCGTGACGTTGCCGATGTCGCCGACGGGGACGGCGCTGCCGGTGACGAGTGAGCCGATCGCGCCGCGCGCGATCGCGGTCGGGACCGCGCCGCCGCCGTTCGTGCCGCCGATGCCGATGGTGTCGAGGTATGCGACGGGCGTGTCGATCGCGCCGTCGCGAGCGCGGTTGTATGCGATCGGGATCCCGTGCGCGATCGCGTTGGGCGTGATCGTCGCGTTGTGGATCGGATCGGGAGGCGGTGGCGCAGACGAGGACGCGAGACCGATTCCGGAGACGACTACGACTGCGACTACGTCGCCGTCGCCGTCGCCGTCGCCGTCAAAGTCCACGACCACGACCACGACCACGTCGACGTCGACGTCAACGTCTGCCCCCGTTCGTCCTGAGCGGAGCGCGAGCGAAGCGAGCGCGGAGTCGAAGGACGCGAACGCGGGTGTCATCACGATCCACGTGGTGAGCGATCCGATCGGCGCGACCGTCGTCCTCGACGGCGCGCGCCTCGGCACCGCCCCGTACACCGGCACGTTCGCGGCGCAGCCCGGCAAGGAAGCGATCCTCAAGGTCCGCATGCACGGCTACGTCGCGATCCGCCAGCCGATCCCGCTCGACCACGACTACACGTGGAACGTCGAGCTGCACCGCGCGCACGACGATCACTGATCGGGATCGATCGCGTCGGCCAGGATCCGCGACAGCGCGGGCACGTCGAACGGCTTGTCGAGCACGCCGGCGGCGCCGAGCGCGAACAGCTCCTCGCGCTCCTTCGGCACGATGCGCCCGCCCATCATGATCACGGGCAGCGTCTCGCGCAGCCGGCGCAGCTCGATCAGCGCCTCGCGCCCACCCTTGCGCGGCATCACCGAGTCCATCAAGACCGCGTCGACCCGCGCGCTCGCCTCGAATTGCTGCAGCGCCTCGATGCCGTCGCCCGCCTCGAGCACGTCGTAGCCGAGCTCGCGCAGCGCGCGTCGCAAGATCGATCGCACCAGCGCTTCGTCGTCGACGACGAGCACCAGCCCACGGCCGCGCGCGACGCCGTCCGCGCGCGCGTCGATCCGATCCGCGATCGCGATCGGCGACGCGATCGGCAAGCGCACGCGGAACCGCGCGCCGTGCGGCTCGACGTCGGTGATCTCGATCGATCCGCCGTGGCTCTCGACGATGCCGTAGACCGTCGCCAGCCCGAGCCCGCGCCCCGCCAGCTCGCGATCGCCCTTGGTCGTGAAGTACGGCTCGAAGATGCGCGGCTTGATCGCGTCGGGCACGCCCGAGCCGGTGTCGCTGACCTCGATCAGCACGTGCGCGCCGTCGCGCGACAGCCGCACGCCGAGCCGTCCGCCGCCGGGCATCGCGTCGCGCGCGTTGATCGCGAGGTTCATGAGCAGCTGCTCGATCGCCGGCGGATCGCCGGTGAGCTCGAGGCCGTCCTCGCGCTCGAACGCGATCTGGATCCCGCGATCGAACGTGCGGCGCACCAGCTCGATCACCGACGCCGCGGTCTCGCCGGGATCGAAGCGCACCGCGCGCAGCGGCCCCTGCCGCCCGAACGCGAGCAGCGATCGCGTGAGCCGCGCCGCGCTCTCGGTCGCCGCCTCGATGTTGTGCAGATCTTCCGCGCGCGCCGGATCGTGCTCGCGCATGCGCAGCATCGACGAGATCAGGCTGATCGATCCGAGCAGGTTGTTGAAGTCGTGCGCGACGCCCGCGGCCAACGTGCCGAGCGACTCGAGCCGCTGCTGGTGGCGGAGGCGCAGCTCGCTCTCGCGGCGCATCTCCTCGGCGTGGATCTCCGCGGTCGCGTCGATGAACGCGATCACGACGTGCGAGATCGCGTCGCCCGCGAAGATCGGCCGCGCGGTCGCGCGGATGTTGACCTTCCGCCCGTCGTGGCGGTGGATCACGATGTCGTCGACGGTGATGATCGCGCGCGCCTCGAGCGCGCGCACGAACGGCATCTTCTGCTCGGGGTACGGGCGCCCGTCGATCCCGAAGATCCCGTACGGCGCCGAGTAACCGCCGACCGCGACGTCGGGGCGCGCCTCCATGCCCATGATCTCGCGGAAGGTGCGGTTGGCGAAGACGAACTCGCCGCCCGGCGCGCGCGCGATCCACACCCCGAGGGGGAGCAGATCGATGACGCTCGCGAGCAGACGCTCGTCCCCCTCCACGAGCGCCAGGTTACACGCGCGCGGCTGCGAAATGTCCGGAAGCCGTACTCCCGCGCTACATTCACGATCGTGCGCGCGACGTTGTTGCTGATCGTGCTCGAGACGGCCTGCGGCTCGTCGACGCCGGCGCCCGACGCCGCGCCGCCGTGGACCGCGGGCCCCGAGCTGCCGAGCGCGCGCCTCGAGTCCGGCGTCACCGCGCTCGGCACGCGGCTGGTCGTCGCCGACGGCTTCGATCCGACGATCAAGATCGTGAACGAGGTCGACGCGCTCGACACCGCGACCGATCAATGGAGCCGCCTGCCCGACGCGCCCGTCGCGTGGACGCACCTCGATCTCGCCGCCGCGAACGGAAGCCTCTACCTGCTCGGCGGCCTCGAGGGTCAGGACTACGTCGCGAACGGCGCGACCTACGTCCTCGACTCGACGCAGACCGCGTGGACGCCGCTCATGCCGCAACCCGCGGGCCTCGAGCGCGGCGCCGCCGGCGTCGTCGTGCGCCCGCCGATGATCTACCTGATCGGCGGCGCGCAGCAGAACACGTCGCTCGCGAGCGTGCTCGCGTACGACATCGCGAACGACTCGTGGGCGCGGCTGCCCGATCTCCCGTCGCCGCGCTCGCACCCCGCCGCCGCGATCCTCGACGACGGCACGCTGATCGTCGCCGGCGGGCTCGGCACGCTCGACTCGACCCAGCCGCTCGCCGAGACGCTCGCGCTGCCGATCAACGCGACGTCGTGGCAGGCGCGCGCGCCGATGCCGACCGCGCGCGGCGGCTGCGCGTACGCGCTGTTCGGCGCGCAGCTGATCTGCGCCGGCGGCGAAGCGAACGGCAGCGCGCTCGCCGTCACCGAGGCGTACGACTGGGCGCACGACACCTGGACCACGCTCGCGCCGATGCCGCTGCCGCGCGCGGGCACCCGCGGCGCCAAGCTCGGCACGCGGTTCTTTGTCCCAGGCGGCGCGCACCACATCCAGTTCGTGCCCCTGTCGACGACGGACGTCCTCACCGTCGAGTAGCGAATGTCACTCGCTGTGAGCGCGGCCTGCTCCCGTCGAGAACGCGCGTGTTAAGGTTCGCGGGTGCGGCCGTCTCGCGCCATCGCCGTCTTCGCGCTCGTCGCGCTGACGCTCTTGCGCGGCGTCGGGATGGCGGCGGACGCGTGGACCGCGAACGCGGTCGAGTGCTGCTGCGGCCGTCACGCCGCGGATCACGACTGCGGCTGCGCGCAGTGCCCGTCGCATCATCACGGCGGCAAGAAGCATCATCAAGATGATCGCGAGCGCGTGCGCGCGTGCGGTCACTCGTCGACGCTCGCCGCCGTCGACGCGATGCCCGAGGCGACCGCGCCGCCGGCGCCGCCCGCGATCGATCTCCCGCACGCGACCGAGGTGATCGTGTCACCGCATTCGTCTCCGTCGTCGAGAGTCGTGCATCCAGAGACGCCGCCTTCTTAGAAGAGCGCCGCGGTCTCCAAATCACGATTCACGATTCACGATCACGAACGGAGCTTCCGTATGCGTATGCGTTTCGCGTTCCTCGCGACGATGGTCGCGTCGTATCTGCTCATCCAACAAGGCTGCGGCAACGATCAACCGAGCGGCCCGCAAGGCGGCGCGGTCACCGGCGCCGCCGACATGCACTGCAGCGCGCCCGACGGCGGGCTGATCACACAAGACACCGACCAGGCCTCGTGCCAGGCCAAGCCCGACGCGGCGCCGCCCGGCACGCCCGACGGCGGCGAAGAAGAGGCGTTCCCGCCGACGATGTTCAACTCGGTCGGCAACGACGATGATTGCAAGTATCACTATGCGTGGACGTCGACGCCGGTCTATCGCAACTACGACATCCACTTCACGCTCACGCTGACGAACCTGAAGGACGGCACGCCCGCGACCGGCGCCGATCCGTACATCGAGGCGACGCTCAACGATACGTTCTCGGCGCCGCCGACCGACCCGAAGACGACCGAGACCTCGCCGGGCGTCTACGAGATCGGGCCGCTGCAGTTCGACATGCCCGGCATGTGGCTCGTGCGATTCCACGTCTATCACACGTGCCTCGATCTCGTGGAAACGTCGCCGCACGGCCATGCGGCGTTCTGGTTGAACGTGCCGTGAAGGCGATCTGCTTCGCCGTGTTCGTCGCCGCGTGTGGCACCGACGCGGCGTGCCCGCGCGACACGCCGTCGTCGTGCCCGTCGCCGACGCCGAGCTACACGACCGACGTCGTACCGGTCTTGAACACGTACTGCAACGACTGTCACTCGCCGACGGGCCAAGCGTCCGATCGGCCGTTCCAGACGTATCAGCAGGTCTTCAACCGGCGCACGTCGATCCTGAGCTTCACGGCGAACTGCCAGATGCCGCCTCCCGACTTCCCTCAACCGACCGAACCGGAGCGCGTCGCGCTCCTCGGGTGGCTCGCGTGCGGCGCGCCCGACAACTGATCGGGCTCGCGATCGCGATCCTCGCGTGCGCGCCGTCGATCGCGCGCGCGCAGCTGTGTCATCCCGGCGCCGACGGCGACATGGAGGACATGGATCACGATCACATGCAGCACATGGAGGGCATGGAGGGCATGGAGGGCATGAAGATGCCCGCGCCGCCGGCGATCACCGCGCGCGCCGACGTCGAAGTCGACGCCGCGACGATCCAGAGCGGCGGCTATCTCGGCTTCGTGCCGACGGTGTCGATCTCGGGCTGGCGGCTCGAGGGACGCATCAGCGCGCCCGTCTATCACCTCGAGTACCGCGGCGTGAAGAGCGACGGCCCCGGCGATCTGCTGTTCTCGCTGTCGGGCACGATCGTGCAAGCGCATCGCGCGCGCGCGGGCGTCGCGCTCGCCGTCACCGAGGACACCGGCAACGGCGCGCTCGGGCTCGGCATGGGCGATGCGATGTGGATGCCGGGCGTGTGGGGATCGATCTCGCGCGGAGACTACGGCGCGGTCGCGTCGGTGTCGTACGGGCGGATGCAGTCGCTCGACGACGGCATGGGCGGTCATCACCACGCGGGCTCGGTCGGTTCGCTCGTGAACCCGATGAACCACCAGGAGCTCGCGGGCGCGGTGCGCGGCACGCTGCGCGCCACCCGCGCGCTGCGCCTCCACGTGCTCGCGTCGGTCGCCACGCCGATCGACATCGAGGGCACGACGCGCGCGTACGCCGCGACCGGGGTGCACTATCGGATCGACGCGTGGGAGATCGGCCTCGAGGCCGCCCTCGGCCTCGCCGGCGATCCGTTCCACACGCGCTTCGCGCTCGATCTCGCGCGCACGTTCTAGCGCATCGTGTAGGTCGCGCTCGCGATGATCGTCAGCGGCGCGCCCGGCGTGAAGTGGATGTCTTCGGCGAGCGGCGCGGTCGGCGTGACGCGCGAGATCTCGGCGACCTGCGCCTCGCGCCATTCGCTGTTCAAGAGGTTGGTCGCGGTGACGCCGAGCTCCCACGCGCCGGCGCGCGTGCCCGCGACCGCATCGACGATGCAGTAGCCGTCGGCGGTGAGCATGCCGTCACGGTCGGCGGGCCGCGGCCCGATCCCGCGCGCGTGCAGCGACACGAACGAGGCGCCGCGATGCGCGATCGCGCCGCCCGAGCCGTAGATGCGCGGCGCGAGCGGGATCGCGCCGCCGCCGGCGAACGTCCCGTGCGCGATCGAGAGATCGGCGTCGATCGCGAGCCACGGCGTCACCTGCGCCGCGACGTCGACGTCGGCGCCGATCCGGCGCGTCGGCCCTTGGGCCTCGGTGCCGCCTTCGTCGCCGTTCCAGACCTGCTCCGACTCGAGGTGCAGGTACCAGAGATCGGCGGCGGCGCGCAGCGAGCCGCTGTGCACGCGCGCGCCGAGCTCGCCGCCGAGCGCGCGCGCCAACGCGCCGCGCCCCGACGAAGCCGCCGCCGCGCGCGCGTCGTTCGAGTGGAAGCCGCCGCCGGCGTCGGCGAAGACGTCGAAGTCGTCGGTCGCGTGCCACGTGAGCGCGAGCTTCGGGTTCGCGATCACGCCGGAGGCCGCGCCCGCGGTCGTGTCCATCGTGCCCGCGGTGCGCGGATCGAGATCGGTCACGCGCCACGCGACCGCGTCGGCGCGCGCGCCCGCGTGAAGCTCGAGGCGATCGGCGGGCGCGACCCATTCGTCGACGTACACGCCGGCGTCGCCGATCGTGTCGCGGTCATCGTTGCAGGCAATCGTGACGCAATCGGGCAAGCGCATGCGCTGCTGCGCGTGCCACAAGGACGTGCGGATCCGATCGCCGCGCAGCTGCACGCCGGTCTGGACGATCGCCGCGCGCCCGAACGCGCGATGCGGCCGCGCGTACGACGCCTCGGCGCCGGCGACGACGCGCTCGTCGCGCTGCTCGATCTCGTCGCCGTGCTGCGGATCCCGCGCGTAGAGCGTGAAGTCGCTGAACAGATCCAGGCCGTAGCCGAGCCCCCAGACGCGCGCGCTCCACGCGCCGCGCCGCCAGCGCAGCGCGATCGATCCGCGCGTCGTCGCGCCGCCCTCGCTCGGATCGAGCGACCCGAACCGATCGACGCGACCCGCCGCGACCTCGGCCGCCGGCAGCTGCCCCGACTGGCTCCAGCTCGCGTCGTAGTAGGTCGCGTCGAGCGTGACGTCGCCGCGCGCGACGTGCAGCATCTGGCGCAGCTCGCCATGACCCTGCGGGTGGAGGAACGGCCCGTCGGTGACGCCGGTGTCGATCGCGTACACGACGCCGCGACCGCCCGCGATCGCGTAGCCGCGCACGCCGCGGCGCGTGGCCTCCGACGACACGCCGGTGCGCACGCCGTGCATCTCGGCGAGCGTCGACACCTCGATCGCGCCCGCGGTCGCGAAGTCGCCGAAGCGCGGATCGTACGGGCCCTCGTGCACGTCGATCGTCTGCACCATCTCGGGGATGAGCCAGTGCGTGTCGGCGTAGCCCTGGCCGTGCCCGTGGCTCGGCAGGTTGACCGGCACGCCGTCGACGAGCACCGCGACGTCGGTGCCGTGATCGGCGTCGAAGCCGCGCAGGAACCATTGATCCGCCTTGCCGCCGCCCGCGTGCTGCGCGACGACGAGGCCGGGCACCGAGCGGAACAGATCCGACGGCGTGTCGTGCGGCCGCGCGTCGAGATCGTCGCGATCGAGGTGGACGGACGATGCGCTCTCGGGCGGCGCCTCGCCGTCGACGGTGATCACTTCCTCGTCGTCTGCGTACGCGATCGTCGGCGCGATCACGATCAAGAGCGGAAGCACGCGCATCGACGTGGATCTCTACGAGCGTGCTGGTGTCGAGGATCGAACAGGCAACGCTGTCGGCGCAAACCCACACGATTACGCGGCAACCTTGCATGCGCCGGCCCCCACTGACGTCCTATGCACATGACTTCAACTCGCATACTTACGGTCTTCGCGCTGGCGGCCTCCGCGAGCGCGTGTGGAAGCGATCCGGTCAACTACTCGGCGCCGGTCGGCATCGAGCTCAAGGCGAAGTCCGGCGACGTCGCCAACGCGGTCGTCACCGAGAACAAGGCGATCACCACCGAGAGCGGCAACCCGTACGGCGCGTTCATCACCGACGCGCACACGAAGCTCGGCGGCAAGGATCCGAAAGAGATCGAGATCGACAAGCTGACGCTCACGCTGGGCGGTCAATCGACCGGCGTCACCAAGCTCGAAGAGGTGCTCAGCGGCGACGTCGACGTCTCGTTCATCATGAACGACAGCAACAACACCTACGACGTCGGCCACGTCATGAACCCGACCGGCGTCGGCCCGGTCGACATGGTCGTCTCCTTCGACGGCACCACGGTCTCGTCGACCGACATGCCCAAGCTGCTCTCCGGCAGCTTCAAGGTCGTGATCCGCGGCGACGCGGCCACCGGCTTCATGTCGAAGGGCGCCGAGGCCTCGCTGCAGGCCACGTTCACGTTCGACGCCTTCGAATAGAGGCGCCGCGAGGGGCAGGGCCGAGGCCGAAGGCCGAGCCGCGAGCGCGAGCGAGCGGACCCGGGGCAGCACCCTCAGGCGCCGACCAGATCGATCAGCGCTTCGCCGTGCGCGCGTTCGCGCGCGCGGGCGTCGTCGGCGGATAGATCACGTTCGCTTCGAGGTGGAAGTGATCGTGGTGCGACGCCGGATCGTTGCGCGGCGTGAGGCACAGGCGGAAGCCGCCCGAGTCGTTGACCGCTTGCTCGGTCGCGAGCAGGAGCGCGTCGTCGTTCGGGTAGTCG
>DATJIA010000257.1:0-5553 GCA_035493675.1 Kofleriaceae bacterium | reverse complement strand
ACGCGAGCAGCGAGGTCGACTGGAACGTGCAGATCGTCCCCGACGATCCATCGCAGCCGCGCACGATCGTCGTCACCGCGCTCCCCAAGTCGTCGAGCGACCCCGACACGCGCAGCGCCGTGCACCATCACGCGACCCTCTTGATACGCTGATCGCATGGCGATGCGAATCGATCACGTGGTCCTGTGGGTGGCGGATCCTCTGGCGTCCGTCGACTGGTATGTGCGCGTCCTCGGCGCCGAGGGTGTGCGCGTCGACGAACATCGCAACGGCAAGACGATGTTCCCGAGCGTGCGGCTCGCGCCCGATCAGCTGATCGATCTGATGCCGATGAAGCTGGCGCCCGCGATGAACGGGATGGCCGCGGGCAGCGCCGGCAACAAGGTCAACCACGTCTGTTTCGCGATGGCGAAGGACGAGTACGACGCGCTGCGCGCACGCCTCACCGAAACCGGCACGAAGCTCATCACGCTCAAGGACAACTTCGGCGCGCAGGGCATCGCGCCCGAGGCGTTCTACTTCACCGATCCGGACGGCAACGTCCTCGAGGCGCGGTACTACGGATGAAGGTCCGGCGGCTGGGCCCCGGCGATCAGCACATCCTCGCGCTGCTCGCGCGCGACGACGAAGACTTCGATCTCGGCGGGCGCGGCGGCGAGCGCGAGCCGCTGTCGCCGACCGACTCGCGCGCGTACCTCGGCGATCCGCGCGTGCTGCACTGGATCGCCTCCGACGAGGACGGCTGCACGATCCTCGGCCACATGTACTGCCTCGTCGTGCCGAAGCGCTCCGGCGACGGCCGCGAGATCCTGCTCTACGAGATCGGCGTGCGCGAGGCACATCGACGCACCGGCGTCGGCCGCGCGCTGGTCGCCGCGCTCGACGCGTGGATGCAGTCGCACCAGATCCGCGAGGCGTGGGTGCTCGCCGACAACCCGGGCGCCGTCGAGTTCTATCGCGCGTGCGGCTTCACGATCGGCGAGCAGCCCGTCTATCTATCGCGGCCGTGATATGAACCGCGCATGCTCTCGATCGATCTGACTGGCAAGCGCGCGCTGGTCGCCGGCGTCGCCGACGACGGAGGCTTCGGGTTCGCGATCGCGAAGGCGCTCGTGGAGGCCGGCGCGAAGGTGTGCGTCGGTACGTGGCCGCCCGCGCTCGGCGTGTTCCGCCTCCTGCTGAAGGGCGGCAAGCTCGACAAGTCGATGACGCTCGCGAGCGGCGCGAAGATGGAATTCGAGAAGATCTACGCGCTCGACGCGGAGTACGACGCGATCGAAGACGTCCCGCAGGAGCTGCGCGAGTCGAAGCGGTATCGCGATCAGGGCGACTTCACGCTCGGCGGCGTCGCGGCGCAGATCAAGGCCGACTTCGGCGAGCAGCCGCTCGACATCGTCGTGCACTCGCTCGCCAACGGTCCGGAAGTGAAGAAGCCGCTGCTCGAGACGAGCCGTCGCGGCTATCTCGCGGCGGTGAGCGCGTCGAGCTATTCGCTGACGTCGATGGTCCAGCGCTTCGGTCCGCTCGTGCGCCCCGGCGGCGCGTTCGTCTCGCTCTCGTACATGGCGAGCGAGCGCGTCGTGCCCGGCTACGGCGGCGGCATGTCGTCGGCGAAGGCCGCGCTCGAGAGCGACACGCGCACGCTCGCGTACGAAGCGGGCCGCAAGTGGGGACATCGCGTCAACGTGATCAGCGCGGGCCCGTTCGCGTCGCGCGCGGCGAGCGCGATCGGCTTCATCGATCAGATGGTCGACTACGCGAAGCGGAACGCGCCGCTGCAGCAGGAGCTCACCGCGGAAGAAGTCGGCGCGACCGCCGCGTTCCTGTGCTCGCCGCTCGGCTCGGGGATCACGGGCGCGACGATCTACGTCGACAAGGGCGCGAGCATCATGGGCATCGCGGTCGATCGCGAAGGCGCGCTCACGCCTGCATGAGGCGCAGCTTCGGCCGCGCCGGATCCGCCTGCCCCGACGCGCGGAAGCGATCGAGCCGGATGCGCAGGTTGTTCGGGCTGTCGGCCGCGCCCAGCGCGACCTCGTCGGAGATCCGGCCCGAGACGCACAGGCGGTAGAGCGCGCCGTCGAAGGTCTGGCAGCCTTCGTTCGCGCTCTGCTCCATCGCGTCCTTCAAGACGTCGGTCTCGCCGCGCTTGATCAGATCCTTGATCCGCGGCGCGTCGATCATGATCTCGAGCGCCGCCGCGCGGCCGCCGGTGCGCGACGCGACCAACCGCTGCGAGATGATCGCGCGCATGTTCATCGAGAGCTGCAGACAGATCTCGTGATGACGCTCGGCCGGGAAGAAGTTGAGGATGCGCTCGAGCGCCTGGTTCGCGTTGTTCGCGTGCAAGGTCGACAAGCACAGGTGACCGGTCTCGGCGAACGCGAGCGCGGCCTCCATCGTCTCCGCGTCGCGGATCTCGCCGATCAGGATCACGTCGGGCGCCTGGCGCAGCGCGTTCTTGAGCGCGGCCGCGTACGACAGCGTGTCGGTGCCGACCTCGCGCTGGGTCACGACGCATTGCTTGTGCGGGTGGATGAACTCGATCGGATCTTCGACGGTGACGATGTGGCCGGTCGCGCTCGCGTTGCGATGATCGATCATCGCGGCGAGGGTCGTCGACTTGCCGCTGCCGGTGCCGCCGACCAAGAGCACGATGCCGCGCTTCGACGCCATGATCGTCTCGAGGATCGGCGGGTGCCCGAGCTCGGACAGCGGCTTGATCTGCGTGCGGATGTTGCGCACGACCATGCCGACCGCGCCGCGCTGGCGGAAGACGTTCACGCGGAAGCGGCCGAGCGGCCCGTCGAGCGCGAGGTTCATCTCGTGGCGCTCCGCGAACTCCGCGCGCTGCGGCTCGAGCATGAGCGAGCGCGCCATCTCGTCGACCCACGTCCCGGTCATCGACTGCTTGGCGGGATAGCCGACGCCGTCGATGCGGAAGACCGGCGGGCTGTCGGCGGTGACGTAGAGATCCGACGCGTCGACCTTGCGCATGTGCTCCAGCAGCTGCCGGATGCGCGCGTCCCACAGCTCGAACGGAGCGAAGCTCATCGGGCGACTCCCACGGCGGGCCGGCGATCGAGCGCGGCGAGCGCCTCGGAGCCGGGCATGCGCGCACGCGCCTGCGCGAGATCGATCGTGCCGGAGGTGACGAGCTCGACCAGCGCGGCCTCCATCGTCTGCATGCCGGCCTTGGCGCCGACCTGCATGATCGAGCCGAGCTGATAGGTCTTGTTCTCGCGGATCAGGTTGCGCACCGCCGGCGTGCCGGTGAGCACCTCGAGCGCGGCGGCGCGGCCGCCGGTCTTGCGCTTGACCAACATCTGCGTGACGACGCCGAGCAGCGACTCCGACAACATCGTGCGCACCTGCGCGTGCTGCGACGCGGGGAAGACGTCGATGATGCGATCGATCGTCTTCGGCGCCGACGACGTGTGCAGCGTGCCGAACACGAGGTGGCCGGTCTCCGCCGCGGTCAGCGCGAGCGAGATCGTCTCGAGATCGCGCAATTCGCCGACGAGGATCACGTCGGGATCCTCGCGCAGCGCCGAGCGGAGCGCGTTGGTGAAGCTCCGCGCCTGGGTGCCGACCTCGCGCTGGTTGACCAGCGACTTCTTCGGCTGGTGCACGAACTCGATCGGATCCTCGAGGGTGAGGATGTGGCCCGCCATCGTCGTGTTCAGGTGATCGATCATCGCGGCGAGCGTCGTCGACTTACCGCTGCCGGTCGGCCCGGTGACGAGCACGAGGCCCTTCTCCTGCTCGCACAGCTCCTGGATCACGGGCGGCAGCTGCAGATCGCCGAGCGACGGCACCTTGTTCGGGATCGATCGGAAGACCGCGCCTTCGCCGCGGCTCTGCACGAACGCGTTGACGCGGAAGCGCAGCTGGTCGTCGAGCACGAACGCGAAGTCGCACTCGAGGTGCTCCTGGAACGTGCGACGGTTGGCGTCGGTCATCACGTCGAAGACGAGGCGGTGCGCCTCTTCGGCGGTGAGCGCCGGCGTGTCGATGCGCACCAGCTCGCCGTCGATGCGCAGCATCGGGCGCTCGCCGGCCGACAGGTGGAGATCCGACGCGCGCTGCTCGGTCGCGAAGCGCAGCAGATCGGCGACCGCGACCATCAGACCTCCTCCACGTAGAGCACGTGCGCCTTCGCGACGTGCGTGAGCTCGCCGCCGGCCTCGATCTGGAACCAGCGGCCCTCCTCGTTCAGGTGATCCGCGGTGCGCGGGCGCTCGAAGCGCGCGACGTAGCGCATCGTGCCCCGCACCGCTTGATCACCGACGAGCTGCACGTTGACCGGCACCTCGCGTGGCGGCGGTCCGTCGGCGGTGACCGACGTCGGCGGCGCAGCGACCGTGATCGTCGCGATCTGCGCGCGCGCGTAGATGCGGATGCTCTTGCCCTCGCGCGCCGGCAAGAACGGCAGCGGCGACTCGAGCAGATCGCGGAAGGTCTCGCCGATCGGCACGAACAAGACGACGTCGTGCCGCGATCCATCGATCAGGCGCAGCGCCGCGGTGATGCGCTCGATAGGAAGGACGAACTCGATGGTCTCCCGCACGAGGATCGAGTCGGCCGGCCCCGAGGATCATGTAGAGGGGCTTGCACCGATATCCGTTATAACGGACACTTGTCCGCCATGCGGCGTATCATCTATGTCGGTGATCTCGGCTAGCGAATCGCAGCCGACGCGGCTTGGATCGCGTCGGCCATCTCGAGCGCCGACGCGTAGCGATCGGCCGACTCCTTCGACAGCGCGCGATCCAAGACCTCCTCGAGCTCCTGCGGCACGACGACGCCGGGCGCGATCGCCTCGATCACCGGCGGCGGCTCGGCGAGGTGCAGGTTGATCAGCTCGAAGTCGTCGGCGCCGACGAACGGCGGGCGGCCGGCGAGCAGCTCGTAGAAGATCACGCCCATCGCGTAGAGGTCGCTGCGCTCGTCGGCGGCCTCGCCGCGCAGGCGCTCGGGCGCCAGGTACGTGAGCGATCCGACGACGTGGCCCTGCGCGGTCAACTTCGACGAGCCCTCGAGCGCGGCGAAGCCGAAATCGATCAAGACGACGCGATCGACCGGCCCCGGCGACGGCTCGAGCATCAGGTTCGCGGGCTTGAGATCGCGGTGCAGGACCTTGCCCTTGTGCACCGCCGCGAGGCCCTGCAGCGCCTGCCACGTGTAGCTCGCGGCGCGCGCGGGCGAGACCCGCTGCTCGGCCTTGAGCACGGTGCGGAGCGACTTGCCGCGCAAGAGCTCGACGACGAGGTACGGCTCGCCGGCGATGGTCGCGCCGCTGCCGAGCAGCTGCGCGACGTTGCGGTGCCGGATCATCCCCTGCACCTTCACCTCGCGGTCGAACCGCCGCAGCGCCTCGGGCTCGCGCGCCAGCGATTGCCTGAGGATCTTGATCGCGACGTGCCCGGCGCCCGTGTTGTCGAGCGCCGCGTACACGTCGGCCATCGCACCGCGTCCGATCAGCCGTTCGAGCTGATAGCGGTCGTCGAGGACCGTTCCGACGCGATCCTGCGCATTCACGCCTTGACGATA
>DATJIA010000256.1:0-12147 GCA_035493675.1 Kofleriaceae bacterium | reverse complement strand
CGTCGCCGCCGACGACGCGTTCTTCGCCGATCCGGTGCTGCGCATGGGCATCCCCGGCGTCGAGTACTTCGCGCACCCGTTCGTGATGCCGCCGCGGATCGCGAAGGAGCTCTTGTTCACCGCCGAGCGCATGAGCGCCGCCCGCGCGGAGGCGGTCGGCATGATCAATCGCGTCGTGCCGCGGGCCTCTCTCGAGGCCGAGACGATCGCGCTCGCGACGAAGATCGCCGAGATGCCGCGCTTCGGGCTCGCGCTCGCGAAGAAGGCGGTCAACCAGGCGGAGGATCGCATGGGCCTCCGCGACTCGATCGACGCGGCGTACGGCCTCCACCAGCTCGCCCACGCGCACAACTCGCTGACTTCTTCCGATCACCTCGCGGGCCAAGACGCGAAGTCGATGGCGAAGAGCCTCAAGTAATGGACCTGCGTTTCACCGACGAGGAAGAGCAGTTCCGCGCCGAGGCGCGCGCGTGGCTGCGCGCGCACGCGCCACGCGATCTAGGATCGACCGGCACGCGCGAAGGATGGGACGCGCACGTCGCGTGGGAGAAGCAGCTCTACGCCGCGGGCTACGCGGTCGTCGCGTGGCCGCGCGCGTTCGGCGGGCGCGACGCGTCGATCACCGAGTGGCTGATCTTCGAGGAGGAGTACTACCTCGCGGGCGCGCCGCCGCGCGTGACGCAGAACGGGATCTTCTTGCTCGCGCCGGCGCTGTTCGAGTACGGCACCGACGAGCAGAAGGCGCGGCTGCTCCCGAAGATGGCCGCCGCCGAGACGCTGTGGGCGCAAGGCTGGAGCGAGCCGGGCGCGGGCAGCGATCTCGCCGCGGTGTCGTCGACCGCCCGCAGAGTAGACGGCGGATGGATCCTCTCCGGCCAGAAGACATGGTCGACGCGCGGGATCTTCTGCCACGCGCTGCACGGCCTGTTCCGCAGCGATCCAAGCGCGCCGCGCCACAAGGGGCTCACCTACTTCCTCGTCCCGCTCGACGCGCCCGGCGTGCGCGTGCGCGGGTTCGCGCGCCTCGACGGCGATCTCGACTTCGCCGAGGTCTTCTTCGACGACGTCCTTGTCTCGGACCGCGATGTCTTGGGTCAGCCGGGCGATGGCTGGCGCGTCGCGATGGCGACCACCGGCAGCGAGCGCGGGCTCACGCTGCGCAGCCCGGGCCGCTTCCTCGCGAGCGCGTCGCGCTTGATCGATCTCTACCGGCGCACGCCGGATCCCCGCGTCGCCGACGAGGTCGTGCGCGCGTGGATGGACGCGCGCGCGTACGAGCTGCTCACGCTCCAAGCCGTGACCAAGCTCGTCGACGGCGCCGCGCTCGGCGCGTCGTCGAGCGTGCACAAGCTCGCGTGGAGCGAGCTCGACGTGCGCTTGCACGAAGCGGCGCTCGCGCTGCTCGGGCCGCACGCGGAGCTCGACGACGGCGCGTGGATCAAGGGCTGGCAGTTCGCGCTCGCCGGTCCGATCTACGCCGGCACCAACGAGATCCAGAAGAACGTGATCGCCGAGCGCTTGCTCGGGCTGCCGAAAGAGGAGAAGTGAGGTTCGCGTTCACCGACGAGCAACAGGAGCTCGCGCGCGTCACGCGCGAGATCTTGACGCGCGAGTGTCCGCCGACCGCGGTCCGCAAGGCGTGGACCGACGATCACCTCCCCGCGTGGTCCGCGCTGACCGCCGCCGGGATCGTGAACATGACCGCGCCCGAGCGCTTCGGCGGCGCCGGCGCGAACGAGCTCGATCTCGCGCTCGTCCTCGAGGAGGCCGGCAGGGCCGCCCTGCCCGGCCCGCTCGCCGCGCACACCGCGGTCGCGATCCCGCTGGTCGCCGAGACCTGCGACGACGCGACCTGCGATCGCCTGCTCGGCGGCCTGCTCGTGGTGCAGCTCGAGGGCATGCCGTTCGTCGAGAGCGCGCACCGCGCGCGCACGATCCTCGTCGAGAAGCACGGCGAGCTGCACGCGATCGACCCGCGCGATGCGACGATCGAGATGCAGCGCAGCGTCGATCGCGCGCGCAAGCTCGCGACGGTCACCTCGCGCAAGACCACGCTGCTGTCTTCGGACCGCGAGGCGCTGCGGCGCGCGCACGATCGCGCCGCGTTCGCCGCCGCCGCCGAGCTCACAGGTCTCGCCCGCGCGATGATCGAGCGGACCGTCGAGTACGTGACGATCCGCAAGCAGTTCGGCCGCGCGGTCGGCAGCTTCCAGGCGGTCAAGCACATGCTCGCCGAGGCGCACGTCGCCGTCGAGCTCGCGCGTCCGTGCGTGCACCGCGCCGCCTACGCGCTCGCGCACCGCGAGCCCGACGCGCCGCGCGACGTCTCCCTCGCGAAGGCGCTCGCCTCCGACGCCGCGCACCTCGCCGCGAAGACCGCGCTGCAGTGCCACGGCGCGATCGGCTACTCGTTCGAATACGACCTCCACCTCTGGATGAAGCGCGCGTGGGCGCTCGCCGCGGCGCACGGCAGCGCCGCCGATCACCGCACGCGGCTCGCGCACCTGCTGCTCGGAGAAGCCCATGTCTGAAGCGTTCCTCGTCGAAGCCGTCCGCACGCCGGTCGGCAAGAAGAAGGGCGGCCTCGCCCAGGTCCATCCCGCCGATCTCGGCGCCCACGTCCTGCGCGCGCTGGTCGAGCGCACGAAGATCGATCCCGGCGCCGTCGAGGACGTCGTGTTCGGCTGCGTCGACACGATCGGCCCGCAGGCCGGCGACGTCGCGCGCACGTGCTGGCTCGCGGCGGGGCTGCCCGATCACGTGCCCGGCGTGACCGTCGATCGCCAGTGCGGCTCGTCGCAGCAGGCGCTCCACTTCGCCGCGCAGGCGGTGATGTCGGGCACCGCCGATCTGGTCGTCGCCGGCGGCGTGCAGAACATGAACATGATCCCGATCGCCGCCGCGATGACGGTCGCGCAGCAGTTCGGCATCACCGATCCGTTCAGCGGCTCGAAGGGCTGGAAGACGCGCTACGGCGATCGCGCGATCTCGCAGTTCCACGCCGCCGAGATGATCGCGGAGAAGTGGCAGCTCTCGCGCGACGACCTCGAGGCGTTCGCGCTCGAGAGCCACCGGCGCGCGATCCGCGCGCGCGACGAAGGCTACTTCGCGCGCGAGATTCTCCCGATCAATGGCGTCGAGCACGACGAGGGCCCGCGCCGCGATTCGAGCCGCGAGAAGATGGCGACGCTGCAGCCGCTCGCGCCCGGCGGCCGCCTCACCGCCGCCGTGTCGTCGCCGATCTCCGACGGCGCCGCCGCGATCCTGGTCGCGAGCGCACAGGCGGTGAAGACGCACGGGCTCACACCGCGCGCGCGCATCCATCACCTGAGCGTGCGCGGCGACGATCCGATCTGGATGCTCACCGCGCCGATCCCGGCGACCCGCCACGCGCTCGATCGCGCCGGCATGAAGCTCGACCAGATCGATCTCGTCGAGATCAACGAGGCCTTCGCACCGGTCGTCCTCGCCTGGGCCAAGGAGCTCGGCGCCGATCTCGCGAAGGTGAACGTCAACGGCGGCGCGATCGCGCTCGGCCACCCGCTCGGCGCGACCGGCGCCCGCCTGATGACCACGCTCCTCCACGAGCTCGAGCGCCGCGGCGCCCGCTACGGCCTGCAGACGATGTGCGAAGGCGGCGGTCAGGCGAACGTCACGATCATCGAGCGCCTGTAGCGCACGCGCGCGCTGTCGCGCTCGATCACACCCGCGCGCCGCGCGCCGCCACCTCGTCGTCGAGCGCGTGCTGGCACGAGGGATGCTCCTCTCCGGATCGCAATCCGAAGGAGGTCTCTCATGCTGACGCGCTCCGTGATCCTCGCATCCGCCCTCGCCCTCGCAGGCTGCGGCGCGACAGAAGTGAGAGGCACGGCCTACTACGACGCGCCGTCGATGGCGTACGTCTCCCCGGGCGTGCAGGTGGTCGCCGACTACGACTACCCCGTCTTCTACGCCGACAACTACTACTGGCGTTACGACGCCGGCGCTTGGTACCGCTCGCCGTATTACGACAGCGGCTGGGTTTCGGTCTCGCACGTGCCGTATGGCGTCGCGCGCGTGGATCGACCGTGGGTGTACTCGCACTACCACGTTCGCGGTCCGACGTATTACCGCACCGGCGCGCGCGTCTACTCGCATCCAGTTCCGCGGGGGCAACGGGTCCCCGTTCGCACCTACTACCGCGACCACCGTCGCTACTGAAGGAGTCGATATGAAGCGCCTCTTGTCCTCCGCCCTCCTCGCCGGCCTCCTCGCGGGCGCCGGTTGTTACGGCACCACCGAGGTGCGCGGCACCGCGTACGCGTCGACGCCGCGCATGGAATACATCGGTCCGGACGTCCAGGTCGTCGCCGACTACGACTATCCGGTCTTCTATTCGAACAACTACTACTATCGCTACGACAACGGTGTGTGGCTGACGTCGCGCTATCACGATCGCGGCTACATCCGCGCGAACGTGGTGCCGAGCGCGGTCCTGCGCATCGATCGGCCGTACGCGTACGTGCGGTATCACCACCGCGCGGTCGGCAATCGCCGCCCGGTGCGCGTGTATCGCTACTAGGCGTACTGACCGGGCACCTGGCGCGTCGTCACGTTGATCCGATTCCACACGTTGATCATCGAGATCGACAGGATCAACGACGACAGCGCCGCCTCGTCGTAGTGACGCGCCGCCTCGGCGTAGACGTCGTCGGGGACCTCGGCGCGATCCGCCAGCCGCGTGACCGACTCGGTCAGCGCGAGCGCGGCGCGCTCCGCGTCGGTGAACCACGGCGCGTCGCGCCAGCCGGCGACCGCGAACAGGCGCTCGCGGGTCTCGCCGAGCTTCTCCAGCTCGCGCGCGTGCAGGTCGAGGCACACGCTGCAGCCGTTGATCTGGCTCGCGCGCAGGTGCACGAGCGCGTGGGTCTTGCGCGGCACGCCGCCCTTCTCGATGATGGTCCACAGCCCGCGCAGCGCATCGAGCGCCTCGGGCAGTACGAAAACCGGGTTCTTCATCCTGGCTTGCATGACAGCGTCACTCCTTGTCACATCGGTTCGAGCTCGTTCGTCAGACCTGACGAATGACCCGCGGAGAATGTGACGTGGACCTTTCCAAGCCGTTCGAAGCCCAGCGCAGCCACCTGCGCAACGTCGCGTACCGGATGCTCGGATCGCTCGCCGAAGCCGACGACGCCGTGCAGGAGGCGTGGCTCCGACTCTCGCGCGCCGACACCAGCGAGGTCTCGAACCTCGCCGGCTGGTTGACGACGGTGGTCGCGCGCGTGTGCCTCGACATGCTGCGCTCGCGCAAGTCGCGGCGCGAGGACGAGCTCGAGCCGGCGCAGCACGAGGGCGGCGCGCGCAACCCCGCCGAGGAGGCCGCGCTCGCCGATTCGGTCGGGCTCGCGCTCTTGGTCGTGCTCGACACGCTCGATCCGCCGGAGCGGCTCGCGTTCGTCTTGCACGACATGTTCGCGCTGCCGTTCGAGGAGATCGCACCGATCGTCGGGCGCACGCCGACCGCGGCGCGCCAGCTCGCGAGCCGCGCGCGCCGCCGCTTGCAAGGCGACCCGTCGCAGCCCGCTGATCGCGAGCGTCATCGCGCGACCGTCGAGGCGTTCCTCACCGCGCTGCGCGCGGGCGACTTCGACGGGCTGGTCGCGGTCCTCGATCCCGCGATGGTCGCGCGCGGCGGCGACGCGCCCGCCGAGGTGCGCGGCGCCGAGACGTGGGCGCGCGGCGCGGTCAAGTACGGCGCGGGCGCGCGCTTCGTGCGCACGGTGCTCATCGACGGCGCGGTCGGCGCGGTGTTGGCGCCGAAGGGCAAGCTGACGCGCGCGCTGCGCTTCACCTTCTCCGCCGACGGCGACCGCATCGCGGGCATCGAGGTGGTCACCGATGCCGCGGAGCTCGCGAAGCTCGAGCTCGCGGTACTCTAGGCCGCGTGAAGGGGATCGCGCTCGCCGTCGCCCTCGCCGCGTGCTCGCGCGCGACCTCGCCGTCGGAGGTGATCGTCCAGCTCGAGCGCGGCCACACGATCTACACGTTCGCCGGCGACGCGCGCGGCCTCGCGTGGCAAGACGGCCACCACGGCGACAACCACCTGCGTTACCAGGCGGCCGGCGCCGCGCCGATCGAGATCGCGGCGACGCGCCAGGCGATGGTCCCGATCGCCGTCGACGATCGCTACGTGTACTGGGGCGGCGACGACGCCGTCCAGCGCTGGTCGCGCGCCGATCACCGCGCCGAGGTGGTCGCGCCGATCGGCCGATCGGAGGCGCTCCTGCTCGATCGCGGCACGCTATGGATCGGCGCCGGGCGGAGCGTCGCGCGCGTCGGGCGCGACGGCGCCGTCGGCACGCCGGTCGCGGTCGCCGGCGAAGACCTGATCGTCGGAGACCTCGTCGAGCTCGACGGCCGCGTCGTCGCGATCGCGAAGCGGTACGATCCGGGGCGCACGCAGATCGTGTGGGCCGATCGTCCCGCGGCGCCGCTCGCCGATCTCCCGTGGGCGGCGTCGACCGTGGTCAGCGACGGACACTCGCTCTACCTGTCCGACTGGCACATCGGCCAGCGCGAGCCGATCGACGTCTGGTCGATGACCGCGACGAGCGCGCCGGCGAAGCTGCCGGACCTCTCGGACGTGCGCGACACCGCGGTCACGCTGATCGGCGCCGACGCGCACGGGCTCTATCTCTGCGACGGCACCCGCGCGTGGCGCCGTGATCCCGACGGCACGATGCACGAGCTCGGCCGCCGTGTGATGCACGGCGAGCTCGCCGCCGACGGCACGATCTACGGCACGACGCACGACGACGATCGGCGCGAGCAGCTCGTGAAGCTTCAGTAGCCGGCGACGCGCGCGAAGCGATCGCGGTGATAGGCGGCGTCGCCGAACAGCATCGAGGCCGCCATCGCGCGCTTGTAGTAGAGGCCGATGTCGAGCTCGTCGGTGACGCCGATGCCGCCGTGCATCTGGATCGCCTCGGCGGTCGCGAGCAGGTACGTGTCGGAGGCGCGCGCCTTGGCGGCCGAGACGAGCGGCTCCGCGTCGGGGGCGTTCGCGTCGAGCGCGGCGAGCGCGGCGCGGACGATCGAGCGCGTCAGCTCGAGCTCGCAGAAGATCTGCGCGGCGCGGTGCTTGAGCGCCTGGAACGAGCCGATCGGCACGCCGAACTGGCGGCGCTCCTTCAGGTACGCGAGCGTGGTCGCGAAGACGGCGTCGGCGCCGCCGAGCATCTCGGCGGCGAGCGCGGCGGTCGCGCGCGTGATCGCGCGATCGAGATGATCGAGCGAGAGCGTGTCGATCACCGGCGCGCGATCGAAGCGGAGGTCGGCGACGCTGCGGCTGTCGACGCGATCGAGCGCGGTGATCGTCACGCCGGGGCCGCGCGCGTCGACGATCGCGAGCGCGTCCTGGGTGCGCACGATCACGCGATCGGCGGCGGGACCGTCGAGCACGTTGCGCTTGGCGCCGATCACCCCGCGATCGCGGATGATCGTCTCGCACGACGCGCGGGCATCGAAGAAGGGCGTCTCGTCGAGGGCGAGCGCGACCAGCTGATCGCCGCCCGCCAGCGCCGGCGACGGCACGAGCGTACCGCCGATGATCGCGGTCGAGAGGAACGGCGTCGGCGCGAGCGTGCGGCCGAGCTGCTCCGCGACGAGGCCGGCCTCGATCATGCCGAGCCCGGCGCCGCCGTCGCCCTCGCCGACGAGGATGCCGGCCCAGCCGAGCTGCGCGCACTCGCGCCAGAGCGCGCGATCGATCCGATCGTCCGCCGGTCGCGCGCGCACGCCGCGCAACGCCGCGACGGGGATGCGCCGCTCGACGAACGCGCGCGCGCCGCGCGCGAGCTCCGCCTGCTCGGGACTGTCGACGAATCGAGACGACATCAGTCGGGTAACCCCAAGACGCGCTTCGCGATGATGTTGAGCTGGATCTCGCTGGTGCCGCCCTCGATCGAGTTCGCGCGCGAGCGCAGCCACTCCTTCGCGGCGGTGTTCCACTCGAGCCCGCCCGTGCCGGCGAGCAGCACGCGCAGCTCCTTGCGCCGCTTGTTCAGCTCGGTGCCGTACAGCTTGAACATCGACGACGCGACGCCGGGCGCCGCGCGATTGCGCTCGAGCGTCAGCCGGTTGCAGAGGAAGTCGAGCTCGGCTTGGATCACGCGATCGCGCAGCCCCGCGGGCGAGCCGGCACGAAGGAACTGCTGCGGCAAGGTCTCGGTCTCCTCGGGCGCCGCATCGCGCATCACCGAGATGATCGTGCGCTCGTGCTCGAGCAAGCGCTTCGCGATCTGCCAGCCGCCGCCTTCGCGCCCGACCAAGTTCGCCGCCGGCACGCGCACGCCGTCGAAGCGCGTCTCGCAGAACGGCGAGCTGCCGCTGATCAGCGGGATCGGCCGCACGCTGATCCCCGGCGACGCCATGTCGATCAGGAGGAACGAGATGCCCTCGTGCTTCGGCCCGTCGGCGTCGGTGCGCACGAGGCAGAACATCCAGTCGGCGTGATCGGCGTGCGAGGTCCAGACCTTCGCGCCGTCGACGACGTAGTCGTCGCCTTCGCGGCGCGCGCGCGTCGACAGCGACGCGAGATCCGATCCGGCGCCGGGCTCGCTGTAGCCCTGGCACCAGCGGATCTCGCCGCGCGCGATCTTCGGCAGGTGCTCGCGCTTCTGCGTCTCGCTCGCGAGCTCGAGCAGCACGGGTCCGAGCATCCAGATGCCGAAGCTGACCAGCGGCAGCCGCGCGCCGATCCGCTTCAGCTCCTCGGCGAAGATCTTGGCGTCGTCGGGAGACAAGCCCGCGCCGCCGTACTCGACGGGCCACGACGGCACGGTGTAGCCGCGCTCGACGCAGCGCTCGAACCAGAGCTTCGCGTCCTCCGACGGGAAGGTCCGCCTGCGCCCGCCCCAGACTTCTTGCCCGGCGGCCATCGGCGTGCGCATCGAGCTCGGGCAGCTCGCCTCGAGCCACGCCCGCAGCTCTTCACGAAATCCCACGCGCCCCCCGCGCCAGATCGATCGCGACGTCTTCGATCAGATCTTCCTGACCGCCGATCGTCTTGCGCTTGCCCATCTCGACCAGGATATCGCGCGGCGACACGCCGTAGCGCTCGCCCGCGCGCTGCGCGAACAAGAGGAACGACGAATACACGCCGGCCCAGCCGAGGACGAGCGCGTCGCGATCGATCCGCACCGGCTGATCCATCATCGGGACGATCAGATCTTCGGCGACGTCCATCACGCCGTAGAGATCGACGCCGGTCTCGATCTTCATGCGATCGCACACCGCGACGAAGACCTCGAGCGGCGTGTTGCCGGCGCCCGCGCCGAGCCCGGCCGCCGACGCGTCGATGCGCGCGGCGCCGCATTCGATCGCGGCGAGCGAGTTCGCGATGCCCATGCCGAGGTTGTGATGGCCGTGGAAGCCGATCTGTGTCTCGGGCTTCAAGGCGCCGCGCAACGCGCCGATCCGCGCGCGCACGTCGTCGGGGAGCATGTGCCCCGCCGAGTCGGTGCAGTACACGCAGTTCGCGCCGTAGCTCTCCATCAGCTTCGCCTGCTCGACCAGGCGCGCCGGCTCGATCATGTGCGCCATCATCAGGAAGCCGACCGTGTCGAGGCCGAGCTTTCGCGCGAGCCCGAGGTGCTGCGCGGCGACGTCCGCCTCCGTGCAGTGCGTCGCCACGCGCACCGTGCCGACCCCGCAGTCGTGCGCCATGCGCAGATCGTCGACGGTGCCGATGCCCGGCAGCAGCAACGCCGAGATCTTCGCGCGCGTCATCTTCGGCACCACGGCGCGCAGCAGCTCTTCGTCCGAGTGCAGCGGGAAGCCGTAGTTGATCGACGCCCCGCCGAGCCCGTCGCCGTGGCTGACCTCGATCAGCGGCACGCCCGCGCGATCGAGCGCGGTCGACACCGCGACCATCTGCTCGATCGTGATCTGGTGGCGCTTCGGGTGCATCCCGTCGCGCAAGCTCATGTCGTGGAGGATCACGCTCGTCATAGCCGCTCCGCCCACACCTCGCCGGTGCGCAGCGCCGCGGCGGTCATGATGTCGAGGTTGCCCGCGTACGGCGGCAGGTAGTCGCCGAGCCCCATCACCTCGACGAACGTCGTCACGCGACGCCCGTCGAAGATCGGTCCGTTCTTGAGCGTGTAGCCGGGCACGTAGGTCTGCACCTCGCGCACCATCTGCTTCACGCTCTCGGTGATCGCGGCGCGATCGGGCTCGCCGGCGACGAGGCAGTGGATCGTGTCGCGCATGATCAGCGGCGGCTCGGCGGGGTTGAGGATGATGATCGCCTTGCCCTTCTTCGCGCCGCCGAGGCGCGCGACCGCGTCGGCGGTCGTGCGCGTGAACTCGTCGATGTTCGCGCGCGTGCCCGGGCCCGCCGACTTCGACGCGACGGTCGCGACGATCTCCGCGTAGTCGAGCGGCTGCACGCGCGAGACCGCGGCGACCATCGGCACGGTCGCTTGCCCGCCGCAGGTCACCATGTTCACGTTCTTCACACCCGAGTCGAGGTGCGCGCGCAGGTTCACCGGCGGGATGCAATACGGACCGATCGCGGCCGGCGTCAGGTCGACGACGCGGACGTCGTGCTCGGCGAGCTTGCGCCAGTTCTGCTGGTGCGCGTACGCGGACGTCGCGTCGAAGACGATCGCGATCTCGTCTCGCTGCAGGTGCGGGAGGAGCCCGTCGATGCCGGCGGCGGTCGTCTTCACGCCGAGCGACCTCGCGCGCGCGAGGCCGTCGGACGCTTCGTCGATGCCGACCATCCACGCGGCCTCGAGTGACGCGCTGCGACGTACCTTATAGAGGAGATCGGTGCCGATGTTTCCGGAACCGACGATCGCAACCCTGCGTTTCATGAGAAGCGGACCTCCGCAGCCCCGATGCCGGGCATCTCCATGCGCATCACGTCGCCGGGGACGACCGGCTCGAGCGGCACGAGCGATCCGCTGAGCACGATCTCGCCGGCGTCGAGCGTGTGGCCGAGCTCGCCGAGCTGGTTCGCGAGCCACGCGACGCACACGAGCGGCGAGCCCATCGCCTCGGCGCCGGTGCCGCGGGAGAGCGGCGCGCCGTTCTTGGTCACGCCGACCTCGCACTTCGGGAAATCGATCTCCCGCGGATCGACGCGCGCGCCGCCGAGGAGGAACAGGCCGCTCGACGCGTTGTCCGCGACCGTGTCCTGATAGCGGATCTTCCACGCCTCGATGCGCGAGTCGACGATCTCGAAGCACGGGATCACGTGCGCGGTCGCCGCGAGCACGTCGCCGGGCGTCACGCCGGGGCCGCGGAGCGGGCGCGCGAGCACGAACGCGAGCTCCGCCTCCGCGCGCGGTTGGATCAGCTGCGCGCCGATCGGCACCGGCGTGCCCTCGTCGAAGCGCATCGCGTCGGTGAGCCAGCCGAAGTCCGGCGTGTAGACGTCGAGCATCGTCTGCACGGCCTTCGACGTCACGCCGATCTTCTTGCCGATCACGCGCTCGCCGTCGTCGGTCGTGCGGCGGTCGAGGATGCGCCGCGAGATCTGGTACGCGTCGAGCGTCGTGATGCCGGGCGCGCGCACGGTCAGCGGCGGCACCGTCGCTCGCGCGCGCAGCGCCTCGTACAGATGATCGCCGTGGCCCTGGATCTGCGCGGGCGAGAGCGTCATGACGAAGCCAAGAAATCGAGCGTCAGGCGGTTGAAGAGATCGGCGTGCTCGACCATCACCCAGTGACCGCAGCGCGCGAGCGTCATCACGCGCACGTCCTGGCACTTCATCGCGAGCGTCGTCGCGCCGGACACCGGGCAGAAGTTGTCGCCGGTGCCCCACCAGCCGAAGACCGGACACGCGAGCTCGGGCAGGCGCGGCGCGAGGTTCGGCACGCCGAGCGTGGTGAGCACGCGCTTGGGTTGCTCGCGCGCGCACGCGACGCGCTCGTCGAGGGTCTCGTCGTCGAGCAGCGACGGATCGTGGAGCTGCAGCTCGAAGACCTTCTTCATCGACTCGCGCGTGAGCTCGCCGGTCATGAAGATCTTCATCATCGTCCGGATCCCGGACATCTGCATGTACGCCTCGCGCTCCTCGAGGCCGCCGGGGGCCATCAGGACGAGCTTCGAGACGCGCGACGGCTCGTCGAGCGCGAGCTTGATCGCGCAGGCGCC